>NZ_QTQM01000026.1:0-102529 GCF_003854225.1 Burkholderia sp. Bp8986 | reverse complement strand
ACCGCAAGGACGATTTCTTCTCGAATCCGAAGTCGGACCGCGCGAAGGACTTCCTCGCGAAAATCCTGCACTGAGCGTTCGTGCAGCGCGTGCGCCGCATGCACGCGATGAAAAAAACCGCCCGGCTGAACACCGGGCGGTTTTTTTCGCGGGCTGCCCGTCGCCCGCCGGTGGCAGCGGACGGGTTGCCGAGTCGGGCGTTACCAGCTGTAGCGGTAGCCGACCTGCCCGGTCACGCCGCGCCGGTAATCGCCGCCGATGTTGCGCGCATATTTCACGTTCGCGTACAACGCGCCCGACTTGCCGAAGCCCGCGGTCACGCCAAGGCCGAGCTCGTACCACGTGCGGCCCAGGTGCGTCGCGAACGGCGTGCCGCCGACGACGGTCTGGCCCGGCGACAGGAAGTCGTGCAGCACGTCGGCCGTGAAGTACGGTGTCGCGGCGCCGCCGCCCGCGTTCGCGTCGAGGTTCGGCCGGAAGACGCGCACGCCGACGCGTCCGCGCAGCGCGTGGGTCGTCGTGCCCGACACGGCCGATACGTTGTCGTTGAACCCGTTCAGCTTCAGGTACTGGTACATCAGCTGCGCCTGCGGTTCGACCGCGATCGGCGTGCCGCCGATCCCGAACGGCTTGCCGACCTCCTGCGACAGCGCGATGCCGAAGCCGTTCTGCGAGGCCTCGTTGCCGTAGCTGTCGCGATAGCGGTTGCCGTAGTGCGTGACCTGGCCGACGCTGTCGAAGTAGGTGCCGTCGGACAGGTAGCGTGTCCAGTAGCCGCCGACGCTCTGCGCGTGCATCTCGACCGAGCCCGTCGACGTCGACAGCCCGGCCGTGTCGGCGCGTGCCGTGTCGCTGAAGCTCGCGTTCGCGACGCCGATGCTCGCCGTCACGCCCGCATGCGTGCTGCCGCCGGCGGCCGCCTGGTCGAGCGTCCAGTCCTTGCCGAACTGCGCGAAGAACGTGCGCTCGTCGGCCGCGAAGCGGCCCGCGTTCGCGTCGAGGCTCTGTCCGCCGATGCGGCCCCACACGCCGTCGCGGTTGCCCGGCGCCTGCTTCTCGAGGTTGTAGATGTCGCCGACGCGCTCGTGCAGCTTGCCAAGCGTCGAGAAGCCGTAGTCGGCGTTCAGCAGCGGCGTCATCGCATAACCCGTGACGCCAGGACGGTACGCGAGATTGCCGCCGTTGTCGCCGCCTTCGATGACGGACGGGCCGACCGGATCGCCGGGGTCCGTCGGGTCCAGTTGCGAGCGCAGGTACCAGCCGTTCGCATCGCCCTGTCCGCCGCGGTAGAGACGGTATTCGTACGCGCCGGCCTGTACGGGGCCCGCGAGATGGAACGCCGACGCGGTAGTCGTGCCGCCATTGGCCGTGACGACCACCGGAATCCCGTCGCCCGTCGTCTGCGCGCCGGTGCCGGCCGTGTTCGCGATTTTCAGCCCGGTCGTGCCGCTCGCGGTGCCGCCGTTCACGATCAGCCGGTCGGTCGGCGATGCGTCGGCGCCGAGGTAGGTGTTCAGCGCGATCGTGCCGCCGTTGCCGACGTAATTGCCGGTCGTCAGCGTCCGGTAGCTGGCGGCCGCCGTCGGTGAACCGGACGGTGCGGCGAACGCGACCAGGCCCGCGTTGTTCAGGCTGCTCAGCACGGAGCTGCCGGTCATGTGCCACGTGCTCGAGCCGTCGACGCTCAGCGCGACCGGGTCGATCGTGCCGGTCAGGGTCGTGCCGTTCGTCAGGAACACGTTGCCGGTGCTCGACGCGTCCGACACGATGTCGCCCGCGAGATTCACGGCCGATGCGTTGAAGGTCGCGGTGCTGCCGTTCGCGAGGTCCAGCAGCGTGCCGTTGCCGGCCGTCACGACGGTGCCGTTGCGCACCGCGATGTCGACGGTGCCGCCGCGTGCGGCGAACGCCGGCCCGGCGACGGACGCGACGCTGCCGCCGTCGACGCGCACCGAGCTCGTCGCGCCGGTCGCGAGCGTGTCCGTGCTCATGACGCCGGCCGTCGCGCCCTTGAGCGTCGTGCCCGTCAGCGCGAGCACGCCGCCCCCGTCGACGGTCGCGCCGTTGCCGGCCGCGCTCGCGAGCGACGAACCCGTGTCGCCGATACGGCCGCCGTTGCGCGCGACGAGACCGTCGGCTGCCACGCCCGCCGCAGAGACCTTCGTGCCCGACAGCCACACGGTCGCGCCGCTGCCCGCGACGATCGCATGCGCGCCGGCGCCGGTCGTCGCGACGGTCGTGCCGTCGGCCGCCAGCGTCGAATCCGCGCCCGTCACGAAGAAGCCGCGTGCGTTGTCGCCGGCGGTGCGTACGACGGTCGCCGCGTCGGTCGCGATGCGTGCGCCCGTGCCCGTCGACGACAGCCCGTCGGCGCCATTGCCGGTCGTGCCGATCTGCGTGCCGGACAGCGCGATCGTCGTGTTTGTGCCGAGGTTGTCGATGCCCTTGCCGGCGCCGCCCGCCGCGATCGACGTCGCGCCGGCCGCGATCCCGCCGTTCGAGACGGTCGAGTCGATCAGCACGCCGTCGGCACTGCCGTTCGCGACGACGGTGCCCGCGCCCGACAGCGCGACCGACGCACCCGCGCCGGTCAGGTGCACGCCCGCGACGCCGTCGTCGGCCTCGATCGTGCCCGCGTTGGCGAGCGTCGCCGACGCGCCCTGCACGAGCGCGCCGGTGCCGTTGGCCACGCGGATCGCCGACGCGTTGTTCACGGTGCCGAGCGTGCCGACCACGACGCCCGTCGAGCCTGCGCCGCTCAGCAGCACCGTGTCGCGGTTGTCGAGCGTGCCGAGGTTCTGCGCGACGAAACCCGTCACGCCCGCGGTCGACGAGGTGACCGCGGCATCGTTGGTCAGCGTCGTCGCGACCGGTGCGCCGGCATTCGCGCCGGCGAGGTCGTGCGCCTGGCCGTCGACGACGCCCGCGATCGCGCCGGCCGCATTCAGGTTGATGGTCGCGCCCGAGTCGATCGTGCCCTTCGCGCCGCCTTCGACTGCTACCGCGATGCCGTTCGCGCCGTTGACGTTGTAGGTGGCGTGGCCGGTGGACAGCGTCGTGCCGGCACCGGTCGCGAGCACGCCGCGCGCGCGCTGGCCGTTGACGTCGGTCGTCAGCGTGCCGGCGGCCGATGCCCCCGTATAGGCCGCGCCGCCCGCCATGCGGAACAGCGTCGAATCGTCGGTATCGACGCTCAGGTGCTGCGCGGCGACGTTGATCTTCGAGCCTGCGCCATACGCATAGAAGCCGATCTGGTTCGTGCCCGACATGAAGTGGGGCACCGCGTTCGCGTCGACGTTGATCGTCGCGCCCGAGCGCGCATGGACGCCGATCGCGCCGGTGCCCGTCAGGTTGAGCGCGCCGTCGACCGTGGCCTTCGCGCGCGGCCCTTCGGCCCACACGCCGTAGTTGCGCGTGTCCGATGCCGGATCGAGCCCGCCGGCCACGTTGATCGTGCCGGTCGACGTTGCGGCCGTCGCGGTCGAGCCGGTGCCGACCACCATGATGCCGATGCCGTTCACGCCGTTCAGCGTGATCGTGCCGGTGTTGGTCACGGTCGCGGCCGTGTTGGCCGCGAGCATGCCGACGTTGGCGAACGGCGTGCCGGGCGCCGCGCCGTTCACGACGATCGTGCCCGCGTTGCGCAGCGTGCCGGACGACGAACCGATGCTCGCCATCCCGGCGCCGTTCTGCGTCTGCGAGCCGATCACGATCGAGCCGAGGTTGCTGGCGGTGCCCGACGCGCCGAGCAGGATCCCGTACGCATGCGCGGACAGCGCGACGTCGTTCGCCGCCGCCCCCGGGCCGTACTGGGCCGCGCGGCCGAGATAGATCGTGCCGCCGGCCGCATTCGTGAAGGTGCCGCCCGCCGCGAAGCCGCCGATCACCTGGCTGTCGAGCGTCGTCGCGTTGACGCCGACGTTGATCGTGCCGGCGTTCGACGCGTTCGCGCCGCCCGTCACGGCCACCGCGTAGTTCTGCAGGTCGGGGCGGTCGCCCGCGAGCGTCCACGCGCCGACGTTCATCACGCCGTGGTTGACGAACGAGGTGCCCGAGCCGTTCGCGTACACGCCGTTGCCCTCGGTGTACGCATGGAACCCGAAGTTGTCGGGCGGCGTGCCGCTGCTCGTGTCGAAATTGTCGCCGGACGCGTAGCCGGACGAGATCACGCCGTTGTTGACGCCGCTCGCGCCGCTCAGCAGGCGCACCAGCGTGAAATCACCCGACAGGCGGCCGTCGTTGACGAAGTGCGCGCCGTTTTCCGCGAGGACGGCCGAACTCGATGCGATCGTGTTGGTGCCGCGGAAGTCGATCTGGCCGTCCTTGCCGATCTGCAGCGTCGCGTTCGCGCCGGTGCCGTGCATTGCCGACAGGTGATCGATCGGCAGCGTGTTCTTGTCGCCGGCGGACACGTTGTTCGCGTACTGGAAGGTCTCCTTCGAGAACGTGACGGCCTGGCCGAACGCGGTGTCGTACGCGGCCTGCGAGCCGAGCGCGCCGCTCCGGACCGAACGCACGAGGAAGTCGTTGTAGGCGGCGAGCGACGCGGCGTCGCTGACGGTCCACGTGCTGCCGTCGAACGCGGTGAAAGTGCCCGCATAGGCCGGCACGTCGAGCTGGAGGCTGCCGACGGAGCCGCCGCTCGCGAGGTAGTCGCCGGTGGTGAACCAGACCTGGTTGCGTGAATTCCAGTTGACGACGCTCGGGGTGGCGCCCGTCCCGTCCGCGACGGTGAGGTCCGTCTGCTTCGCGGCCATCGTGATTGCGTTGCCGGCCGAGCCGGGCGCGTTGGCGGGATTGCCGATCGACACGTTCAGCGTGCCGCCGGAGCGGTCGACGGTGCCGATCCGCGTGTTCACGTACTGGTCGCCGTTGACGTCGCGGTAGACGGGCACGTCGGTCGTGCCGACCGTCGACGCGGAGAACGCGGACGAGTCGTAGGTGGCGACCGACGTATGGGTGCCCGTGATCGTGTCGGGCGTGCCGATGTTTTGCGTCTTGCCGCCGAGCGACACCAGCGGCTGATCCGGATTTCCCGACACGATCGTCGTCGTGCCGAACGGGATGCGCGTGTAGCCGGCGTCGCCGCTGTTCTGCGCCGTCCATGCGCCCGTCACGCCGACCGCGTCGCCGCCGGACACGGTCGTGGCGCCGGCCAGGTTGTCGTTCACGGTCGGGCTGACGCTGCCGAGCGCGCAGCTGCCGCCGCTCGCGACCGCCGAACCGTCGCCGCAGCTCGACCCGTACGCGGAGCCGGCCGACAGCGCGGCCAGCGCGGCACCGAGCGCGGCGACGCGCAGCGGCGAGCGGCGCATCGCCGTGCGGCCGGCGCGGGTGCTTGCGCCCGATTCGCGGCGTGAACGCTTGCCGCGCGCCCGTGTCGTTTCCGCGACCGCGACCCAGCAGCCGGCGGCGTCGCTCCAGATCGATCGAAATGAGTGATTCACGACATGCCCTCTTTCTTGTTTTGAAGTGGTATTCGCCGCATGCGGCGAATGCGCATTCCACGGTGACGCGTGACGCGAATGGACATGCGGCAGCCGTGGCTGCATGACGCGCCGGTCGGGTTTCGTTACACCGAAGATGGAGCGAGTCTACTAATTGGCGGGGCGGGCGATTTTCAAAAAATCAGAAAATGTGGGGATGGTAACGGTATTGAGTGGTATTTCTGAGTTGTGTGGGTAATCGAACTGAAAGCCTTTGTGGGTAAGGGCTTGGTGGATTTTTTATAGAACAGGCGGAAGCGCCGGTTCGGTAGGCTGGCGCACGATAGGCGTGGGGATTTTGCTTTAAGCTGAGGCTTCCGGATTATCCGGTTTCGAATATCTTGGTTTATTTGTTTCGACGGTTAATTATTTTCACTTGAAAATTAATTAAATAAAAGTGAATGTCGTGTGGCGACGCACGCGTGCTTGAAATGGCAGCCTGAATGGAGTTGTCGGGGGAGATTTTCAATGCGGGCAATCATCGGCGGATGCCGGGCGCCGGATGCGTGGTTCGACGATCCGGGCATGACGCGGGATCGCCGGGCCGCGACGCTGGCGGAACAGCGCAACGCATGAAGCGCGCGCCCGGCGGCGGCGCGGCGCGCTCAGAAATCGATCGAGTCGTCGGAATCGTCGTCGGCGCCGGCCGCGAGTGCGGCGTGCTGCGTACCGCACGGCGCGGACGCCGACGCGTCGAGCGCCGGGTTGCGCAGTTTCTCGAGCACGCACTCGGGCACCGGGATCTGCATCCGCGCGGCGACGTCGCCGCACTGGAACATGATCAGCTCGCCCGGTTCGAACGAGGTCCAGATTTCGTTGTCGGTCAGCGGCTGCGTGGCGATCACCGCGACGCGATCCTCGGGCGTCGTGTATTTCGCGAAGTCGATCGACAGGTCTTCGTCGACCAGATGCGCGGTCGAGAACGGCCAGCGCCGCACGAGGTAGTGCAGCCGCGTCGAGCAGTGCGCGAAGAGAGCCTGGCCGTTCGACATCAGGAAGTTGAACACGCCGTGATCGGTGATGTCGCGCGTCAGCTCGCCGACGCGCTCGAACAGCTCCGGCAACGGCGGCTGCGCGCCGGGGAACGCTTCGCGCAGCCCCTGCATCAGCACGCAGAACGCCTTCTCGCTGTCGGTGGTGCCGACCGGGTGGTAGACGCTGCCGTCGAGATCGGGTTCGTACTCCTGCAGATCGCCGTTATGCGCGAAGATCCAGTGCCGCCCCCACAGCTCGCGCATGAACGGGTGGCTGTTCTCGAGCAGGATGTGGCCTTGCGTGGCCTTGCGGATGTGCGCGATCGTGTTCTTGGACTTGATCGGGTAGCGCTTGACCATTTCGGCGAGCGGCGACGTGGCCGATGCCTGGTGGTCGACGAAGAGGCGGCAGGCCTTGTCCTCGAAGAACGCGATTCCCCAGCCGTCGGCATGGTGATCGGTGAGGCCGCCCCGGGCCGCGAAACCTGTGAAGGAGAATGTGACGTCCGTCGGCGCGGCGCAGTTCATTCCTAGGAGTTGGCACATTTTACTTGGGGCGGGGGCGGAAGCAGGGTAACCAACCGGGTGAACCCCGGTACAATGTGGCTTCTAGCATATCACCGAGCCTTGAGCGGTAAAAAGCGGATTCCGCCGGCCGAAGGCCCCGTGTTGCGGTTTGCCGTCAGTCGGCCCGCGCACGCGCGTTCCGGCCCCGCAGATGGCCAGCCCGTTCCTCACGACGCCTCCTATGACTGCCTCGAACGCTTCCTCTCCGGCGACGCTCACGCTCGCCCGTCCCGACGACCTGCACCTGCACCTGCGCGACGGCGACATGCTGGCCGCGGTGCTGCCGCACACGGCGCGCCAGTTCGCCCGCGCGATCGTCATGCCGAACCTGAAGCCGCCCGTCACGACCACCGCGCAAGCGCAGGCCTATCGCGAGCGAATCCTGGCCGCGCTGCCGGCGGGCATGGCGTTCGAGCCGCTGATGACGCTGTACCTGACCGACAACACGTCGCCCGACGAAATCCGCCGTGCGCGCGACAGCGGCTTCGTGCACGGCGTGAAGCTGTATCCGGCCGGCGCGACGACGAACTCCGACCACGGCGTCAGCGATCTCGCGAAGTGCGCGAAGACGCTCGAGGTCATGCAGGAAACCGGCATGCCGCTGCTCGTGCACGGCGAGGTGACCGACCCGGCGATCGACATGTTCGATCGCGAGAAGGTGTTCATCGACCGCGTGATGACGCCGCTGCGCCGCGATTTCCCCGGCCTGAAGGTGGTGTTCGAGCACATCACCACGAAGGACGCGGCCGACTACGTGCGCGACGCCGATGCGGCGCCGGGCCTGCTCGGCGCGACGATCACGCCGCAGCACATGCTGTACAGCCGCAACGCGCTGTTCGTCGGCGGGATCCGCCCGCATTACTACTGCCTGCCGGTGCTGAAGCGTGAAACGCACCGCGTCGCGCTCGTCGAAGCCGCGACGTCGGGCAACCCGCGCTTCTTCCTCGGCACCGACAGCGCGCCGCACGCACGCGACGCGAAGGAAACCGCGTGCGGCTGCGCGGGCTGCTACACGGCGCTGCACGCGCTCGAGCTGTATGCGGAAGCGTTCGACAAGGCGGGCGCGCTCGACAAGCTGGAAAATTTCGCGAGCCGCTTCGGCGCCGATTTCTACGGGCTGCCGCACAGCACCGAGACGATCACGCTGCGCCGCGAGACCTGGGAACTGCCGCGCGAGGTGTTCGCGGGCGATACGCCGGTCGTGCCGCTGCGCGCCGGCGAATCGATCGGCTGGAAGTTCGCGTGACCGGCACGCCGCCGCGCGCGGCCGGCCACGCGGCCGGCGGCGGCGCGGCGGTGTTCGCGCGGATCGACTGGTCCGCGCCGTGGCTCGCGCGTTACGCGGAACCGGGCCGCACGCTTCAGGCGGCCGCGCTCGCCGGCGAGGCCGCGCTGCTCGACGCACTGAACGGCGCGCTGCGCGGTGATGCCCGTGTCAGCGGCCGCGGCAAGCCGCTGCGCTTCGTGCCGCAGGCCGAGCTGCCGCCCGGCATCGCATACGAAACCCATATCGCCGACACCGGCGGCGTCCCGACCCGCCACAATCTTCACGACTTCTTCAATGCGCTCGTCTGGTTCGCGTATCCGCGCACCAAGGCTGCGCTGAACGCACGCCAGGCCGCGGCGATCGATGTCGCGGGCGGCGTCGGGCCGGTGCGCGGCACGCTGCGCGATGCGCTGACGCTGTTCGACGAAAATGCCGCGCTGTTCGTGACGGCCGACCGCACGCTCGCCGATGCGCTGCGCGGCTTCAGCTGGCAGCAGCTGCTGGTGGCGGCGCGCGACGCGTGGGGCACGCGCTGCGAGGCGCGGCTCGTCGGCCATGCGCTGCTCGAGAAGCTCGTCGCGCCCTACAAGTCGTGCACCGCGCACGCATGGATCGTCGAAGTGGGCGACGACTATTTTTCGTGGCCTGACGCGCAGCGTGCCGCGCATGTCGATGCGCGGATCGCCGGCGAGCTCGCGACCCGCGACCTGACGAGCCGCGATTTCGCGCCGCTGCCGGTGCTCGGCGTGCCTGGCTGGTGCGAAGCGAATGCCGCGCCCGCGTTCTACGACGATCCGGCGGTTTTCCGCAGCGGCCGCCGCTCGCGCGCTGCCGGCGGCGGCGCACAGTGCTAGAATGCGCGTCGCAAAGCAGGCCAGGCAGTCGCGGCCTCGCCGCCTTCGGGCAGGCGGGGGCGAGGAAAGTCCGGACTCCACAGGGCAGGGTGATGGCTAACGGCCATCCGTGGCGACACGCGGAACAGGGCAACAGAAAGCAAACCGCCGATGGCCCGGCGCAAGCCGGGATCAGGTAAGGGTGAAACGGTGCGGTAAGAGCGCACCGCGGCGACGGCGACGTTCGCCGGCACGGTAACCTCCACCCGGAGCAATTCCAAGTAGGCAGGCGCGCATTTTCGGATGCAGGACGGGGCCCCCGTCTCGTCTGCGGGTAGGAAGCTTGAGCGCGTCAGCAATGGCGCGCCTAGAGGAATGGCTGCCACGCGCCGCGCGCTTCGGCGCGCAGCGTGCACAGAATCCGGCTTATCGGCCTGCTTTGCCGTTCGAATGCGAAAGGGCCGGCGCTCCGTCAGGAGCGCCGGCCCTTTTTTTCATGCGTGGCCGCCGTGCGTTCAGTCGGCGACGATGTCGAACGAATGCGTGAGTTCGGCGGTCTTCGCGATCATGATCGACGCGGAGCAGTACTTGTCGTGCGACAGGTTGATCGCGCGCTCGACCGTGGCCGGGTTCAGGTTGCGGCCGGTGACGGTGAAGTGGAAGTGGACCTTCGTGAACACTTTCGGATCTTCGCTCGCGCGTTCGGCCTTCAGCGTGACCGAGCAGCCGGTGACTTCCTGGCGGCTCTTCTTCAGGATCAGCACGACGTCGTACGCGGTGCAGCCGCCGGTGCCGACCAGCACCATTTCCATCGGGCGCGGCGCGAGGTTGTGGCCGCCGCCTTCCGGCGCGCCGTCCATCGCGACGAGGTGCCCGCTTCCGGTCTGGGCGGAAAACGCCATGCCGTCCTGACCCATCCAGCTTACTTTGCATTCCATGCTTGCACTCCAGCGTTGCCTGATTCGAATTCGATCCGGCATTGTAGCCCGCAGCGCTTCGCTCGGCTGATGCGCTGCACGACGCGCCACGCCATGCCGCCGCGTGCGGCGCGCGGCGGGGCGCCGAACGGCGATTTCCCTGCTGTCTTTAGGGGTTTTACTCTAGGCGTGGCGGGCTTCCGGCTGCGCGCTTTCTTCCCAGTTGATTGATTTTAAAAGGGAAAATCCATTCATCCCGTGAGGCTCACTGAATTCCGCATTATGGTGTTGGATTTCGTAATGCAAATTTTCTTGTGAAGTCGGCGACGCATTCGTATAATGAGCCTCATTGGTTGTCGCGCTGCGGCAACCTCCGCATGTCTCCTCCACCCTCCTCCTAAGGTGGATTAAGCCCGAACCAGCCGTTCGGGCTTTTTTTCGTCCCATGCAAGCATCGGCGCGCAGTTTGCGCGCGTCGATATCCGTCATTGACTCCCGTTTACGCCGGCCGCCGCGCGGCTGGCTGCGATGCCGCGCCGGGCGGCGTGTCCGTCGAACGGGCGGCAGGGGCCGGAACGTGTGCGGCCGAGGCATGGCCATGACCGCGCGCGCAGAAGTGGCGCACGCGTTCGCGCACCGCGCGCAGGCGGGCGATGCGATCTTCGGCATGGGCGTGGCGGGCGTCGGCGATGCGGGCGTCGAGAGCGTCGAGCTTGGCCTCGCAGCCGGCCCGGGCGGCCACGGCGGGCGCCGCGGCGGCCAGCAGCGCGGCCGCGAGAAAGGGCGTAAGTCGTTGTTTCATCATGCTTGTTTGTTGTTTTCCGTGATCGGCCGGTCTGGCGCGGCCAGGTCAGGTGCCGCGCGTCGATGGGTGCCGCCCCAGGCGCTCGGTTCGCCTGGTGTATCGGGGCACGACCGGATTTTGGCCCATTTCGGGCGCCGTCGGCACGGGGCGTGGATTCTCTTTGACCGCGCTGCGGTATTTCCTTTATAATTCAGGGCTTTTCCGCATTCATGCCCACGGAAAAAGAACAGGGAGAGCCTGCACCGCGCCTCGAAGCGCACACAGACAAGCAGGAAGAACACATCGGGCAAAGCATTTTTTTTGGATCGATCATGAAGACGTTTTCCGCAAAAGCCCATGAGGTGACGCGCGAATGGTACGTGATTGACGCGACGGATAAGGTTCTCGGCCGTGTTGCCAGCGAAGTGGCACGCCGTCTGCGCGGCAAGCACAAGCCTGAGTTCACCCCGCACGTCGACACTGGTGATTTCATCATCATCATCAACGCGAGCAAGTTGAAGGTCACGGGCAACAAGACTCTGGACAAGAAGTACTACCGTCACTCGGGCTACCCGGGCGGTATCTATGAAACGACGTTCGGCAAGATGCAAGAACGCTTCCCGGGCCGTGCGCTCGAGAAGGCGGTCAAGGGCATGCTGCCGAAGGGCCCGCTCGGCTACGCGATGATCAAGAAGCTGAAGGTCTACGCTGAAGCTACGCATCCGCATTCGGCTCAACAGCCGAAGGCGCTCGAGATCTAAGGGGAGCCCACATGATCGGTAACTGGAACTACGGTACGGGCCGCCGCAAGAGCGCAGTCGCACGTGTCTTCATCAAGGCTGGCAAGGGCGACATCATCGTCAACGGCAAGCCCATCGCCGACTACTTCTCGCGTGAAACGTCGCTGATGATCGTGCGTCAACCGCTGGAACTCACGAACCACGGCCAGACGTTCGACATCAAGGTCAACGTCAACGGCGGCGGCGAAACGGGTCAGGCAGGCGCAGTGCGTCACGGCATCACCCGCGCGCTGATCGACTACGATGCAACGCTGAAGCCGTCGCTGTCGAACGCAGGCTTCGTCACGCGCGATGCACGTGAAGTCGAGCGTAAGAAGGTTGGTCTGCGCAAGGCACGTCGCGCAAAGCAGTTCTCGAAGCGTTAATTCCGCTTCATGGCCGCGCCGCTTCCGGGCGGCGTCCGCCGGAAAAACCGCCAGTTTTCGCGCTGGCGGTTTTTTTATGCCCGCGCGGCGGCGCCCCGCGGGCGGTTTCCTTTACTGAAATCAACAAGAACCTATTGATTTCATGGACATCAGCACGATCTTCTGATCGGCCCTACAATAGCGGCTAAAGCTTTTTGGAGAGTTCGCATGAACGCTGTTACCGAATCCGCAGCAACGACCACCGAAATGCCGGCACCGTTCGTCTTCACCGACGCCGCGGCCGACAAGGTCAAGCAACTGATCGACGAAGAGGGCAATCCCGACCTGAAGCTGCGCGTGTTCGTGCAGGGTGGCGGCTGCTCGGGCTTCCAGTATGGCTTCACGTTCGACGAGGAAGTCAACGAGGACGACACCGTGATGAACAAGAACGGCGTCCAGCTCCTGATCGACTCGATGAGCTACCAGTACCTGGTCGGCGCCGAGATCGACTACAAGGACGACCTCAACGGCGCCCAGTTCGTGATCAAGAACCCGAACGCCACGACCACCTGCGGGTGCGGCTCGTCGTTCTCGGTCTGAACGCACGACGGATCCTGTCCGGTTCGCCGGAATGAAAAACGGGGCTTGATGCCCCGTTTTTTTTGCATCCGTTGTACGCGACGAACCGCGCGGGCGGCCTCTCGGCGCGTCCCGGACGCGCCGCATCGGGGCTCCCGCTCGTTTCGTCGTTTTCTCGTATCAGCGCGGATAAAGTGCGCCGAGCACGCGCTCGCCCGCGGCCCCCGTCACGCTCGCGAGATTGCCGGGCTGGCGCGCGGTGAAGCGGTACGCGAGCCACGCGAACGCGAGCGCCTCGACCTGCTGCGGCGGCACGCCGAGTGCGGCCGTCGTCTCCACCGTCGCCGGCACGCCGGCCTCGTGCAGTGCATGCCGGAGCGCATCGAGCAGCACCGGGTTGCGGGCGCCGCCGCCGCAGACGAACACGGCCTTGCAGCCGGCCGCGTGCAGGGCGATCTCGCGCGCGACCGAGACGGCGGTGAGTGCCGTCAGCGTCGCCTGCACGTCTTCCGGCGCGACCTGCGTGAACGCGGCGAGCTTCGCGTGGAGCCACGCGGGATTGAACAGGTCGCGGCCGGTGCTTTTCGGCGGCGGCGCGACGAAGTAGGGTTCGTCGAGCAGCGCGTCGAGCAGCGCCGCGTGCACGGTACCGCGCGCGGCGAACTTGCCGCCGTCGTCGTAGGGCTTGCCGAGATGGCGCGTCGCCCATTCGTCGAGCAACGCGTTCGCGGGCCCGCAGTCGAAGCCGCGCACGTCGCCGCCTTCGCCGGGCAGGATCGTGATGTTGCTGATGCCGCCGAGGTTGCAGACGACCCGCGTCTCGCCCGGCGCGCCGAACACCGTCGCGTGGAACGCCGGCGCGAGCGGCGCGCCGTGGCCGCCGGCCGCGACGTCGCGGCTGCGGAAATCGGCGATCACGTCGAGATGGGTGAGCTCGGCGAGCAGCGCCGGATTGTTGAGCTGGCGCGTGTAGCCGCGCTCGGGACGGTGCCGGACCGTCTGGCCGTGCACGCCGATCGCGCGGATCTCGTCGCGCGACAGGCCGGCCGTGCGCTGCAGCTCGTGACAGCACACCGCATAGCGCGCGACGAGCGCATTCGCCGCGACCGATTCGCGGTCGATCTCGTTGTCGCCGGGCTGCTGCAGCGCGAACAGCGCGTCGCGCAGCGATTGGGCGAAGCCGACGAACGCTTCCGCGAGCACGACCGGCGCGCGGCCGGTCTCGAAACGCACGGCGACGCCGTCGACGCCGTCCATGCTGGTTCCCGACATCAGCCCGAAGTAGATGCCGTCGGCCGGATGGGCGGGTTGCGGATGTCGTTGCGGCACGTTGGGTCCTCCTGGATCGAGCGGCGCGGGCCGGTGCCACGCGCCTTGCGCCCGATTATCCGCGCAACCTGACGCGTCGTTAAGCGATGCACGCGCAAGTTATGGGAAAATCCCTGTCTTTGCGACATTCTTCCTGGCCCCGATGAGCACCGAACCCAGTTCCAAGCCTGTTTTCCCGATCACCGACGAAGTCCGCCATGCGCTCGCCGTCACGAAGCGCGGCGTCGACGAACTGCTGATCGAGGAAGAGTTCGCGCAGAAGCTCGCGCGCAGCGCGGCCACCGGCACGCCGTTGCGCATCAAGCTCGGCCTCGACCCGACCGCACCCGACATCCACATCGGCCATACGGTCGTGCTGAACAAGATGCGTCAGCTGCAGGACCTCGGCCACACGGTGATCTTCCTGATCGGCGATTTCACGTCGCTGATCGGCGACCCGTCGGGCCGCAACGCGACGCGCCCGCCGCTCACGCGCGAGCAGATCGAATCGAACGCGAAGACCTACTTCGAGCAGGCTGCGCTCGTGCTCGACCGCGCCAAGACCGAAATCCGCTACAACAGCGAATGGTCGATGCCGCTCGGCGCGGACGGGATGATCAAACTCGCGTCGCGCTACACGGTCGCGCGGATCCTCGAGCGCGAGGATTTCACGAAGCGCTTCCAGGGCGGCGTGCCGATCTCGATCCACGAATTCCTGTACCCGCTGATGCAGGGCTACGACTCGGTCGCGCTGAACGCCGACCTCGAGCTCGGTGGCACCGACCAGAAGTTCAACCTGCTGGTCGGCCGCGAACTGCAGAAGCAGTACGGCCAGGAACAGCAGTGCATTCTCACGATGCCGCTGCTCGAAGGCCTCGACGGCGTCGAGAAGATGTCGAAGTCGAAGGGCAACTACGTCGGCATCAGCGAGAAGCCGACCGACATGTTCGGCAAGCTGATGAGCATCTCGGACACGCTGATGTGGCGTTACTTCGAGCTGCTGTCGTTCCGCAGCATCGAAGAAATCGCGGGCTTCAAGCGCGACGCCGAAGGCGGCCGCAACCCGCGCGACTTCAAGGTGCTGCTCGCGCAGGAAATCGTCGCGCGCTTCCACTCGCAGGCCGATGCCGAGCGTGCGCTGGAGGACTTCAACCACCGCGCGAAGGGCGGCGTGCCGGACGACATCCCGTCGGTCACGCTCGCGGGCGCGCCGCTCGCGATCGGCCAGCTGCTGAAGCAGGCGGGCCTCGTGCCGTCGACGAGCGAAGCGCTGCGCAACATCGAGCAGGGCGGCGTGAAGATCGACGGCGCGACCGTCTCCGACAAGGGACTGAAGGTCGAGGCCGGCGAGTTCGTCGTCCAGGTCGGCAAGCGCCGCTTCGCGCGCGTCACGCTGACCGCATGATCGCGCTGATCCAGCGCGTGAAGCGCGCCGACGTGCGCGTCGGCGACCGTACGACGGGCGAGATCGGCGCAGGGCTGCTCGCGCTCGTCTGCGCGGAGCGTGGCGACACCGAGGCCGCGGCCGACAAGCTGCTCGCGAAGCTGCTCGGCTATCGCGTGTTCAGCGATGCCGCGGGCAAGATGAACCTGCCGGTGTCGAACATCGACGGCGCGGGCGGCGCCGGCGGCCTGCTGCTCGTGTCGCAGTTCACGCTCGCGGCCGATACCAACAGCGGGCTGCGGCCGAGCTTCACGCCGGCCGCGCCGCCCGACGAAGGCGCGCGCCTGTTCGACTATTTCGTCGCGGCCGCGCGCGAGCGTCATCCGGTCGTCGAGACGGGCGAGTTCGGCGCCGACATGCAGGTGTCGCTCGTCAACGACGGCCCTGTGACGTTCTGGCTGCAAGTGCGGCCCTGATTCATTCCCGGAGACGCGCCGCGATGGCCACCACGCAGATTCTCTTCATTCGCCATGGCGAGACGGCCTGGAACCGCATCAAGCGCATCCAGGGCCATATCGACATTCCACTGGCCGACACGGGGCTCGCGCAGGCGCAGCGGCTGGCCGTCCGGCTCGCGCGGGACGCGCGCGAAGGACAGCGGATCGACGCGATCTATTCGAGCGACCTGATGCGCGCGCAACAAACCGCGCAACCCTTTGCCGATGCGCTCGGGCTGCCGCTGCAGTTGCGCGAAGGGCTGCGCGAACGCGCGTACGGCGTGTTCCAGGGGCATGACAGCACCGAGATCGAGACGCTGTTTCCGGATGCCTACGCCGCGTGGCAGACGCGCGACCCGGGCTTCGCGCCCGACGGCGGCGAGTCGCAGCGCGAGTTCTATCATCGCGTGCTGCATGCGCTCGAGCCGATCGTCGCCGCGCATCCGGGCGGCCGGATCGCGTGTGTCGCACACGGCGGCGTGCTCGACTGCGTGTACCGCTTCGCCAACGATATCGACCTGTCGGCGCCGCGCAGCTATCAGCTGCTCAACACGAGCATCAACGTCGTCGATTACGTCGATGGTCGCGCACAGGTCGTGCAATGGGCCGACGTGTCGCACCTCGACGCCGCGAGCGACGACGACGGGTATCGCAAGGTACTCTGATCCGGTCGTACCGGCTTCGCCCGGCGGAAGAAGCAGATCGTCAGGCGGGCGGGGTGCCGTCGGGCGGTGTCGCGGTTGCGCGGCGGCGTGCGCGCTTCGACGCGCCGTTGACGAGCGCCCAGCGCAGCACGGGGGCGACTGCCCGCACACCGGGCCGGACCACCGCGCGTCGCAGCGGCGCGAACGTCGACACGTCGAGCATGCGCTGCGCCCAGGGCGGCAGCAGGTCGATTCCCGCGTGCATGATCAGCGACGCGGCTGGCCGCAGCGCGGGCGTTGCGACCGGCACGTTCAACAGGATGTCCATGACCTCGAAGGTGTGCGGCCCGGCTTCGAGTTCGGGCTGCATGCGCGCGAAATAGGCCGCTACCTCGGCGCGTGAACGGGGCACATCCCGGGCGCCGAGCAACTCCGCGATCAATGCCGTTTCCGCGTAGTAGCCGTCCTGCAGCTCGCCCGACAGCGACGGATTCACATAGCGCAAATGCGCGGCGAGGAAGCTCGAAACTTCCGCGACATGCACCCACGTCAGCAACGCCGGATCGTCGGCTCGATACGGCCGGCCGTCGGGCGCAGTGCCCGATATGCGCGCGTGGATCGTTTTCACGCGCTCGATGAGCGCGAGTGCGTCCGCGCGGCTGCCGAACGTCGTGCCCGTGATGAACGTGGCGGTGCGCCGCAAGCGGCCGAGGATGTCGGTGCGAAACGACGAGTGATCCCAGACGCCCGCGAGCGCGAGCGGATGGAGCGCCTGCAGCAGTAGCGCGGCAATGCCGCCCGTCATCATCGACGTGAAATCGGCATGCACGCGCCAGCAGATCGCGTCGGGGCCGAACAGCCCCGGGTCTCCGGGCGGCGACGAGAGATCGATCGACGGACCGCCGCCGCCCGTCGTCAGGTGCGTGATGCCGGCCACGAGCCGCTTGCGGATCGGTTCGACCCAGCGCGGGCCCGGTGTGGGCGGGGCGGGGTGCGGGCTGGGCGGCGTGGTCATGGCGAGCTTGGCGCGGGCAGCGGGTTACTTCCCGTCGGCGGTATCCCACATCCCGCGTTCGGGGTTGCCGGCGTCGGGCGCGGAGAGCCCGAAGTGGCGGTACGTGAGCAGCGTCGCGACGCGCCCGCGCGGCGTGCGCTGCAGGAAGCCCTGCTGGATCAGGTACGGTTCGAGTACGTCCTCGATCGTGTCGCGCTCCTCGCCGATCGCAGCCGCGAGGTTGTCGATGCCGACCGGGCCGCCGTCGAACTTGTGCAGGATCGCCTCGAGCAGCTTGCGGTCCATCAGGTCGAAGCCGACCGGGTCGACGTCGAGCATCGCGAGCGCGGCGTCGGCGACGGCCGCGGTGATCTGGCCGTCGGCCTTCACTTCCGCATAGTCGCGCACGCGGCGCAGCAGCCGGTTCGCGATCCGCGGCGTGCCGCGCGAGCGCTTCGCGATCTCCAGCGCGCCGTTCGGATCGATCTGCGCGTTCAGCAGCGACGCCGAGCGCCGCACGATGCGCGACAATTGCTCGGCATCGTAGAACTCGAGGCGCGCGACGATCCCGAAGCGATCGCGCAGCGGGTTGGTCAGCATCCCCGCGCGCGTGGTCGCGCCGACCAGCGTGAACGGCTGCAGGTCGAGCTTCACGCTGCGCGCGGCCGGCCCTTCGCCGATCATGATGTCGATCTGGTAATCCTCGAGCGCCGGATACAGGATTTCCTCGACGACCGGCGACAGCCGGTGGATCTCGTCGATGAACAGCACGTCGTTCGCTTCGAGGTTGGTCAGCAGCGCGGCGAGATCGCCCGCGCGTTCGAGCACGGGGCCCGACGTCTGGCGCAGGTTCACGCCCATCTCGCGCGCGATGATGTGCGCGAGGGTGGTCTTGCCGAGGCCGGGCGGCCCGAACAGCAGCACGTGGTCGAGCGGCTCGGCGCGGCGCTTCGCGGCCTCGATGAAGATCTCGAGCTGGCCGCGCACCTTTTCCTGGCCGACGTAGTCGTCGAGCTGGCGCGGCCGCAGCGCGCGTTCGAACACCTCCTCGTGCGACGAGGCGGGCGTGGCGGCGATGATCCGCTCGGCGGCGAGTTTGTCGGTTTCAATCATGCGGCCATTGTACCGCGCGCCGTCGCGCGGCCGAACTGGCCGAACGGCCGACTGGCGCGTGCCGCGCGACGGCGCGACACTGGCTCCGACAGCCGGCTCGGGCGGCCGTTACACCTTCGACAGTGCCTTGAGCGCGAGTTTGATGCCTTCGGACACGCCGGTGCCGGCCGGCACGTTCTTGATCGCGGCGAGGCCTTCCTTTTCCGAATAGCCGAGCGCGAGCAGCGCGTTGAGGATGTCGGTCGCGTGGTCGGACTGGGACGCGGCGCCGGCGAGTGCGCCGAGGTCCGCGCCGAGCTTGCCCTTCAGCTCGAGCAGCAGGCGCTCGGCGGTCTTCTTGCCGATGCCGGGCAGGCGCGTGAGGCGCGCGGCGTCCTGCATCGTCACCGCCTGCGCGAGCTCCTGCACGCTCATGCCGGACAGCACGGCCAGCGCCATGCGCGCGCCGATGCCGGTGATCTTCAGCAGTTCGCGGAAGGTCGTGCGCTCCTGCGGCGTCAGGAAGCCGTACAGCAGGTGCGCGTCCTCGCGCACGATCTGCTGCGTGAGCAGCACGACGCGCTCGCCCGTTTGCGGCAGGTTGTAGAAGGTGCTCATCGGCACGTCGATTTCGTAACCGACGCCGTTGCAGTCGACGAGCAGGTGAGGCGGATTCTTTTCGAGCAGGATGCCGGCGATGCGACCGATCATGGATGGCGGGATGCGAGGAAGAAAGCGCGAGTGTAGCGCAGGTGCGGCGCGATGCCGATGGGTTGGCCGTCAGGTCGGGGCGCCGCGCGACGCGGGGCGATCAGGCAGGCAGGGCGGTGGCAGGCGCAATGCGCGCGACGCGGGTAGCCGCGCGCCGCACCGAGGGGACGCGTGCCGTCGCGTCAGCCGACGAGCCGTCCGCGCCGCACGCGCAGCCCCCTTTTCGCGAGCGCCGGCGCGAGGCCGCCGATCGTGCCGAGCGTATTGCCGCTGTGCGCGTGGCAGATCGCCATCCCGAGCGCGTCGGCTGCGTCGCTGCCAGGCTGGCCGGTCAGGTTGAGCAGTCTCGTGACCATCTCCTGCATCTGCGACTTGGTCGCGCGGCCGTAACCGACGACCGCCTGCTTCAGTTGCAGCGCGGTGTATTCCGCCACCGGCAGGCCGCCGGAGACGAGCCCGCAGATCGCGGCACCGCGCGCCTGGCCGAGCAGCAGCGTCGACTGCGGGTTCACGTTCACGAACACCTGTTCGATCGCGGCCTGGTCGGGCGCGTGTTCGCGCACGAGCGTCGATACGCCCTGGAAGATCGTGCCGAGCCGGGTAGCCAGGTCAGCCGTAGGCGTGCGGATCACGCCGCTTGCGACATAGGCGAGCCGGTGGCCGCTGACGTCGATGACGCCGAAGCCGGTGACGCGCAGGCCGGGGTCGATGCCGAGAATTCGCATGAGTGAGGAGAAAAACCTGATGCCGCGATACTACAACGAATGGTGCGCGGGGCCGGCCGCGTGGCTGCGTGCGCCGGCGCCGCGCAATAAAAAACCCGGCGGGTATGATGCCGCCGGGTTTTCGTGCGGCGGCCGCGCGGGCCGCGTGCGATCAGTGACGGAAGTGGCGCACGCCCGTCAGGATCATTGCGATGCCGTGCTCGTCGGCCGCCGCGATCACTTCGTCGTCGCGCATCGAGCCGCCCGGCTGGATCACGCAGGTCGCGCCTGCCGCCACGACGACGTCGAGACCGTCGCGGAACGGGAAGAACGCATCCGACGCGACGGCCGAACCGGCCAGCGTGAGGCCCGCGTTCTGCGCCTTGATGCTCGCGATGCGTGCCGAATCGACGCGGCTCATCTGGCCTGCGCCGACGCCGAGCGTCATGCCGTTGCCGCAGAACACGATCGCGTTCGACTTCACGTACTTCGCGACGCGCCATGCGAACAGCAGGTCGTCCATTTCCTTCGCGGTCGGTTGACGCTTCGTGACGACGCGCAGCTCGCTCGGCTGCACGTTCTTCGAATCGAGCGACTGCACGAGCAGGCCGCCGCCCACGCGCTTCAGGTCGAACGCGTTATGGCCGTCGCCGAGCGCGATTTCGAGCAGGCGCACGTTCTGCTTCGCGGCGAACACCTGCTTCGCGGCGTCCGTGAACGACGGCGCGATCAGCACTTCGACGAACTGCTTGGCCACCGCCTGCGCGGCCGTCTCGTCGACTTCGCGGTTGAACGCGATGATGCCGCCGAACGCCGACGTCGGGTCGGTCTGGAATGCCTTCGCGTACGCGTCGGCCGAATCGTTGCCGACCGCGACGCCGCACGGGTTCGCGTGCTTGATGATCACGCAGGCCGGCGCGTCGAACGTCTTCACGCATTCCCACGCCGCGTCCGAATCCGCGATGTTGTTGTACGACAGTTCCTTGCCCTGCAGCTGGCGGTAGTTCGCCAGTGCGCCGGCCGGCGCCGCGAGGTCGCGGTAGAACGCCGCGCTCTGGTGCGGGTTCTCGCCGTAGCGCAGGTCCTGCACCTTGTCGAACGCCATGTTCAGCGTGGCCGGGTATGCGCTGCGCGATGCGTGCTGCAGCTCGTCGGTCAGGCTCGTCAGGTAATTCGTGATCGCGCCGTCGTATTGCGCGGTGTGCGCGAACACCTTGGTCGCGAGGCGGAAGTTGGTCGCATAGCCGATCGCGTTGCCGTTCGCCTTCATTTCGTCGAGCACGACCGCGTAGTCGGCCGGGTCGACGACGACCGTCACGTCGCGGTGGTTCTTCGCGGCCGAGCGCAGCATCGTCGGGCCGCCGATGTCGATGTTCTCGATCGCGTCGGCGAGCGTGCAGTCGTCCTTCGCGATCGTCGCGACGAACGGGTACAGGTTCACGACCAGCAGGTCGATCGTCGGGATGCCGTGCTGCTCCAGCGCCTGCATGTGCTCGGGCAGGTCGCGGCGGGCGAGGATGCCGCCGTGCACCTTCGGGTGGAGCGTCTTCACGCGCCCATCGAGCATTTCCGGGAAGCCCGTGTAGTCAGCGACTTCGGTCACGGGCAGGCCCGCGTCGGCGAGGAGTTTCGCGGTGCCGCCGGTCGACAGGAGTTTGACGCCGAGGTCGGACAGCGACTTCGCGAAGTCGACGATGCCGGTCTTGTCGGAAACGGAAATGAGCGCTTGCTTGATCATGATGGAACCACCAATAGCCAGGGAAACGGGGACGGGACGGCCGCCTACAGCAGGCCGTGCTGCTGCAGCTTCTTGCGCAGCGTATTGCGATTGATGCCGAGGTACTCCGCGGCGAGCGACTGGTTGCCGCCGGCCTGTACGAGCACGACCTCGAGCATCGGCTTTTCGACGCAGGACATCACCATTTCATAGACGTCGTGCGGATTGGAGCCGTCTAGATCCCGGAAATACACGTCCAGGCTCTCGCGGACACATTGTTCGATGTTGTGCTTGCTCATGCTGCTAACTGGTTATGGTCGTCCGACTCGCCCTGGCCGTTTTCCTCTTCGTCATCGACGTAGACGAGGTGGTCCGACAGCGCCTTTTGCGCCTCGAAGAATGCATTGACGGCGGCGAGTTGCTCGCGGGTGGAATCGAGCGTGTTCATCCTGTGCCGGAACCCGTTGGCACCGGAAAGGCCGCGAGTGTACCAGCCGATGTGCTTGCGCGCAGTACGGACGCCCGTGAATTCACCATAGAACGCGTAGTGGTCTTCCAGGTGTTCGTTCATCACGTGCTGGATCTCGTCGATCCGCGGCGGGGGCAGCAGCTCGCCGGTTTGCAGGAAATGAGCGATTTCACGGAACAGCCACGGCCGGCCTTGCGCGGCGCGACCGATCATCAGTGCGTCGGCGCCGGTGGCGTCGAGCACGGCCTTCGCTTTTGCCGGCGACGTGATGTCGCCGTTCGCGACGACCGGGATGCGCACGGCCGCCTTCACGGCCGCGATGGTGTCGTATTCCGCGTCGCCGCGGTAGAGGTCGGCGCGCGTGCGGCCGTGTACGGTCAGCATCGAGATGCCGGCCGCCTCGGCGAGGCGCGCGACCGTGATCGCGTTCTTGTGCTCGCGATCCCAGCCGGTGCGGATCTTCAGCGTGACGGGCACCGCATCCGGCCCCGTGCCGACCGCCGCGACGACGGCCTCGACGATCCGCTGCACGAGCGGCTCGTTCTGCAGCAGCGCGGAGCCGGCCGCGACGTTGCAGACCTTCTTCGCCGGGCAACCCATGTTGATGTCGATGATCTGCGCGCCGTTGTCGACGTTGTAGCGGGCCGCTTCGGCCATCATCGCCGGATCGGCGCCGGCGATCTGCACCGCGATCGGCTCGACCTCGCCTTCGTGGTTCGCCCGTCGCATCGTCTTCGCGCTCTTCCACAGCTGCGCATTGGACGCGACCATCTCGGACACGGCGTACCCGGCCCCCAGCCGCTTGCACAGCTGGCGGAACGGACGATCCGTCACGCCGGCCATCGGGGCGACGAACAGGTTGTTACGCAATACGTGAGAGCCGATAACGGGCATCGCAATGGCACCGCCCGCGAGCGCCGGGCGTCGCGGGCAAAAAAGGGCAGAGGGAAAACAGCTATTTTACCGTATTCCCATGCCCCGCCGATTTGACCCGGTTTGCGCGGCCTGACCGCGCGCAACGCGCGGCGTGTCAGTTGCGCTGGCCGAACATCATCTGGCGTGCGATCGCCTTCTTGAGCGGCGGCACGAATTCGAGCGCGGTGAGCGCCGCGCCGCGCAGCAGCGGAAGAGGGCCGGCGTCGACGGTAAACAGGCGCGCGAGCGTGTCCGTCGCGCCGATCGTGAAGCGCCGGTCGAGCGCGCGCCGTGCGTTGAAGGTGGCGAGCGCGGTCGCTTCGAAGCCCTGCGTGGACAGCGCGTCGACGAGCGTGTGCGCATCGCGCAGCCCGAGGTTCAGCCCCTGGCCGGCGACCGGATGCAGCGTTTGCGCGGCGTTGCCGACGATCGCGATGCGCCCGTTGACGAGCGTCTGTGCCGCGTTCAATCCGAGCGGGAACGATGCGCGCCCCGCGATCGCGACGAATCGGCCCATCCGCTCGCCGAATGCAGCGCCGAGTTCGCGCAGGAACGCGTCGTCGGGAAGGGCGGCGCGGCGGGCCGCCTCGTCGGGCGTGCAGCACCACACGAGCGAATAATCGGCACCGCCAAGCGGCAGCAGCGCGAGCGGGCCTTCGTGCGTGAAGCGCTCCCAGGCGACGTTCGGGCGCGGCGCCGAGACGGTGACCGAGCCGACGATCGCGGTCTGGCCATAGTCGCGGCGATGCTTGCCGGTATCGGCCTGCTGTTCGTGGAACAGCCCGCCTTCGGCGTTGATGACGATGCGCGCGCGCAGCGTGCGCTCGCCTTGCGGGCCGTCGAGCGTCAGCGTGACGCCGTCGGCGTCCTGTTGCGGCGTGCGTGCGGTGGTCGACGTGAGCCAGTCGACGCGCGTGCCGCGCACGGCCTGCGCGAGCGCCTGCACGATCGAGCCGTAGCGCACGACGTAGCCGAGCGCGGCGAGGTCGTGCTCGTCGCGGTCGATCAGCGTGCGGCCGAAATGGCCGCGCTGCGACACGTGGATGTGTTCGATCGGCGTTGCGTCGGCCGGCCATCCGAGCGTGTCGAGCAGCACGCGGCTGCCGTGCGACACGGCGATCGCGCGCGGGTCGTTCGCGCTCGCGGCCGGCTCGCGCGCGTCGATCAGCGCGATCGACGCGTGCTGCGTCGCGCTGCGTCGGGCGAGCCAGCCGGCGAGCGCGAGCCCGACGGGGCCCGCGCCGACGATGGCGAGGTCATGGTCCGGCGTGGCCGGGGAGGAAGCGGTCGTCATCAGTGTTCGTGAAACGGGGTAACGGTCAACTGCGGGTCAACGGCAGGTCAACGGCAGATCAACACCGGGCCAACGGCGGCCCGGCACCGGCGCGTTGGCAACCTGCGGCACGCTCACGCGCCGTGCGCCGCGCCCGCACGCATCAGCGCCTCGATCTCGTCGGCCGCCACCGGCACGTCGCGCGTGATCAGCTCGCAACCGTGCTCGCGCACGATCGCGTCGTCCTCGATGCGGATGCCGATGTTCCAGTATTCGGACGGCACGTCGTCGGCGGCGCGCACGTACAGGCCCGGCTCGACGGTGAGCGTCATGCCGGCTTTCAGCGTGCGCCACGGCAGCGCGCCGTTGGCGTCGCGCGCGGCGAGCCGCTCGCGGTAGTCGCCGCAATCGTGCACGTCCATGCCGATCCAGTGGCCGGTGCGGTGCATGTAGAAGCGTGCGTACGCGCGCTCGGCGAGCACGTCGTCGACGCTCGAGAAGCGCGTCTTCGGGATGATGCCCGTATCGAGCAGCCCTTGCGCCAGCACCCGCACGGCCGCGTCGTGCGGCGCCTCGAACGGCACGCCCGCGCGCGTCGCGTCGATCGCGGCCTGCTGCGCGGCGAGCACGATGTCGTACAGCGTGCGCTGCGCGGGCGAGAAGCGCCCGTTGGCCGGGAACGTGCGCGTGATGTCCGACGCGTAGCCGTCGAGTTCGCACGCGGCATCGATCAGGATCAGGTCGCCGTCCCGCGCGGCCGCGTTGCCGGCCGGGTAGTGCAGCACGCACGCGTTCGCGCCGGCCGCGACGATCGAGCCGTACGCGGGCGCCTGCGCGCCATGCTTGCGGAACGTGTACAGCAGCTCGGCCTCGAGTTCGTACTCGCGGATCCCCGGGCGGCACACCTGCATCGCGCGACGGTGCGCGAGCGCGGAGATGTGTGCGGCGCGCATCATGATCGCGAGTTCGTGTTCGTCCTTCACGAGCCGCATGTCGTCGAGCAGGGGCGTGAGGTCGAGCAGCGCGTCCGGTGCGGCGACGCCGCTGCGCGCCTGCGCGCGCACCGCATCGATCCAGCCGGCGAGCTGGCGGTCGAACTCGGCCGACGCGCCGAACCGGTAGTGCACGGTGCCCGCATCGGCGAGCAGGCGCGGCATTTCGGTGTCGATCACGTCGACCGCGTAGGCCGCGTCGAAGCCGAACGCATCGCGCGCGGCCTCGGGCCCGTAATGGAAACCTTCCCAGATCTCGCGGTCGGCATTCTTCGCGCGGCAGAACAGGATCGATTCCGGCGCGCCGTGCGACCCGGCCGCGTTCAGCACGAGCACGGCATCCGGCTCGGTGAAGCCCGTCAGGTAGTGGAAGTAGCTGTCGTGCCGGTACGGAAAGGCCGTATCGCGGTTGCGCAGCATTTCCGGCGCGGTGGGAACGATGGCGACGCCGCCGCCGGCGGCGCGCAGTGCGGCAAGCACGCGTTCACGGCGCTGGCGGTAGACGTCGACGGCGATGGCGGTATCGAGGGGCGCATTCATCGTGCGATTGTAGCGCCGCCGGACGCGGCGCGTGAGAGACACGGCCGCAAGCCGCGCCGGACGGGGCTCGGCGGCGGCTGTTGCAAACCATCCACAGGCCGGACGGGCGATTTTCTATCGGGCCGCGCCGGCCGGTTATGATCGGCGACAACGTATACTCTCGGCAGTTCCCTTGAAAAGGCAGATGATGAAATTAATCGGTTCGCTCAGCAGCCCGTACGTCCGCAAGGCGCGGATCGTGCTTGCTGAAAAGAAGATCGACTACAAGCTGGAGCTCGAGAACGTATGGGCGCCGGAGACGGACATTCATGCATCGAATCCGCTCGGCAAGGTCCCGTGTCTCGTGATGGAGGATGGTGCCGCGGTGTTCGATTCCCGCGTGATCTGCGAATACGTCGACACGCTGTCGCCGGTCGGCAAGCTGATTCCGCCGTCGGGGCGCGAGCGGCTCGAAGTGCGGTGCTGGGAAGCGCTGGGCGACGGCGTGCTCGACGCGGCCGTGGCGATCCGTCTCGAACACACGCTGCGCGACGAAGCGCAGCGCAGCGCGAGCTGGATCGCGCGCCAGCAGCGCAAGATCGACGACGCGCTCGTCGCGATGTCGCAGGGCCTCGGCGGCAAGACGTGGTGCGTCGGTAATCATTACACGCTCGCCGACATCGCACTCGGCTGCGCGCTCGGCTACCTCGACTTCCGGATGTCCGAACTCAACTGGCGCGACCGCCATCCGAATCTCGACAAGCATTTCGTGAAGCTGTCGCAGCGGCAAACGTTCGTCGACACGCTGCCCCAAGGCTGACCGGCCGCCGCCGGCGGATCGGGCAGACAAGAGAAAAGCGCCCCGCGGGGCGCTTTTCTTTTTGGCGAGCCGCCCGGCGGCGGGCGCTCGCGCGTTACTCGATCGACGTGTAAACGGTTTCGCCGAGCACGAACGAATCGCTGCGCGCGATCGGCCACCACTTGTCGTACAGCGTATAGCCGCAGGTCTGGCCGTCGAGCAGCGCGCCGGGCTTCAGGTACTTCAGCAGCTGCGACATCAGCCGCACCTCGTGCGGCGCGACGCGCTGCACGATGTGATGCGCGCGCAGCTCGGACGGATGGCCGAGGCCGGCCGCCTGCACGAGTTCCTGCAGTGCGTGCAGCGTATTGCGGTGGAAGTTGAACACGCGCTCGGCCTTGTCGGGCACGACGAGGGCGCGCTGGCGCACCGGGTCCTGCGTGGCGACGCCGGTCGGGCAGCGGT
Source organism: Burkholderia sp. Bp8986 (assembly GCF_003854225.1). Lineage (NCBI taxonomy): Bacteria > Pseudomonadati > Pseudomonadota > Betaproteobacteria > Burkholderiales > Burkholderiaceae > Burkholderia > Burkholderia sp. Bp8986. The sequence goes on along the minus strand of NZ_QTQM01000026.1, from coordinate 75,495 downwards.
CGGTGTGGCAGTGCTGCGCCTGGATGCAGCCGACCGCGAACATGAAGCCGCGTGCCGAGTTCACCCAGTCCGCGCCGATCGCGAGCGTGCGTGCGATGTCGAACGCGCTGATGATCTTGCCGCTCGCGCCGATCTTCACGCGATCGCGCACGCCGATCCCGACGAGCGTGTTGTGCACCAGCAGCAGGCCCTCCTGCAGCGGCACGCCGACATGGTCGGTGAATTCGAGCGGCGCCGCGCCGGTGCCGCCTTCCGCGCCGTCGACGACGATGAAGTCGGGCACGATGCCCGTCTCGAGCATCGCCTTCGCGATCCCGAAGAATTCCCACGGATGGCCGATGCACAGCTTGAAGCCGGTCGGCTTGCCGCCCGACAGCGTGCGCAGCCGTTCGACGAATTCGAGCAGCCCGCGCGGCGTCGAGAATTGCGAGTGCGTCGCGGGCGAGATGCAGTCCTTGCCCATCGGCACGCCGCGCGTCTCGGCGATCTCGGGCGTGATCTTCGCGGCCGGCAGCACGCCGCCGTGGCCCGGCTTCGCGCCTTGCGACAGCTTGATCTCGATCATCTTGACCTGCGGATCGGCGGCCTGCTTCGCGAACTTGTCCGGGTTGAACGTGCCGTCCTCGTTGCGGCAGCCGAAGTAGCCGGACGCGATTTCCCAGATGATGTCGCCGCCGTTTTCGCGATGGTACTTCGACAGCGAGCCTTCGCCGGTGTCGTGCGCGAACCCGCCTTTCTTCGCGCCGAGGTTCAGCGAGCGGATCGCGTTCGCGGACAACGAGCCGAAGCTCATCGCCGAGATGTTGAAGATCGAGATGTCGTACGGCTGCGCGCGGTTCGCGCCGACCCGGATGCGGAAGTCGTGGTTCGGCAGCTTCGTCGGCGCGAGCGAGTGGCTGATCCATTCGTGCGCGACGGACTTCACGTTCAGTTCGGTGCCGTACGGGCGGTTGTCGGCGACGTTCTTCGCGCGCTGGTAGACGAGGCTGCGCTGCGCGCGCGAGAACGGTTTCTCGTCGGTGTCGTCCTCGACGAAGTACTGGCGGATTTCAGGCCGGATGAACTCGAACAGGAAGCGGAAATGGCCCCAGAGCGGGTAGTTGCGCAGGATCGCGTGACGGTCCTGGTTCAGGTCGTACAGGCCGACGGCGACGAGGGCGACGGGGATGATGATCCACAGCCAGGAAAGCACGTGGATCGACGCGAGCGCGGCCGCGGCAACGAGCAGCAGGACGGCACACCACATCGCGAGGTAGCGTCTGGAAAGCATGGGGACTCCTAGGGTCTATTCATGTATGGAACGCGCATGCGAATGCCCGAAAGCGCGCGCAGGGCAAGGAGCGAGGAGCGCCGTTTGGCCGAGCCAAACAAGTGACGAGCGACGCCGCCATGCGGGCGATTTCGGGCATTCCCGTGACATGAATTTCTTAATTTGGGGTTGCCACGAGAACGGCCGCTCGCCGCGTTGCGCTCCTTGCGAATACGTCAGTATTCGCGGCGTCGCGCGCCTCGCGAGCGGCCGTTCTCGTGGCAACGCATGTGCGTTCCATACATGAATAGACCCTGCATCTTGAAATGCCGCCATGCGTACGCTGCGCGGCGGCGCACCGGCCGCGGCGGAATCGTGTTCCGCCGGGCGCGGCGTGCCGCAAGTCTAAACCGAATGGATGTCAGCGTGCTTCGGCGAGCGCACCCGCGCGGGCTGCCGCCGGTGCCGGCGCCGTCTGGCCGGGCTGGCCGGTGGCCGCGAACTCGATGATGCCGCCGCCGAGGCAGATCTCGCCGTCGTACAGCACGGCCGACTGGCCGGGCGTGACCGCCCATTGCGCGTCGTCGAAGGCGAGCGAGAAGCGGGCTTCGCCGCCCGGGCCGGGTGCGGCGGCGCCGAACGCGCATGCCGCATCGGCCTGCCGGTAGCGCGTCTTCGCGCCGCACGCGAAGCCGTCGGCCGGCGGTTCGCCCGCGACCCAGCTCACGTTGCCGGCGACGAGCTCGCGCGACAGCAGCCACGGATGGTCGTGGCCCTGCACGACGTACAGCGTGTTCGACGCGATGTCCTTCGCCGCGACGAACCACGGCTCGCCGCTGCCGCTCTTGCTGCCGCCGAGGCCGATGCCCTTGCGCTGGCCGAACGTGTAGAACGCGAGGCCGATGTGCTCGCCGACCACCTTGCCGTCCGGCGTCTTCATCGGGCCGGGTTTCGTCGGAAGATAGCGGTTCAGGAAGTCGCGGAACGGCCGTTCGCCGATGAAGCAGATGCCGGTCGAGTCCTTCTTCTTCGCGTTCGGCAGGCCGATCTGCGCGGCGATCTCGCGCACCTTCGTCTTCGGGATCTCGCCGAGCGGGAACATCGTCTTCGACAGTTGCGCCTGGTTCAGCCGGTGCAGGAAGTACGACTGGTCTTTCGTATGATCGAATGCCTTCAGCAGTTCGAAGCGGCCGTCGCGCTCGCGCACGCGCGCGTAGTGGCCGGTCGCGATCATTTCCGCGTCGAGCGACATCGCGTGGTCGAGGAACGCCTTGAACTTGATCTCGGCGTTGCACAGCACGTCCGGGTTCGGCGTGCGGCCGGCCGAATATTCGCGCAGGAATTCGGCGAACACGCGGTCCTTGTATTCGGCCGCGAAGTTCACGGCTTCCACGTCGATGCCGATCAGGTCGGCCACCGACACCACGTCGATCCAGTCCTGGCGCGTCGAGCAGTATTCGCCGTCGTCGTCGTCTTCCCAGTTCTTCATGAACAGGCCGACCACGTCGTATCCCTGTTCCTTCAGCAGCCACGCGGTCACCGACGAATCGACGCCGCCCGACATGCCCACTACTACACGGCGCTTGCTCATTTGTTTACCGCCTGACGGTCGAATGCGTCCGGGCGCGGCGCGACCGAATGCGTGTGCACGAAATCGAGCGGAATGCGCCGCCCGGCCAGGTAGTCGTCGACGCAGCGCATCACCGCGGGCGAGCGGTGACGCTCGCTGCACGCGCGCAGCTCGTCGGCGCTCATCCACAGCGTGCGGACGATGCCGTCGTCGAGCACGTGGCCCGGCAGCGGCTCGCCGGCCGTGCCGCAGAACGTGAAGCGCAGGTAGGTCGCGCCGGCGCTGCCGGGGCGGTCGTAGTGCGCGAGATAGACGCCGACGAGCGCATCGGGGACGAACGGATGCGCGGTTTCCTCGAGCGTCTCGCGGATCACGGCGTCGGCGAGCGTCTCGCCGGCCTCGAGATGGCCGGCCGGCTGGTTGATGCGCAGGCCCGTCGAGGTTTCTTCCTCGATCACGAGAAAGCGACCGGCGCGCTCGACGAGCGCCGCGACGGTCACATGCGGGGTCCAGATTTCGGGTTTCATGGATCGGCATTTTACCGGTTGCGCCCGGACGCTGCCGGCCATTACGTTAGACGAATCCGACCCCGTGCTCTCGCCCTCGCCTCGCCGGTGCACGCCGCATCGCGCCCTTTTATGGCGCGACGATCGTCGCGACGCAGGCGGCGATCGTGTCCCGCACGCGCACGATTGCCGGGTCGCGCTGCGTGCTCGTGCGCCAGCCGATTTCCACCGGGTAGCGCGGCAGCTCGACCGGGCATGCGAGCGCGCGCAGCGACGTCGACTGCGCGATCGCGCGGGCCGCGTGCGCCGGTATCGTCGCCACCGCGTCGGAGCCGGCGAGCAGGTACGGCAGCGCCGCGAAATGCGTGGTCGACGCCGCCACGCGCCGCTTGTGGCCGAGCGCGGCCAGCGCCTCGTCGACGATCCCGATCACGCCGCCCGACGACACGAGCAGGTGATCGCGCCGCAGGAAATCGGCGAGCGCGAGCGTGCGCGGCGCGCGCGCCCGGCCGGCCGGATCGATCAGGCATGCGTAGCCGCCCGTCGCGACCGCGCGCCGGCTGAGCCCGTTCGCCGAGAACCCGCCCGACGCGATCGCGAGATCGACGCCGTGCCGCAGCAGCGCGTCGCCCGCGATGCCGCTGTGGGTCTGCCGGAAGATCAGCCGGATGCCCGCGGCTTCCCGCGCGACCGCGTCGATCAGCGCGCGGCCGAGCGCGATCTCGAAGTCGTCCGACAGCCCGATCGAGATCGTGCGGCCGACCCGCTCGCCGCCGTCGGCCGCGATCGCGAGGCTCGCGCGGCAGCGATCGAGCGCGTCGGACAGGATCGGCTTGAGCTCGTCCGCGCGCGGCGTCGGCGCGAGCCCGCGGCCGGTGCGCACGAACAGCGGGTCGGCGTAGATCACGCGCAGCCGCGCGAGCGCCGCGCTGACGGCCGACTGCGTGAGGCCGAGCCGCAGCGCCGCGCGGCTCGCGCCGCCTTCCTCGTACAGCGCCTCGAACACCTTCAGCAGGTTCAGGTCGAGCCCGGCGATATCATCCGTATTCATGTCAGTTATCGTCGTATCGATTTGATCGATGAAATGATATCGATAAAGATGGCGTCACCCCATTCACCGGAGACGTCGTCATGTCCACCTCAGTCATCGCCGCGCTGCAGATCGGCGCATCGCCCGCCGGCACGCGCGCCACGCTCGACACGATCCTCGGCTACGAAACCGCGATCCGCGACAGCGGCGCGTCGCTCGTCGTGCTGCCCGAAGCCGTGCTCGGCGGCTATCCGAAAGGCGAGATCTTCGGCACGCGGCTCGGCTACCGGCTGCCCGAGGGCCGCGACGCGTATGCGCGCTACGCCGCGCAGGCGATCGACGTGCCGGGCCCCGAAACCGACGAACTGGCCGCGCTCTCGCAGCGCACGGGCGCGAGCCTCGTGGTCGGTGTGATCGAGCGCGGCGGCAGCACGCTGTACTGCACGGCGCTGTTCTTCGATCCGCGCGACGGGCTCGTCGCGAAGCACCGCAAGCTGATGCCGACCGGCACCGAACGGCTGATCTGGGGGCAGGGCGACGGCTCGACGCTGCCGGTGGTCGACACGGCCGCGGGCCGCGCGGGCGCCGTGATCTGCTGGGAGAACCACATGCCGCTGCTGCGCTGCGCGATGTATGCGAAAGGCGTGCAGATCTGGTGTGCGCCGACCGTCGACGAGCGCGACCTGTGGCAAAGCTCGATGCGGCACATCGCGCACGAGGGACGCTGCTTCGTCGTGAGCGCCTGCCAGGTGCAGCCGTCGCCGCGCGCGCTCGGCATCGACGTGCCGGGCTGGGATCCGGAGCGGCCGCTGATCCGCGGCGGCAGCGTGATCGTCGGGCCGCTCGGCGACCTGCTGACCGAGCCGCTGATCGGCGAGGCCGGGCTCGTGACCGCGCGTATCGATACCGACGAACTCGTGCGCGCGCGTTACGACTTCGATGTGGTCGGGCACTATGCGCGCCCGGACGTGTTTTCGCTGCACGTCGACGAGCGGCCGAAGCGGTCGGTGGTGTTCGGCGAGTGACGGGTGCGACCGGGGCGCGGACGCCCCGGCGTGCGAATGGCGGCGAGGTGGCCTGACAGTCGGGCGGCCGGACAGCCAGACAGACCGCCGGACAACCAGGTAGCCGAACCGCCGAACCGGGGCGCGGCATTCAGCGGGCGGCGGCTCTCCCCGCCTCAGCGCATCGGCGCTTCCGCGATCCGCATGTAGTCGGCGATCCGCCGGCCTTCCATGTCCGGAAACTGCTCGTGCACGGAGATATCACCCATCCGCGCGATGTCGAAGGTGCGGAAGTCGTCGCGCAGCTCGCACCATGCGCCGATCGTCCAGCGTCCGCCCCAGTAGACGAGCCCGAGCGGCCACACGCGGCGCTTCGTGTGCGCGCCGAGCCGGTCGCGGTAGTCGAAGCTGACGACGTGATGCGTGTCGACCGCCTGGTGGATCGCGTCGACCTTCGCGCAGAACGTCTCGTCGATGTGGAACGACGGCGCGAACACCGGCAGGCGATCGAGCGCGGTGCGCTTGTCGGCCGGCATCGCCGACGCGATCTTCGCGAGCGCCGAACGCGCGCCGCCCGCGAAGCGCGCGCCGCCCCAGGTCTCGAGCATGCGCGCGCCGGCCGCGAGCGCCGCGAGCTCCTCGGCCGTGAACGTGAGCGGCGGCAGGCTGGCGTTGCGGTTCAGCCGGTAGCCGATGCCGGCTTCGCCTTCGATCGGCACGCCCGACAGCTGCAGGTCGCGCACGTCGCGATAGACCGTGCGCGGCGACACCGACAGCCAGTCGGCGAGCTGCTGCGCGGTCGTGAGACGTCGCCCGCGCAGCAGCTCGGCGATCTGGAACAGGCGGTCGGCACGGCGCGTCATGGCTGCACCTCGACTCCAACGGCTACGGGGACTTCGCGATGATAGCGCCGCGCCCGCCGGAGGGTGGACGCGCTCAGTGGCATTTCGGCGCGTGCAGGCCGACGCGGTTGCCTTCGGTGTCGATCAGGTAGCCGATGTAGCCGTAGTTGTTCGGCAACTCGACGACCGAACCCTGCACGACGCCGCCCGCGCGCTTCGCGCGTTCGAGTGCCGCGACGACCGACTCGCCGGCGTTCAGGTAGACGAGCACGCCGTTCGCGCTCGGCTTCATCTGCTGCGGATCGAACACGATGCTGCCGCCCGTGCTCGACGCTTCGTGATCGAACATGGCCATCGGCACGCCGCCGATGACTTCGCGCTGCAGCGTCGTCTGCAGCACGGTTTCGTAGAAACGGATCGCCCGGTCGAAATCGAGGGACGGGATGTCGAACCACGCGATCGCGCGTTCCAGGGTTGCGGTGTCGGTTGCAGTTGCGGACGTCATGACGAGCTCCGTGTTGTTCGGGTTCTTGATGGAAACCAGCCTTGCATTGCGCCGGGATTGCAGTGTGACCGGGGGCTGCTGACAGCGTGCTGTCAGTAGTCGTGGCGACGCTGACAAATGACGCTGACAAACGGCGGCTTCGCTCCCGCAACGACCGCGCGGAACCTCGGCGGCGCGCGTGGCGCCGCTCGCCTGGGTGCGGCGGAAAGAAAAATGCCCGGCCGATTGGCCGGGCATCGTCAGGGTGTCAGCAGGCGGCCGCAGCCGCCGCGTCGCGTATCAGGCGTCGCCTTCCGGCGTGGCCGGGCGTGCCTTCACGCTGCCGGCGATCAGGTCGAAGCGGAACAGCCGGCATTCGAGCGCGCCGTTGAACAGCGGCGTCTTCGCCGATTCGCGCAGGCGCAGCTGGCCCGGCAGCGAGCGGTCCGACGTCAGCAGGAACGCCTGCCAGCCGGTGAAGCGCTGCTTGAGCGCATCGCCGAGCGCGTTGAAGAACTCGCTGTCCGGCGCGTCGGTGTGCGTGCGGCGGAATGCGTCGTCGTTGCCGCGGTTGCGGCCCGTCTCGCGCACCTCGCCGCGCGCGCTGCGGCCGCGCACCTCGATCCGCTCGCCGTACGGCGGGTTCGCGAGGATGATGCCCGGGCCGTCGCACGGCGGCGTCATGCCGCGCGCATCGACCTGCTTGAGCCACACCGACGGCACGCCCGCGCGCTCGAGGTTCGCGCGCGCCTTCTCGAGCATGTCGCCCGAGATGTCGCTGCCGTACACGCCGAGCGAATCGCGCTTGCCGCGCGCCGCGCGTTTCGCGTCGAGGGCCGCGACCTTCAGGCCCTGCCATGCGGTGATGTCGTACTGCTTTAGCTTCTCGAAGCCGAAGCGGCGCTCGACGCCCGGCGCGACGCCGAGTGCGATCTGCGCGGCTTCCGCGAGGAACGTGCCGCTGCCGCACATCGGGTCGTACAGCGCGGTGCCGGGCGTCCAGCCCGTCAGGCGCAGGATGCCGGCCGCGAGGTTCTCGCGCAGCGGCGCCGCGCCCTTGTCGAGGCGCCAGCCGCGCTTGAACAGCGGCTCGCCCGACGTATCGAGGTACAGCGTGCACTCGGTGGCCGTCAGGAACGCGAACACGCGCACGTCCGGCGCGCCGGTGTCGATGCTCGGGCGCGAACCGGTCTTGTCGCGCATCCGGTCGCAGATCGCGTCCTTCACGCGCAGCGTCGCGAACTCGAGGCTCTTCAGCGGCGACTTGATCGCGGTGATGTCGACGCGCAGCGTCTGCGTCGACGCGAACCAGCGTTCCCACGGCTGCTCGAGCGCGAGCGCGTAGACGTCCTGTTCGTTGCGGTACGGGCGGTGCGCGATCTTCAGCAGGATCCGGCTCGCGATTCGCGAATGGAGGTTCGCGGCCATGCCGGCGGCCCAGCCGCCGCGGAAATGGACGCCGCCCGGCACCTGCGCGCCCGCGGTGAACGGCGCGCCGTCCAGATGGCGGCCGGCGATTTCGGCCAGCTCGGCGGCAAGCGCCGCTTCGAGGCCGCGCGGGCAGGGAGCGAAGAATTCGTACAGGGTGGGCGAGGACATAAGGCGGGTGAGGACGTGCAAAAGTCCACTATTGTACGCGGCGCGGGCGCCCGGGGCCGGCGTTGCGTCGGATTCGGGACGCCGGCGCGGGTCGGCCGGCCGTGACGGGCGGCCCGCCGGGCCGCGCGGCGGCGCCCGCCCGGGCGGGCGCGCCGCCGTCGAACGCTCAGTGCGAGCCCGGCTGGCCGGCGCGCGCGGCCGTTCCGCCGGCCGGCCAGAACAGCGCGGACGGCTTCGCGAGCACCGTGCGGACGATCGCGCCGACCAGCGCGCGCACCTTGGTGCGGCGCAGGCTGCGCGAGCGCACGGCCATCGTGAACGCGAGCGCGAAGCTCACGAGCACGTTGAGGATCGCCATGCTCAGCACGCCGGCGCCGGCCCACCAGAGTTCGGGCGTGCTCAGCGCGCCCTTGCCGAGCACGCCGAGCGCGATTCCGATCGAGCCGGCCGACAGCGTCACGTGCCGCACCTCGAACGGGAACAGGAACACGGTGACGATCGCGGGGATCAGGCCGAGCATCAGGCCGAGGCCGACGTTGGCGACCACGCCCGCGACGTTCGAGCGGCAGAAGTGCGCGAGTTTCGCGGCGCCCGACGCGCCGAGCGTGAGCCGCAGCCGGCGGTTGTACGTGAGCGCGTCGCCGACCCGGTGCAGCACGAACCAGTTGTCGGCCCAGCCCGCGAGCAGGCTCGACGCCCACAGCAGCACGCCCGTGAGCGCCGCATAGAACGGGGTCGGGCCCAGCAGCGAGAACGAATGCAGCGTCGCATGCGCCTTTTCCGGCGAGATCAGGTTCGCGTGCAGCAGGTTGCCCGCGAACAGCTGCACGAGCAGACAGACGGGCAGCACGACGAGCACGTTGCCGGAGATCGCCGCGGCCTGTGTGCGGATCAGCGCGATCACCGACGCGACGAACGCCTTCACGCCTTCCTCGTGACCGGTGTCGTCGAGCTCGCGCGCGAGCGTCGGCGCGGTCATCGCGGGCTGCTTGGTCGCGAGCGTGAAGTGCAGGAAGTGCATCAGCATGAAGCTGGCCGCGTAGTTGACGCCCGCGAGCAGCCCTTCGAGCATCGACTGCAGGTGCGCGCCCGTGATCGCGAACTTCACGCACACGGTCACGACGGTGACGAGCCCGCCGCCCGCGGCCATCCGCAGCATCTTCAGGTACTCGGCGCGGCCGCGCGAGATGTAGTGCTCGCCGGTGTCCGCGTTGGTCTCGACGAGCTTGCGCGCGAACAGCGAGAAGTTGCTGCGCACGAGGTGCGACACGCTCTGGCTGTTCTGGTTCGCGTCGACGAGCTCGGCCGTCAGGCGCGCCATCCCGCGCAGGTCGTCGCGTGCCATCCACGCGTTGAGCAGCAGTTCCGCGCGCAGGATGCGCATGCGCATCCGTTCGACCTGGAACACGATGTCGACCGACACGCCGTTGCGGTACAGGTGCGCGAACACGTCGTCGACCGCGATCCGGCATTCGTCGAGCAGCACGCGCAGGTAATTCACCTCGTGCAGCAGCTTGCTCGGGTCGCCGCCGTCCTCGACGGCCGCGTGGGCGGTCTCGACCGCGAGCATCGCACGCGTGAGGCGGTAGAACGGCTGCGTTTCGAGCGGCTTGCGCGCGTCGTCGTCGGACAGGCGGCTGCGCACCGTCTGCGACAGGCCGGTCGAGCTGATCTGGCAGGTCAGGTTGTGCAGCGCGGCCAGCAGGTCGCGCGAGAACGAGCCGGGCTCGTGGCGTTCTTCGTCGGTGACGTCGAACGAGATCAGCTCGGCGAGGCGGGCAAGCAGGTCGTCGGGCAGCGCGTCGATCCATTGCGCGTCTTCCGGCGTCGGGAACATCAGCGTGAACAGCGCCGTCAGCTCACGGCGGTTCGGCGCCGGCGGGATCAGCGACGAGTCGATGCGCTCGAACAGCGCGCCGAAGAAACCGGAATGCACGGGCATCCCCGCGTCGCACAGCAGCGAGATGCCGTCGCATTCGCGCAGGATCCCGCGCAGGATGCGCGCCGCGTGCGATTTCCATGCCGGGTTGCGGTCGAGCACGTGGAACAGGTAGCGCAGCCGCGCGTGCGCCGGATACGCGCGTGCGTCGGCATCGCGTGCGGCCGGCGTGTCGTGCGCGGCCTGCATCGCGCCGTTGCGGCGCAGCCAGTGCGCGAGCTCGATCAGCCATTCGCTGCGCTCGGCGTACGGCGCGTCCGCGTCGGCATGCGCGAGCAGCGCATCGAGCTGGTGGCCCGCATTGCGCGACGCGCGCCACTTCTTGATCAGGGTCGTCAGGGAATGAAACATAAACGGAATAGCGATAGCCCTGGACGGGCGGGTTCGGGATGCCGGCCGGGAACACACGGCGCGGCGCCGGCGAGAACGGTGAAGCTGGTCGGGATGCCGGACGATGCGCGGCGACCCGCGATGCGGCTGCCCCGATACGGTGCACGCGAACACGCGTGCGAGCTCCGGGAGACGCGGCGGCCGGGCCGGCCACAACGGGCGGATCGCCGCCGGCTGGCGCGCGCGACAGGCGGCACGCGCCGGAAAGTGCGTAGGATCGTCAATCGGGCGCGAAAACGCAAGCCGACCGCATTGCATGGCGCCGGTTCCGGCGGATTTTGACAAACACTGCAAAGCGGCCGTCCGGCCGATGGATGCCGTGCTGCGTCGGCCGTGGCGACGAGGGCGGCGGGTTCGCGTGCGCGGCGGCGCGCGCACGCGGATCGATGCCGACGAGGACTATCGGGCAGCGCGTGCCGAATCCGGTCGCAGGCGCGCAGGCACCGGACGCCGGCCGCGCGCCGCGCTTACGCGCCGGACTTGACGCTCGCGCTCGCGTCGCCGCCGGGCGTCGGATTGGCCGGGCAGGGCATGACGGGCGCGGCGGCCACTGCCTTGCCGGACGCGGTCGTCGACGGGGTCGAGGCAGCCGTCGAGCCGCGCCGCGCGGCGAGCGCGCGCACGCCGGACGCGGCCTGCGATGCAATCACGTCGAGCGCGCGCCGGTGACCGGCGACGAGCGCGTCGTAGCCGTCGGCGACCGGTTCCGCGACGCTCGTGCGGCAGGTCATCAGTGCCTGCGTGCCGACCGCGCGCACGCTCCACACCGCATCGATCGCCGCACGCTTGCCGGGCCACGACTCGAAGCGCTGCACGTTCACGCTGATCCGATAGACGGGCACGCCGGCCGGATACGCGGAATTCGCGACGTCGATCGTGCCGAGCTGTGCGGCGAGGTCGTCGGACAGCGCGCGGCGAATCTCGTCGGCGGGCGGCGCGGCCCAGCGTTCCTGCTCGAGCACGTCGACCTGCGCGGCGTTCTTCTGCACGACGAGCTGGTTCTTCGCGACCTGTTCGGGCACGCCGACGGACGGCACCTCGATCAGGAACGGCGGGTTGGCGGGTGCGGTGCGCACGGGCGCCGCGGCGTCGGCCGGGCTCAGCGTATAGAACCGCGCGGGCGGCGAGCTGCACGCGGCGAGCGCGAGTGCGGCGAACACTGCCGCCGCGCCGCTCGCGAGGACGTTCACGCGTGTCGTCGTCATTATCGATCTCCTGATTTGCCCTTGAGCAGCGATTCGGGATGGCGCTCCAGATAGTCGGCGAGCGCGTTCAGCGATTGCAGCGTGCGCGTGAGTTCCTTCAGCGCACCGCGCACGTCGGACTGCAGCGGCGAATCCTGCTGCAGCGTCACCTCGGCGGTCGAGAAGGTCTGCCGCGCGGCCGACAGCGTGTCGCGCGCTTCCGGCGCGACCTGCGTGTCGAGCTGCTTGAACAGCTTGTCGGCATTCGACAGCGCGCTGTTCAGGTTCGCGCCGATCTGGTCGAACGGCACCTTGTCGAGCTTCTTCGCGATGTCGGCAACCTGCAGCTGCAGTTCGTCGAGCGTGTTCGGCACGGTCGGCAGCTCGAGCGGCTGGCGCGCTGTATCGATCTTCACGGCCGGCGCCTTCGGGAAGAAGTCGAGCGCGACGTACAGCTGGCTCGTCAGCAGGTTGCCCGTGCGCAGCTGGCCGCGCAGCCCGTGCTGGACCAGGCGCTCGACGATCTCGCGGCGGGCCGGTTCGCCCTTGCTTTCGATCGTTTCGCGGAAGCGCGGTCCGAGCCGCTCCGGATACACGTTCATCGTCACCGGCATCAGGAAGTTCTTGGTCTTCGGATCGAAGTCGATGCCGATGTTCGTGACTTCGCCGAGCACGATGCCGCGGAAGTCGACCGGCGCGCCCACCGCGAGCCCGCGCAGCGACTGGTTGAAGTTCATCACGACCTGCAGCGGCTGGCCGTCCGGATCGCGCATCGCGTCGGCCTCGTCGGAGCCGAGGCGGAAGGTCGTGTTGTTCGGCGCCGTCGCGCCGCTGTCCTGGTTCGGCGGCGTCTGGAACGCGATGCCGCCGAGGATCACCGTCGCGAGCGACTGCGTGTTCAGCTTCAGGCCGCTCGAATCGAGCCGCAGGTCGACGCCGCTCGCCTGCCACCAGCGCGAGTTCACGCCGACGTACTGGTTGTACGGCGCATTGACGAACACGTTGAACGTGACGCCGGTGCCGTCCTTGTCGAGCGAGAAGCCGACCACCTGGCCGACCTGCACGCGGCGGTAGTAGACGGGCGAGCCGATGTCGACCGAGCCGAGCGAATCGCCGCGCAGCACGTACTGCGTGCCCTTCTGGTCGCCGGTCACGGGCGGCGGCGTCTCGAGGCCGGTGAAGTCGGTCTGCGTGTCCTGCCCGTGGCCGGCATCGACGCCGATGTACGCGCCCGACAGCAGTGTGCCGAGCCCCGACACGCCCGTCGCGCCGATGCGCGGACGCACGATCCAGAAGCGCGAGCCCTTGATCGCGAAGTCCTCGGCTTCCTTCTTCAGCTGCACCTGCACCAGCACGCGCGACAGGTCTTTCGACAGCTTGATCGTCTTGACCGTGCCGATCTCGACGTCCTTGTACCTGACCTGCGTCTTGCCCGGCTCGAGCCCTTCCGCGCTGTGGAAGCTGATCGAGATTTCCGGGCCGCGCTCGCGCACGGACTTGATCACGAGGCCGATGCCGATCAGCGCGGCGATCAGCGGCACGAGCCAGACGAGCGACGGCAGCCAGCCGCTTTTCGTCGAGATCGCGGGATCGGGCGGCCGGGACGCATCGTGCTGCGGGCCTTGCGGACTATTCATGGTGTTTCCCTGAGGTTTCGACTGGATCCCAGATCAGGCGGGGATCGAACTGCATCGACGCGAGCATCGTCAGGATCACGACCGAGCCGAACGCGAGCGCGCCGGGGCCGGCCGTGATGACGGCGAGCGAACGGAAATGGACGAGCGCGACGGTGAGCGTCACGACGAAGATGTCGAGCATCGACCAGCGGCCGATCCGCTCGACGATCCGGAACAGGCGCGTGCGCTGCAGCGGCCGCCACGTGGCGCGCCGCTGCGCGCTGGTGACGAGGATCGTCAGCACGCCGAGCTTGAGCATCGGCACGAGGATGCTGGCGACGAACACGACGACCGCGAGCGGCCAGTCGCCGGACGTCCAGAAATAGATGACGCCGCTCATGATCGTGTCTTCCTGCGAGCCGACGATCGACGACGTGTGCAGGATCGGCAGCAGGTTCGCCGGGATATAGAGGATCGCGGCCGCGATCAGCAGCGCCCAGGTACGCATGATGCTGTTCGGCTTGCGGATGTGCAGCGCGCTGCCGCAGCGCGCGCAATGCGCGTGCGGATGGTCGATCGTCTGCACGAGCCCGCATGCGTGGCAGCTGGCATAGCCCTCGCGGGCGGCGGTCGGCGTCGTCATCGGCGGGGGGCTTCCGGTCGCGGCGGGGTGTTGTCGGGCCGCACGGGCGAGCGCCCGGCGCGCAGGTCGTCGGCCATGTCCCACAGCGTGCGCGGATCGAACATCAGCACGACGGCGGTCATCAGCGTGAGTGCGGCGAACGCGAACAGCGCCGCGTCGGGCACGACGCGCGCGAGGCTCACCATCTTCACGATCGTCACGAGGATCCCGAGCATGAACACCTCGATCATCCCCCACGGCCGCACGAACTGGATCATGCGCAGCACGAAGTTCAGGCCCGGCGGCACGACGCCACGCCGGATCGGCAGCAGCACGTAAAGCAGCGCGGCCATCTCGACGAGCGGGAACAGCACGGTCGAACAGAACACCATCACGCCGACGATCTCCATGTCCTGATGCCACAGCGCGTCGATCGCGCCGATCAGCGTCGTCTGCACGCGGGTGCCGTTCAGGTCCATTTCGAGGATCGGGAATCCCTGCGCGATGATGAACGTGACGAGCGCCGCGACCGCCAGCGCGCTGATTCGCTCGATCTGCGTGGTGCTGTCGCGATAGAGCAGCGCGTCGCAGCGCGGGCAGCGTGCGATTTCGCGGCGCGCGAGGTGCGGTTTATGCAACAGTGCGTCGCATTCGTGGCAGGCAATCAGGTCGTGTCGTTGCATGGGAAAAGCGGTTGTTCGACGGGCGGGAGACGCGTCGACGGGGCCGGAACCCGCGCCAATCTTACCAAAACGGCTTTTTCGACGTGTCAACGCCCGGTTGCCGCGTGACCGGTCGGTAACATGGCGTAAACCTGGCAGCCGGCTGGCGCGCGTGTCCTCAGAGTCCGCGCGTGGCAAAAGGTTGCGGTAGCATGGCGGCCTTGACAAGCGTCGGACGAATGGGCCGGCGCAGCCGTTCGCTCAACTGAGGAATCCAAGATGGCATCGAAATCGCCGCCGGCCGGGCCGGCACGCTACGCGCACACCGCGATCGCGCTGCACTGGCTGATCGCGCTGCTGATCGTCTGCGGCTTCGCACTCGGCTGGGTCATGACCGACATCCCCGGCTTCACGCCGACGAAGCTGAAGTACTTCTCGTGGCACAAGTGGATCGGCGTGACGGTGTTCGCACTGGCCGTCGCGCGCGTGCTGTGGCGCGCGACCCACGTGCCGCCGCCGCTGCCGGGCGACACGCCGGCGTGGCAGCGCGCGGTGTCGCACGGCGTGCACATGCTGCTGTACGTGCTGATGATCGTGATCCCGGTCACGGGCTACCTGTACAGCTCGGCGTCGAACATCCCGGTCGTCTACCTCGGCATCGTGCCGCTGCCGCGCCTGATCGATCCCGATCCGGTGCTGAAGGAAACCTTCAAGACGCTGCACGTGTCCTTGAATTACATTCTGCTTGCGCTCGTCGCCATGCACGTGCTCGCGGCGCTCAAGCACCAGTTGTTGGACCGCGACGGCCTGCTGTCGCGGATGCTTCCCTCCGCCAAATGAAGGATCCCATGAAAGTGTCTTTCTCCCGCTCCATGCTGACCGCATTCGCCGCGGTGTCACTTGTCGCGTCGGCCGCGGCGCATGCCGACGTCGATCTCTCGAAGAGCAAGGTGTCCGCCGTGTCGAAGCAGATGAACGTGCCGACCGAAGGCGCGTTCAAGAAGTTCTCCGCGCAGGTGAAGTTCGACCCCGCGAAGGCGGCGCAGGGCAGCGCGCAAATGTCGATCGACATCGCGAGCTTCGACCTCGGCGACAAGATGTACAACGAGCAGGTCACGGGCAAGGACTGGTTCGACGCGAAGGCGTATCCGCAGGCGACCTTCGCGTCGTCGGCGATCGCGCCGGCCGGCGGCAACAAGTACAACGTGACCGGCAAGCTGACGATCAAGGGCAAGTCCGAGACCGTCACCGTGCCCGTCACGGTCACGCAGAGCGGCGCGACGCAGACCTTCGACGGCGTGCTGCCGATCAAGCGTTCGGCGTTCAACGTCGGCACCGGCGAGTGGAAGGACACGTCGATCGTCGCCGACGAAGTGCAGATCAAGTTCCATCTCGTCGCCACGAAGTAAGCGGCGGGCTGTCGCATCACCCCGAATGCCGCGCGAGGGCGCGGCGCTGTTCCAAGGAGAAAGCATTTGAAAAAGCATCTGATCATCGCCGCGGGCGCGCTGGCCGCCTCGCTGTCGTTCTCGGCATTCGCCGACAGCGCGACGTACCAGTTCGACCCGAGCCATACGTACCCGAGCTTCGAGGCCGACCACTTCGGCGGCCTGTCGGTCTGGCGCGGCAAGTTCGACAAGTCGAGCGGCAGCGTGACGCTCGACCGCGCGGCGAAGACCGGCACGGTCGACGTGACGACCGACGTCGCGTCGATCCAGACGGGCAGCGCGAAGCTCGACGAGCACCTGCAGACGGCCGAGTTCTTCGACGTCTCCAAGTTCCCGCAGGCGAACTACAAGGGCACCATCAAGTTCGACGGCGACAAGCCGGTGTCGGTGGTCGGCAACCTGACGCTGCACGGCGTCACGAAGCCGCTCACGCTGAAGATCGATTCGTTCAAGTGCATGCCGCATCCGATGCTCAAGCGTGAAGTGTGCGGCGTCGACGCGGTCGGCGAATTCAGCCGCGACGATTTCGGCCTCGACTACGGCAAGCAGTACGGCTTCAAGATGAAGACGAAGCTGCTGATCACGGCCGAAGCCGTCAAGCAGCAGTAACGCGCCCGGCCGGGCCGGCCGCCGCGTCACGCTCGCCGGCCCGTCGCGTGCCAGCCGCCGCGCTCCCGTTGTTCGGGGGCGCGGCGGTTTTTTTTGCGCGCCTATAATCGTGCGCACAGCTCGCGGCGCGAGAACGGACGCGTCGGACAGAACGTACAACGACAAGGAGATCGCCGATGCACGCCGTCACGCAGTCCAGCTCCATTGCTTCGTCGTCGCGCGTATGGCGCGCGGTGGTCGCCGCGTCGATCGGCAACGCGCTCGAATGGTTCGACCTCGTCGTCTACGGCTTCTTCGCGGTGACGATCTCGAAGCTGTTCTTTCCGGCCGGCAACGACACCGTGTCGCTGCTGCTCACGCTCGGCACGTTCGGCGTGTCGTTCTTCATGCGCCCGCTCGGCGCGATCGTCCTCGGCGCGTACGCCGACCGCGCGGGCCGCAAGGCCGCGCTCACGCTGTCGATCCTGCTGATGATGGCCGGCACGCTGGTCATCGCGGTACTGCCGACCTACCGGACGATCGGCGTCGCGGCGCCGCTGATCCTCGTCGCCGCGCGATTGATGCAGGGCTTTTCGGCCGGCGGCGAATTCGGCAGCGCGACCGCGTTCCTGGCCGAGCATGTGCCCGGGCGGCGCGGTTTCTTCGCGAGCTGGCAGGTCGCGAGCCAGGGGCTCACGACGCTGCTCGCGGCGGGTTTCGGCACCGTGCTGAACGCGCAGCTCACGGCCGAGCAGATGGCCGCGTGGGGCTGGCGCATCCCGTTCTTTTTCGGACTGCTGCTCGGGCCCGTCGCGTACTACATCCGCTCGAAGGTCGACGAGACGCCCGAATTCCTCGCGGCGGAAAGCACCGCGAGCCCGCTGCGCGACACGTTCGCGTCGCACAAGGCGCGGCTCGTCGCCGCGATGGGCGTGGTGGTGCTCGGCACCGTCGCGACCTATCTCGTGCTGTTCATGCCGACCTACGGCGTGAAGCAGCTCGGCCTCGCGCCGTCGGCCGCGTTCGCGGCGATCCTCGTCGTCGGCGTGATCCAGATGGCGTTCGCGCCGCTCGTCGGCCACTGGTCGGATCGTTACGGCCGCGTGCGCGTGATGCTCGCGCCGGCCGTCGGCATTCTCGTGCTGATCTATCCGGCGTTCGCGTATCTCGTCGCGCATCCGGGCTTCGGCACGCTGATCGCGCTGCAGGTACTGCTCGCGTTCCTGATGACCGGCTATTTCGCGGCGCTGCCGGGGCTGCTGTCCGAAGTGTTTCCGGTGCAGACGCGCACGACCGGGATGTCGCTTGCGTATAACGTCGCGGTGACGATCTTCGGCGGCTTCGGGCCGTTCATCATCGCATGGCTGATCCGCGCGACCGGGATGAAGACCGCGCCGAGCTTCTACCTGATGTTCGCGGCCGTGCTGAGCCTCGCGGCGCTGGTGGTGTTGCGGCGGCGGTTCGGGTTCCGGTGATCGGGAAGGGCGGCCGTCGATCAGCCGTCGGTATCGCGCAGCGTCTTTGCCGTCGCGCGCAGCGTTTCGAGATCGGCCGGGATGTTCTGCCGGCCGGCCGGGTTCGTCGCGGATACCGTTTCGATGAAGCGGTAAGTGGCGTCGTACTGTGGTTTCGAGAGCAGCAGGCGCCGAGTGGCCAGTGCATCGCGTGCGTCGTCTCGAGCACGTTGCGCATCGGCACCGAGCGCGCGATAGTGCTTCCGGAGGAGCGCCGACACCGGGTTTTGCGGCATCTCTGCCGCCAGCGCGTCGAGTGCCGCGACATCGTCGTACCGTGCCTGCTTCTCGGCGAAAAGCTCGGCTCGACCCCACGCTTCATCGAAGGCCTTGCGCTGCTCGTCGGCGCGCGCCATCTCGTGGTTGACGATCCAGGTGCTGGCGCTGCCGATCAGTGCACAGGCGATTCCCACGGCGAGCGGATGTTCGAGGAATGCGCGGATGGAGCGGCGTGGTCTGGCGTGTGTCATCGGCTTCGGTCCGGAGGTGACGGAGCGTTCAATCTACCACCGCGGCCGATGCGGTCGGTCCGACGGCACGTCAGTGCTCGCCGCGCTCGCATACCGGCTGCGCCGGCATCAGTTGCGCCGGTGCAGCGACGGTCTGCACCGGGCGGCCGGCGAGCGCGTCGAGCGCTTGCCGGAGCTGCCAGTCACTTGCCGTGCCGAATTCGCGCTGCGGAAGCGCCGCGCTCTTCGCCGTATCGATCTTCGCGCGCACGCGGGCTTCGCGCAGTGCCTGCCGTGCCTTGCGAACCTGCGCGAACGGGTCGGGCGCGACCCGGTCCGCATACGGCGCGCGGGCGAGATCGACTTCGCGGTACCACAGCAGCACGCCGTCGACGTCCGAGTCGCGGCGCGGCGGCACGAGCCAGTCCGGCACGACGCCGTAGCCGTCCATCGGGCAGCCGTTCGGCCGCAGGTTGCGCGCGAACGTGAAAGCGAGGCGCGTGCCGTCGATCAGGTCGACGCCGGTCTGCGCGAGTCCCTTTCCGTAGGTCGGCATCCCGAGCAGCCGCGCGCGGCCGAGATCCTTCAGTGCCGCCGCCGTCGCTTCGGCGGCCGACGCGCTCTGTCCGTCGACGAGCACCACGAGCGGCACGGTGCGCCACCAGTCGTCGGCCTGCAGCGGCGCGAGCGGATCCTGGCCGCGCATGACCGGCAGTTCGTAGTCGGGCCAGTTGGTCGTGAAGCGGCGGCGCTTCGTGCCGTCGCGCTCGAGCGTGATCATCGCGGTACGGTCGCGCCCGGCGAACAGCGCGGTGATGCCGATCGCCGCATTCAGCGCGCCGCCGCCGT
This sequence comes from Burkholderia sp. Bp8986, assembly GCF_003854225.1. Taxonomy (NCBI): domain Bacteria; kingdom Pseudomonadati; phylum Pseudomonadota; class Betaproteobacteria; order Burkholderiales; family Burkholderiaceae; genus Burkholderia; species Burkholderia sp. Bp8986. Next base: position 55,950 of record NZ_QTQM01000026.1, on the reverse strand, counting down.
TGATGCGCAGGTCGAGGATCACGCCTTTCACCGGCGGCCCCGCGCGGCGCGCGGCCTGCACCGCGTCGATATAGCTGCCGACCGCGGGCTCCGGAAAGCTCGACAGCCGCGTGTACAGGATGTCGCCGGCGAGCCGCTTCGTCGTCGCCGGGTGTGGCCGGACGATCGCGCGGACCGGCGCGAAGGTCAGCGTCGTGTGGTTCGGACCGCGCCGGACCGTGAGCTTGAGCGGCACGCCCGCGTCGCCCTTCGCGAGTTTCACGACCTCGCTGCTGTCGATGCCGACGACGCTCCGGTCGTTCATCGCGACGACGAGATCGTCGGGCCGCACGCCGGCCTGTTCGGCGGGCGCGTCGGGGATGACGTCGAGGATGTGCAGCCCGTCGGGCCGTGTCTCGAACACGATGCCGATGCCCGGCGTGCCGTCGCGCCGTTCCTGCTCCTCCTTCGCGTTGAAGAAGCGCGCGTGCGGCAGCGTCTTGATCCCGTCGTGCACGGTGGCGTCGAGCAGCGCGCCGATGTCGACGTCGGTCAGGTGCTGCTTCTTCAGCACGTCGACCGCGGCCTTCAGTTCGCAGAGCTGCGGTTCCCAGTCGGGCGGGCAGGGTGACGGTTGCGACGCGGCGGCAGCAGCTGCCGGAGCGGCCGCGGACGGGGCCGCAGGCGGGACGGCAGGCGGCGCGGACGCGGATTGCGCGCGCGCGGCCGATGCGCATGCAACGAACGCAGCCGCGGCGGCTGCGCCGGTACTCCAGGCGACGATGCGATGAACGACACGCGTGGCTGGCATCATGAGGACCGCGGCTTCGGCGGGTGGCGGGGCGGGACGGTGACGCGATTGTAGCCGACGGTCCGTGCAGTCGCGACGGACGGGGAGGGCGGCGGCTCGCCCATGAAAAAAGGCCGGTCCACGAGGGACCGGCCTTCCGGTATCAGCCGAAGCGATACAGCGCTTAAACCTGCGCGCCCGCGTTCGGATCGTCCGGATCGTGCGCGGTCTTCTTTTCCTTGATGAGGTCTTCGCGCTTGATGCCGAGCCACATCGCGAGCGAGCCCGCGACGAACACCGACGAGTAGATGCCGAACATGATGCCGACCGTCAGCGCGAGCGCGAAGTAGTGCAGCGTCGGGCCGCCGAAGAAGAACATCGACAGCACCATCATTTCCGTCGACGTGTGCGTGATGATCGTCCGCGACATCGTGGTCGTGATCGCGTGGTTGATCACTTCCTGCACGCTCATCTTGCGTTCGCGGCGGAACGTTTCGCGGATCCGGTCGAAGATGACGACCGACTCGTTGACCGAGTAGCCGAGCACCGCGAGGATCGCCGCGAGCACCGCCAGCGAGAACTCCCACTGGAAGAACGCGAAGAAGCCGAGAATGATCACGACGTCGTGCAGGTTCGCGATGATACCGGCGACCGCGTACTTCCATTCGAAGCGGATCGACAGGTAGATCACGATGCCGATCACCACGCACGCGAGCGCGAGGAGACCGTCGGTCGCAAGCTCGCGGCCGACCTGCGGGCCGACGAACTCGACGCGCTGCAGCGTCACGTCGGGGCTTTGCGCCTTCAGCGCGGTCATCACCTGGTCGCTCTGCTGCGCGGACGTGAGGCCTTCCTTCAGCTGCAGGCGGATCAGCACGTTGCGCGACGTGCCGAAGTTCTGCACCTGCGCATCGGCATAGCCGAGCTTGCCGAGCGTGTCGCGCACGGGTTCGAGCTGCGCGGCCTGCTGGTACTGGACCTCGATCACCGTGCCGCCGGTGAATTCGACGGACAGGTGCAGCCCGCGGTGGAACAGGAAGAACACGGCGGCGAGGAACGTGACCAGCGAGATCACGTTGAACACCAGCGCGTGCCGCATGAACGGAATGTCTTTACGGATGCGGAAAAATTCCATGGCTTCGTCTCCGGGGCCTTATTGGGTCGAGCCCGGTTTCTTCGGCGACACGCCTTGCTGCGCGCGGTTGCGCAGCTGCGGCTTGCCGGCGCGCGGTGCGTCGCCCTTCGCGGGTGCGGCGAGCTTCGCGGCGCGCGCGGTGTCGGTCGATTCGTCGGCCGCGCCGAACGCTGCACCTGCGGCACCGGCCGTGGCGCCTTCCGGCTTCCACACCTGGCCGATCGCGAGCGACTTCAGCTTCTTGCGGCCGCCGTACCAGAGGTTGACGATCCCGCGTGAGAAGAACACCGCGGAGAACATCGACGTCAGGATGCCGAGGCAGTGCACGATCGCGAATGCGCGAACCGGGCCCGAGCCGAACGCGAGCAGCGCGAGGCCGGCGATCAGCGTCGTGACGTTCGAGTCGAGAATCGTCGCCCACGCATGCGCGTAACCGGCCTGGATCGCGAGCTGCGGCGGCTGGCCGGCGCGCAGTTCTTCACGCACGCGCTCGTTGATCAGCACGTTCGAGTCGATCGCCATGCCGAGCGCGAGCGCGATGGCCGCGATACCCGGCAGCGTCAGCGTCGCCTGCATCAGCGACAGCACCGCGACGAGCAGCAGCAGGTTCACCGACAGGCCGATCACCGAGATCACGCCGAACAGCATGTAGTACGCGATCATGAACACGGCGATCGCGCAGAAGCCCCAGATCACCGAGTGGACGCCCATCTTGATGTTGTCCGCGCCGAGGCTCGGGCCGATCGTGCGTTCCTCGATGATGTCCATCGGTGCGGCGAGCGAACCGGCGCGCAGCAGCAGCGCGAGGTCGGCCGCCGCCTGCGGCGTCGGTTGGCCCGTGATCTGGAAGCGGTCGCCGAGTTCGGACTGGATCGTCGCGACCGTCAGCACCTCGCCCTTGCCCTTCTCGAACAGCACCATCGCCATCGGCTTGCCGATGTTCTCGCGCGACACCGCGCGCACCGAGCGGCCGCCCGCCGAGTCGAGGCGGATGTTGACCGACGGACGCTGGTGTTCGTCGAAGCCGGCCGACGCATCGATGATGCGGTCGCCGGTGAAGATCACGTCCTTCTTCAGCAGCACGGGCGCCTGGTTGCCCTGCGTGAACAGCTCCTCGCCCGGCGGCACGGGGTCGTTCGGGTTCGGGTGCGTGTTGAGCGGATCGGCGAGGCGCGCCTCGAGCGTCGCGGTGCGGCCGATGATGTCCTTCGCCTTCGCGGTGTCCTGCACGCCCGGCAGTTCGACGACGATACGGTCGCTGCCCTGCTGCTGCAGGATCGGCTCGGACACGCCGAGTTCGTTCACGCGGTTGTGGAGCGTGGTCAGGTTCTGCTTGAGCGCGGCGTCCTCGACGGCCTTCTGCACGGCCGGCGTGAACGTGCCGACGACTTGCGTGCCGCCGCCGCCGGGCTGGGTCGCCCATTGCAGTTCGGTGACCGACGCGGCGAGCACCTTGCGGGCGTCTTCGGCCGTTTGCGCGTCGCTGAAGTTGACGACGACGGACTGGTCGACGCGGCTCACGCCGCCGTCGCGGATGTTCTTGTCACGCAGCAGCGCACGGGCGTCGGACGCGTCGGAGTCGAGCTTCTTGGTGAGCGCGCCCGTCATGTCGACCTGGAGCAGGAAGTGGACACCGCCGCGCAGGTCGAGGCCGAGATACATCGGCAGGGCGTGCAGCGCGGTCAGCCAGCGCGGCGACGCGCTTTGCAGGTTCAGTGCGACGACGTACTGCGGATCGTTCGGGTCGGTGTTCAGCGATTTCTGCAGCAGGTCCTTGACGCGCAGCTGCGTATCGGTGTCCTTCAGGCGCACGCGGATGTTCGCGTTGGACGCCGTGTTCTCGAAGGTGACGTCGTCCGGCGTGATCTGCGCGGACGCGAGCGCGGATTCGACCTGGGTCAGCGTGGTCGAGTCGAGCTTGACCGTGGCCTTGCCGCTCGACACCTGCACCGCCGGCGCTTCACCGAAGAAGTTGGGCAATGTGTACAGAAGGCCGATGGCGAGCGCCACGACCATCACGACATATTTCCAGAGTGGATAACGATTCATGAGGGGGCCGAACGGGTGGTTGGCGTGAAAGCGTCGCGTCCGGCGCCGCGGCGGCCCGCGCTGTCAGGCGGGCACGGCGCGGGGAGCCGGACGCTCGGTGAAAACCTTACAGCGACTTGATCGTGCCCTTCGGCAGAATGGTCGTGACCGCAGCCTTCTGCACGGTGATTTCGGTGCCTTCGGCGATTTCGACGCCGATGTAGCCTTCGGTGACCTTCGTCACCTTGCCGACGAGGCCGCCGCTCGTGACGACTTCGTCGCCCTTCGCCATGGCCGCGAGCATGTTGCGGTGTTCCTTCTGGCGCTTCATCTGCGGACGGATCATGATGAAGTACAGCACCGCGAACATCAGGATGAGCGGCAGGAAGCTCATCAGGCTCGATTCGGCGCCACCGGCGCCTTGCGCGAAGGCATTGGAAATGAACGGCACGTTGGTCTCTCCGTAGGGGAAGATCGAAAAATAAGCCGGTTATTCTACCACCGGCCCCATGCGCGAACGGCTCGGCAAATGCGCTTTCGGATCAAGCTGTTAAGCGTGAAACGACGCCGTTGCGACTCGTTTGGAAAGGCGATTGTAATGTTTGGCGGTCGCGACGGGCACCCGGAACGCATTATTTAGTACACGTCCTATGTGACGGGCGCGCTGCGGGCCGCCGGCCCGTCAGTCGACCCCTCTCGCGCGATCCTCCGCGAAGCGCTGGCGGAATGCGTCGAACGTATGGGTCTCGATCGCGTCGCGGATCTCGCTCATCAGCTGCAGGTAGTAGTGCAGGTTGTGGATCGTGTTGAGCTGCGCGCCGAGGATTTCGCCGACGCGGTGCAGGTGATGCAGGTAGCCGCGCGAGAAATTCTGGCACGTGTAGCACGTGCAGCTCGCGTCGAGCGGCTTCAGCGAGTTCTTGTGCGTCGCGTTGCGGATCTTCACGTCGCCGAAGCGCGTGAAGAGCCAGCCGTTGCGCGCGTTGCGGGTCGGCATCACGCAGTCGAACATGTCGATGCCGTTCGCGACGCCCTCGACCAGGTCCTCCGGCGTGCCGACGCCCATCAGGTAGTGCGGCTTGTGGGCCGGCAGCTTCGGGCCGACGTGCCGCAGCACGCGCATCATGTCTTCCTTCGGCTCGCCGACCGACAGCCCGCCGATCGCGAGGCCGTGGAAGCCGCGCTCCGCGAGGCCCGCGAGCGATTCGTCGCGCAGGTCCTCGAACATCCCGCCCTGGACGATCCCGAAGAGGGCGTTCGGGTTGCCGAGCCGGTCGAACTCGTCGAGCGAGCGCTTCGCCCAGCGCAGCGACATGCGCATCGACTCGGCCGCTTCCTTGTGCGTGGTCGGCACGCCGTTGGTCGCGTACGGCGTGCACTCGTCGAACTGCATCACGATGTCCGAGTTCAGCACCTTCTGGATCTGCATCGACACTTCCGGCGACAGGAACAGCTTGTCGCCGTTGATCGGCGATGCGAACGTCACGCCGTCCTCGGTGATCTTGCGCAGGTCGCCGAGCGAGAACACCTGGAAGCCGCCCGAGTCCGTCAGGATCGGCTTGTTCCAGCCCATGAAGCCGTGCAGGCCGCCGTGCGCGTCGATCGTGTCGAGGCCCGGGCGCAGCCACAGGTGGAACGTGTTGCCGAGGATGATCTGGGCCTTGATCTCGTGCAGCTCGCGCGGCTGGATCGCCTTCACGGTGCCGTACGTGCCGACCGGCATGAAGATCGGCGTCTCGACCACGCCGTGGTTGAGCTTCACGCGGCCGCGGCGCGCATGGCCGTCGGTCGTCAGCAGTTCGAATTCGAGCCCGTTCGCGGGGCGGTCCTGCACGGGGGCGTGCGGATGAGCGTGCGTATCGTGGGATGAACCTTCGGTCATCGCGTCATTCTCCTTGCCACCGGAGAACAGTCCGGCGCATGTTGGAAACGCCGCCGGGCAACCGGCGGCGGGGAAAAGCGGGTGCGCGCCATCGTAGCGCGTACCGCAGCAAAACGGGGGCGACGGCGCGGGGACAACGGCGCGACGGCGCGACGCGCAGCGGCCGCAGCGCGGTCGCGGGCCGGCGTGTCTTCGCACCTGCCGCGCTTACGCGCGCGGCGCCTCCGGCGTGTCGCGCCGCGTGAGCAGCATCGCGTCGCCGTAGCTGAAGAAGCGGTAGCGTGCGTCGATCGCGTGCCGGTACGCGGCGCGGATCGTCTCGACGCCCGCGAACGCCGACACCAGCATCAGCAGTGTCGACTTCGGCAGGTGGAAGTTCGTGACGAGCCGGTCGACGATCCGGAAAGCGTAGCCGGGCGTGATGAAGATGTCGGTCTCGGCCTGCGTCGCCGCGAGCGGGCGGCCGGCTTCGTCGGCGCTGCGCGCCGCGGCTTCGAGCGCGCGCATCGAGGTCGTGCCGACCGCGATCACATTGCCGCCGCGCGCGCGGGTCGCGGCGATCTTGTCGACTAGCGACTGCGGCAGGTCATACCACTCGCTGTGCATCTTGTGCTCGGCGAGGTTCTCGACGCGCACCGGCTGGAACGTGCCGGCGCCGACGTGCAGCGTCAGCGTCGCGCGCTCGACGCCCATCGCGTCGAGCTGCTCGAGCAGCGGCTGGTCGAAATGGAGCCCGGCCGTGGGCGCGGCGACCGCGCCCGGATTGCTCGCATAGACGGTCTGGTAGCGCGTTTCGTCGGTCGCGTCCGGATCGTGCTCGATATAGGGCGGCAGCGGCAGGCGGCCGAACTGCTCGATCAGGTCGAGGCACGGCTCGGGGAAGATCAGCGTGAAGAACGGCTCGACGCGCTCGCCGACCGTCACGTCGAACGCGTCGGCGAGGCGCAGCGTCGTGCCGGCGCCCGGCGACTTGCTCGCGCGGATCTGCGCGAGCGCGGTGTGCGTGCCGGTCACGCGCTCGATCAGTACCTCGATCTTGCCGCCGCTGGCCTTCTGGCCGAAGAAGCGTGCCTTCAGGACCTTGGTATCGTTGAACACGAGCAGGTCGCCGGGCGCGATGCACGACGGCAGCTCGGCGAAGCGGCGGTCGACGAGGCGCGCGGGCTCGACGGTGCCGTCGACCTCGAGCAGGCGGCTCGCGGTACGGTCGGGCAGCGCGGTTTGCGCAATCAGCTCGGGAGGCAGATTGAAATCGAAATCGGAAAGCGTGAACATGCGGGCTGGTTCGAAACGGCCGGCGGGCGCCGCCGACAAGGCGGAAACGCATGAATGTGGCGCGCGAGCCGCTATGATGGCGGGATGCGCGGCCTGGCCGGCGTCGTTCGTTCGGACGACGTGAAAGCCGCTATTGTACTTGCCTTGCGAAGCACCCAGACGATCCGATGCCTGTGTCACCACGCCGTTCCACCGCCGCCGTTGCCGATTCCGCTGATCCGTTCGACGCGGACGATGCCGCGTTACCCGCGCGCAGCGCGGGGGAGCACGAGTCACCGCTCGGTATCGCGCCGCGGCGCACGGGCCCGAAGCGCGGTGCCGACGGGCGGCTCGCGCAGCCGGCCGCTGCCGCACCCGACGCCGAACCGGGCGCGGGAGGCGACGAAGCGGGTGCAGCGGGTGCAGCGGGACCATCCGGTGCGAAACGCAAGAAGAAGCCGGCCGCCGACAAACCCGTGAAGACCGTCGACAAGCTCGCGAAGCTCGGCCTCACGCGCTCGATCGATCTCGTGCTGCATCTGCCGATGCGCTACGAAGACGAAACCACGCTCACGCCGATCGGCGAACTGCTGCCGGGCGGCATCGCGCAGACCGAAGGCGTCGTGTTCGACAACGAGGTCGCGTACCGGCCGCGTCGGCAGCTCGTCGTGAAGATCCAGGACGACGACGGCGAGCAGCTCGTGCTGCGCTTCCTCAATTTCTACGGCTCGCAGGTCAAGCAGATGGCCGTCGGCCAGCGGCTGCGCGTGCGCGGCGACGTCCGCGGCGGCTTCTTCGGGATGGAGATGGTGCATCCGGCCGTGCGCGTCGTCGAGGCCGATGCGCCGCTGCCGCAGGTGCTCACGCCCGTCTATCCGAGCACGGCCGGCGTGTCGCAGGCGTATCTGCGCAAGGCGATCGAGAACGCGGTCGAGCGCACGCCGCTGCCCGAGCTGCTGCCGCCCGAGATCGAGCGCGACTACCTGAAGCCGCTCGGCGTGCCGACGCTCGCGCAGGCCGTGCGCATCCTGCACCACCCGGCCGTCGATTCCGACGAAGCCGCACTGATGGACGGCTCGCATCCGGCGTGGACCCGCATCAAGTTCGAGGAGCTGCTCGCGCAGCAACTGTCGCTCAAGCGCGCGCACGAGGAGCGCCGCACGCGCGCGGCGCCCGCGATGCCGCGTCGCGTCGCGACCGATGCCGATGCGCTGACCACACGCCTTTACGCGGCGCTGCCGTTCACGCTGACGGGCGCGCAGTCGCGCGTCGTCGACGAGATCGCGCACGACCTCACGCTCGCGCACCCGATGCAGCGGCTGCTGCAGGGCGACGTCGGCAGCGGCAAGACGGTCGTCGCGGCGCTGGCGGCCGCGCAGGCGATCGACGCCGGCTACCAGGCCGCGCTGATGGCGCCGACCGAAATCCTCGCGGAACAGCATGCGCGCAAGCTGCGCGCGTGGCTCGAACCGCTCGGCGTCACGGTCGCATGGCTCGCGGGCAGCCTGAAGGCGAAGGAGAAGCGCGCGGCGATCGAGGCCGCGGCGCTCGGCACCGCGCAGCTCGTGATCGGCACGCACGCGATCATCCAGGACACCGTCGAATTCGCGCGGCTCGGCCTCGTGATCGTCGACGAGCAGCACCGCTTCGGCGTCGAGCAGCGTCTCGCGCTGCGCGCGAAGGCCGCGAACGCGGCTAACGGCGCGCGCGATTTCCAGCCGCACCAGCTGATGATGTCGGCCACGCCGATCCCGCGCACGCTCGCGATGACGTATTACGCGGACCTCGAGGTGTCGACGATCGACGAGCTGCCGCCGGGCCGCACGCCGGTGCTGACGCGCCTCGTCGGCGACGCGCGGCGCGAGGAGGTGATCGCCCGCGTGCGCGAGGCCGCGCTGACCGGCCGCCAGGTGTACTGGGTGTGTCCGCTGATCGAGGAGAGCGAGACGCTGCAGCTGCAGACGGCCGTCGAAACCTATGAAACGCTGGCCGCGGCACTGCCCGAGCTGAAGGTCGGGCTCGTGCACGGGCGGCTGTCGCCGGCCGACAAGGCGGCCGTGATGGAGGCCTTCACGCGCAACGACGTACAACTGCTCGTCGCGACGACCGTGATCGAAGTCGGCGTCGACGTGCCGAATGCCTCGCTGATGGTGATCGAGCACGCGGAGCGCTTCGGCCTCGCGCAGTTGCACCAGCTGCGCGGCCGCGTCGGGCGCGGCACCGCGGCGTCGGTGTGCGTGCTGCTGTACACGGGCCCGCTGTCGCTGACCGGCCGCGAGCGGCTGAAGACGATGCGCGAGACGACCGACGGCTTCGAGATCGCGCGGCGCGACCTCGAGATCCGCGGCCCCGGCGAATTCCTCGGCGCGCGCCAGTCCGGCGCGGCGATGCTGCGCTTCGCGAACCTCGAGACCGACGGCTGGCTGATCGATCCGGCCCGCGACGCGGCGGCGCGGCTGATCGCCGCGTATCCCGACGTGGTCACGCAGCATCTCGCCCGCTGGCTCGGCGCGCGCGAGCAATATCTGAAGGCCTGATTCGCGCATTCAGGGTCGGATTTAAAACCGCCATGCAGCGCTGATTCGGCGTGTTGCGATACAGAGAAACTTGGCGAACCGGTGCCAACGGGTGTATAAATTAAACCTATCGCCTGTATATCCCTGATTGACCCACAATGACCCTGACTGAATTGAAATACATCGTCGCGGTCGCGCGCGAACGGCACTTCGGTCGCGCGGCCGAAGCGTGCTTCGTGAGCCAGCCGACGCTGTCGGTGGCGATCAAGAAGCTCGAAGACGAGCTCAACGTGCAGATTTTCGAGCGCGGCGCGAGCGAAGTGAGCGTGACCCCGATCGGCGACCAGATCGTCACGCAGGCGCAGCGCGTGCTCGAGCAGACCTTCGCGATCAAGGAGATCGCGAAGCAGGGCAAGGACCCGCTCGTCGGCCCGTTCCGGCTCGGCGTGATCTACACGATCGGGCCGTATCTGCTGCCGACGCTCGTCAAGCAGATGATCCAGCGCGTGCCGCAGATGCCGCTGATGCTGCAGGAAAACTACACGCTGAAGCTGCTCGAACTGCTGAAGCAGGGCGAGATCGACGCCGCGATCATGGCGCTGCCGTTCCCCGAAACCGGCCTGATGGTGCGGCCGCTGTACGACGAGCCGTTCGTCGTCGCGCTGCCGGCCGGCCATCCGTGGGAGAAGCGCGAGGAAATCGACGCCGAGGACCTGAAGCAGGAAACCATGCTGCTGCTCGGCAACGGCCATTGCTTCCGCGATCACGTGCTCGGCGTGTGCCCGGAGCTGATGCGCTTCTCGCAGACGGCCGACGGCATCCAGAAGACCTTCGAGGGCTCATCGCTCGAAACGATTCGCCATATGGTCGCGAGCGGCGTCGGCATCACGGTGCTGCCGCGGATGTCGGTCGCCGAGGTTGGTCCGCGCGCGAACGGCCCCGACGCCGAGTTGCTGTCGTACGTGCCGTTCAACGAACCGGTGCCGGATCGCCGCGTCGTGCTGGTGTGGCGCAAGAGCTTCACGCGGATGCCCGCGATCGACGCGATCAGCGAGGCGATCGCCGCGTGCGAGCTGCCGGGCGTCGCGAAGCTCGACATGCCGGCGACGATGAACTGAGTGAACTGATCAGGGAGCGGTGCTCCCGAGGCAGGCGGATGAACGGGGTCTGGCGACCCCGTTTATTTTTGCCTATCGAATAGATGAAATTTATTAAATTCAAATTATCGATAGACGTAATTAGAATCATTTCCATGGATTGCGTCGGATCGGCGGTTCGATTCGCACGTTGAATGCAAGCGTCAAAGGAGGATGTCATGATGCGGTCGGTACTGCAGCACGCGCAGCGGAACATCCCGTCGCGCGACGAGGTCGTCAATCGTGCGAGGGCCGCGGCCCGGAGCCTGCGCCCGATTGCGTTCGCGTACCTGGCGGACCGTACGTATGGCGGATGAGTGCCGTTGCATGCAGGTTCGATGTTCCCCGACTCACCGCCGTTCAGCCATGAGGGAGCGTTGCATGTCCGAAGTCCCGCAACCCGCATCGAAGGCCGCGCGGCCTGACACCCCGTAGTACGACAGGATCAACCTGTTCCGTTTCATCCCCCGCAATGCTCCATGAACCGCGCCCGGCAAGTGGGGGCTTACGAGTCAAGCAAAGGAGAAAAAAGCATGTCGACCGAATCGAAGTGTCCGTTCAACCATACGGCGGCCGGCGGCACGTCGAACAGGGACTGGTGGCCGAACCAGCTCAATCTCAACATCCTGCACCGGCACTCGGCGCTGTCCGATCCGATGGACAAGGATTTCGACTACGCGGAAGCGTTCAAGAAGCTCGACCTCGCGGCGGTGAAGCGCGATCTGCAGGCGCTGATGACCACGTCGCAGGACTGGTGGCCGGCCGACTTCGGCCACTACGGCGGCCTGTTCATCCGGATGGCCTGGCACAGCGCCGGCACGTACCGGACCGCCGACGGCCGCGGCGGCGCGGGCGGCGGGCAACAGCGCTTCGCCCCGCTGAACAGCTGGCCGGACAACGGCAACCTCGACAAGGCGCGCCGGCTGCTGTGGCCGATCAAGCAGAAGTACGGCCGCAACATCTCGTGGGCCGACCTGATGATCCTGACCGGCAACGTCGCGCTCGAATCGATGGGCTTCAAGACCTTCGGCTTCGCGGGCGGCCGCGTCGACACATGGGAACCGGACGACGTCTACTGGGGTTCGGAAAAGATCTGGCTGGAACTGAGCGGCGGCCCGAACAGCCGCTACTCGGGCGACCGTGATCTCGAGAACCCGCTCGCGGCCGTGCAGATGGGCCTCATCTACGTGAACCCGGAAGGCCCCGACGGCAACCCCGACCCGGTCGCGGCGGCCCGCGACATCCGCGAGACGTTCGCGCGGATGGCGATGAACGACGAAGAGACGGTTGCGCTGATCGCCGGCGGCCACACGTTCGGCAAGACGCACGGCGCCGGCCCCGCTACGAACGTCGGCCCCGAGCCGGAAGCGGCGGCCATCGAGCAGCAGGGCCTCGGCTGGAAGAGCACGTACGCATCGGGCAAGGGCCGCGACGCGATCACGAGCGGCCTCGAAGTCACGTGGACGTCGACACCGACGAAGTGGAGCAACGACTTCTTCAAGCACCTGTTCGGCTATGAATGGGAACTGACGAAGAGCCCGGCCGGCGCGCACCAGTGGGTTGCGAAGGGCGCCGACGAGGTGATTCCCGATGCGTTCGATCCGGCGAAGAAGCATCGCCCGACGATGCTGACGACCGACCTGTCGCTGCGTTTCGACCCGGCCTACGAGAAGATCTCGCGCCGCTTCTACGAGAACCCGGCCGAGTTCGCCGACGCGTTCGCGCGCGCCTGGTTCAAGCTCACGCACCGCGACATGGGTCCGCGTGCGCGCTATCTGGGCCCGGAAGTGCCGGCCGAGCAACTGCTGTGGCAAGACCCGATCCCGGCCGTCGACCACCCGCTGATCGACGCCGCCGACGTCGCGGCGCTGAAGGCGAAGGTGCTCGCGTCGGGGCTGTCGGTCGCGCAGCTCGTGTCGACCGCGTGGGCGTCGGCTTCCACGTTCCGCGGTTCGGACAAGCGCGGCGGCGCGAACGGCGCGCGCATCCGCCTCGCCCCGCAGAAGGACTGGGAAGTGAACCAGCCGGCGGCACTTGCCGCGGTGCTCGAGACGCTCGAAGGCGTGCAGAAGGCGTTCAACGATGCGCAGACGGGCGGCAAGAAGGTGTCGCTCGCCGACCTGATCGTGCTCGCCGGTGCAGCCGGCGTCGAGCAGGCCGCGAAGAACGCGGGTGTCGCGGTGACGGTGCCGTTCGCACCGGGCCGGATGGACGCGTCGCAAGAGCAGACCGACATCGAGGCGATGGCCGTGCTCGAGCCGGTTGCGGACGGTTTCCGCAACTACCTGAAGCACGCGTACAAGACGCCGGCCGAGGCGCTGCTGGTCGACAAGGCCCAGCTGCTGACGCTGAGCGGGCCGGAGCTGACGGTGCTCGTCGGCGGCCTGCGGGTGCTCGGCGCGAACGTCGGTGACGCAAAGCACGGCGTGTTCACCGATCGTCAGGGCGCGCTGACCAACGACTTCTTCGTGAACCTGCTCGACATGGGCACGGAGTGGAAGCCGGTGTCGGCCGCGAACGACGTGTTCGAAGGGCGCGACCGGGCGACGGGCCAGGTCAAGTGGACCGGCACGCGCGTCGACCTGATCTTCGGTTCGCACTCGCAGCTGCGGGCGCTGGCCGAGGTGTACGGCAGCGCCGACGCGCACGAGAAGTTCGTGCGCGATTTCGTCGCGGCCTGGAACAAGGTGATGAACCTCGACCGCTTCGACCTCGCGTGAAAGTCGCGATGCGCTGACGCAGTCACGCTGTAACGTGAAACGGCCGGTCGCACGACCGGCCGTTTTTTCTTCCGATTCAAGGTCTTGTCGAAGGAGTGACGACCATGACGCAAATGATGCTGAACATGCGCGCCGCGTTCACGCCGGCCGAGCTGGCGCGCCGTATCGTCGGTTTCGCGATCGTCATCGGCGGTGCGGCCGAGCTGGTCGCGCAGGCGCTGCACGCGCTTGCACCGCTCGTGTCGAGCGCCGGCGGCTGAGCGCAGCGAATCGCGCGCCGCGCTAGACTGGCACGTCGCGAACGGATGCCGCACGGCGCGGCGTGCGGATTGCTCGACGCGTTTTCGCCGGTTCAACATTTCGAATGAGGAGTCCCGAAGATGGCCAGGAAAGGCAACGCCACGCAGATCAACATCGGCATCAGCGACAAGGACCGCAAGAAGATCGCGGACGGCCTGTCGCGTCTGCTCGCCGATACGTTTTCGCTGTACCTGAAGACCCACAACTTCCACTGGAACGTCACCGGGCCGATGTTCAACACGCTGCATCTGATGTTCGAAGAGCAGTACAACGAACTGTGGCTCGCGGTCGACCTGGTCGCCGAGCGCATTCGCACGCTCGGCGTCGTCGCGCCGGGCACGTTCGCGGATTTCGCGAAGCTGTCGTCGGTGCCGGAAGCGAACGGCGTGCCGGCGGCCGAAGAGATGATCCGCCAGCTCGTCGAAGGGCACGAGACGGTCGTGCGCACCGCGCGCGAAATCTTCCCGATCGCCGATGCGGCGAGCGACGAGCCGACCGCCGACCTGCTGACGCAGCGCCTGCAGACGCATGAAAAGACTGCGTGGATGCTGCGGTCGCTGCTTGCCTGAATCCGGGGTGACCGGCCGTGCGTCGTGCGGCCGGTGTCAGCGGGTGATCGGCAACCGGGCGGTGTCCCGAAGTCGAAGCGGGGTCGGATTGCCTGCATCGGCATCGAATGTCGGCAGGGCGGGCTGCGCACCGCCCATGCATCTGTCCCCTGATCGACGTATGCGGCTGCTCGGCCGCGTGCAGCGGGCCCGAGCAGCCTGCGCGCGCGCCGCCGCACCCGGCTGCGGGCCGTCCCGACATGACGCGAACCGCCGCTCGGCTCTAAAATGCCGGGATTCTCTTCCCGGTGGTTCGCCATGCTCGCCCGCTTTCCCCTGTATCTGCGGCTCGTCCGGATGGACAAGCCGATCGGCAGCCTGCTGCTGCTCTGGCCGACGCTCAACGCACTGTGGATCGCGTCGGACGGTCATCCGCGCTGGCCGCTGCTGGTGATCTTCGCGCTCGGCACGCTGCTGATGCGCTCGGCCGGCTGCGCGATGAACGACTATGCCGACCGCGATTTCGACCGTCACGTGAAGCGCACGGCCGACCGGCCGCTGACGTCGGGCAAGATCCGCGCATGGGAAGCCGTCGCGATCGCGGTGGTGCTGTCGTTCATCGCGTTCCTGCTGATCCTGCCGCTCAACACGCTGACGAAGGAGCTGTCGGTCGTCGCGCTGTTCGTCGCCGGCTCGTACCCGTTCATGAAGCGTTTCTTCGCGATTCCGCAGGCGTATCTCGGCATCGCGTTCGGCTTTGGCATCCCGATGGCGTTCGCGGCCGTGCAGGACACGGTGCCGATGCTCGCGTGGGTGATGCTGGTGGCGAACATCTTCTGGTCGGTCGCGTACGACACCGAATACGCGATGGTCGACCGCGACGACGACATCAAGATCGGCATTCGCACGTCCGCGCTGACGTTCGGCCGCTTCGACGTCGCGGCCGTGATGGCGTGCTATGCGGTGACGCTCGGCATCTACGTGTGGATCGGCGTGACGCTCGGCTTCGGTCTCGCGTACTGGGCCGGCTGGGCGGCGGCGGTCGGCTGCGCGCTGTATCACTACACGCTGATCAAGGATCGCGAGCGGATGCCGTGCTTCGCGGCGTTCCGGCACAACAACTGGCTCGGCGGCGTGCTGTTCGCGGGGATCGCCGTGCATTACCTGCTGGCGGGGCCGGCTGCCAACTGAAGCGGTACGGGCACCTCGCCGGTGCGCGATGCCAACAAAAAAGCGGCCGTGGCCGCTTTTTTTGTTGGCGCGGCCGGGCAAGCCCGGCCGACGACGCGGCGCTTACGCGCGACCGAGCTCGTCGCCCATTTCCTTCGCGCGTGCCTCGGCCGCGAGCGCGCCGCGCACGATCGCTTCCTTCACGCCTTGCGCGTCGAACGACGCGAGCGCGGCGGCCGTCGTGCCGCCCTTCGACGTCACGCGCTCGCGCAGCACGCTCGCCGGTTCGCCCGACTGCGCGGCGAGTTGCGCGGCGCCCGCGAACGTCGCGACCGCGAGCGCGCGGCCCTGTTCGTCGTTCATACCGAGGCGGCGCGCGGCTTCCTGCAGCGCTTCGATGAAATAGAACACGTACGCCGGGCCGCTGCCCGAGATCGCCGTGACCGCGTCGAGCTGCGCTTCATCGTCGAACCAGACGATCTCGCCGACCGCGCCGAGCACGTTCGACGCGAGCTCGCGACCGGCCGCGTCGACGCCCGGCAGCGCGGCGAGGCCCGTCACGCCCATGCCGACCAGCGCCGGCGTGTTCGGCATCGTGCGCACGACGCGTGCGTAGTCGCCGAGCCAGCGGGCGAGGTCGGTGCCGCGGATGCCGGCCGCGATGCTGATCACGAGCTGCGACTTCAGGTGAGGCGCGAGCGCCTGCGCGACGTCCTTCAGCACCTGCGGTTTCACCGCGAGCACGATCGCGTCGTAGTCCGCGAGCGTCGCGTCGACGGCCGCGCCGGTGCGGATGCCGAACTGCTGCGCGGTGCGCGCGCGGGCGTCTTCGTTGACGTCGATGGCATACAGG
Organism: Burkholderia sp. Bp8986; assembly: GCF_003854225.1. NCBI lineage: Bacteria > Pseudomonadati > Pseudomonadota > Betaproteobacteria > Burkholderiales > Burkholderiaceae > Burkholderia > Burkholderia sp. Bp8986. The sequence continues at coordinate 39,639 of NZ_QTQM01000026.1, read as the reverse complement.
CCGTCAGCGGCGACGCCGCGCTTGATCAGGCCGCCGATCAGGGCCGCGGCCATGTTGCCGCCGCCGATGAATGCGATTTTCATGGTGTCGAATTGAGCAAGTGAGTGAACGGGAAGGCGGAAAAGGGCGGCGCTCAGCGCGAATAATCGCGGGCGCCGAAGATCGCGGTGCCGACGCGCACGATGGTCGCGCCTTCGAGCACCGCGGCCTCGAGATCGGCGGACATGCCCATCGACAACGTGTCGAGCGGCAGGCCGTCGGCACGCAATGCGTCGTACAGCGCGCGCAGCGCGCGATGCGGCACGCGTTGCGCATCGATATCGCCGGCCGGCTCGGGAATCGCCATCAGGCCGCGCAGGCGCAGCGCCGGCAGCGCGGCGACCGCGCGCGCGACGTCGGCCACGTCGGCCGGCGCGACACCGCTCTTCGACGCCTCGCCGCTGATGTTCACCTGCACGCATACGTTGAGCGGCGGCAGGTGCGCGGGGCGCTGTTCGGCGAGGCGCTGCGCGATCTTCAGCCGGTCGACCGAATGGACCCAGTCGAACCGTTCGGCGACCGGGCGCGTCTTGTTCGATTGCAGCGGCCCGATGAAATGCCATTCGAGCGCGGCGCGCAGATCCGCGAGCGCGTCGATCTTGTCGATCGATTCCTGCACGTAGTTCTCGCCGAACGCGCGTTGGCCGGCCGCATGCGCGGCGCGCACGTCGTCGGCGGGAAACGTCTTCGACACGGCGAGCAGCGAGACGGTGGCGGGATCGCGGCCGGCCGCGCGGGCGGCGTCGGCGATGCGGCGGTGAACGGAATCGAGACGGACGGCGAAATCGGACATGACGGGCACGGAAGCAGGCACGGGAAGCGAGTACGGCGGCGAATGGCGACGAATGCGGCAGCGGGTGCGGCACGGCACGCGCCGCATCGGTTCGCCCATTATACGGACGGGGCGCCGGCGGGGCCGGCCATCCGCGTCAGCCGTACAGCAGATGTTCGACGAGCTGGATCCAGTGCGCGACCGGAATCTGCGTGCCGCTTTGCAGGTGCGCGATGCAGCCGACGTTGCCGGACACGATCATCTGCGGCTCGAGTGCCTGCAGCTTCAGCAGCTTCTGCTTGCGCAGCCGGTACGACAGCGACGGCTGCGTCAGCGAATAGGTGCCGGCCGAGCCGCAGCACAGATGGCTGTCGGCCGGCAGCCGCACGTCGATGCCGAGCGTCTCGAGCAGGCGCTCGACCTTGCCGCGCGACTGCTGGCCGTGCTGCAGCGTGCACGGCGGGTGGTACGCGACGGTATGGATCGCGCGGCGCCGCGCGAGCGTCGCGATCTCGGCCTCGAACGCGAGCAGCACGTCGGAGATGTCGCGCGTCAGCGCGACGATGCGCTGCGCCTTCTCCGCGTAGGCCGGATCGTCGCGCAGCAGGTGCGCGTATTCGAGCACCGTCGCGCCGCAGCCCGTTGCGTTCATCACGATCGCTTCGGCGCCTTGCTCGACGTACGGCCACCACGCGTCGATGTTGCGGCGCGCGTCGTCGAGCGCCTCGTCGTGATAGTTCAGGTGCAGGCGGATCGCGCCGCAGCAGCCCGCGTCGGGCGCGACGATCGTCTCGACCCCGAGCGCGTCGAGCACGCGCGCGGTCGCGATGTTGATGTTCGGCAGCATCGACGGCTGCACGCAGCCGGCGAGCATCAGCATCTTGCGCGAATGGGGGCGCTGCGGCCATTCGAGCAGCCGCGTGCGCGGCGGCACCTTGTCGCGCAGCCGTTTCGGCAAGAGCGGCCGCATGTGCTGGCCGAGCCGCATGAGCGGCGAGAACAGCGCCGCGTTCGGCACGAGGCTGGCGAGCACGCGGCGCACGAGCCGTTGCTGCACGGGGCGCTGCACTTGCGCCTCGACGTGCTTGCGGCCGATTTCGACGAGCCGGCCGTACTGGACACCCGACGGGCAGGTCGTCTCGCAGCTGCGGCAGGTGAGGCAGCGGTCGAGGTGCTGCTGCGTGCTGCGCGTGACGGGCGCGCCTTCGACCATCTGCTTGATCAGGTAGATGCGGCCGCGCGGGCCGTCGAGTTCGTCGCCGAGCAGCTGATAGGTCGGGCACGTCGCGGTGCAGAAGCCGCAATGCACGCACTTGCGCAGGATCGCGTCGGCCTCGTCGCCGTCGGGCGTATTGCGGATGAAATCGGCGAGGTTCGTTTGCATCGATCTTAGGGTCTGTTTATATATGGAACGCGCATGCGTTGCCACGAGAACGGCCGCTCGCGAGGCGCGTGACGCCGCGAATACTGGCGTATTCGCAAGGAGCGCAACGCGGCGAGCGGCCGTTCTCGTGGCAACCCCTAATCAAAAGATTCATTCCACGGGAATGCCCGAAATCGCCCGTATGGCGGCGTCGCTCGTCGCTTGTTTGGCTCGGCCAAACGGCGCTCCTCACTTCTTGCCCTACGCGCGATTTCGGGCATTCGCATGTGCGTTCCATATATAAACAGACCCTAAAGATCAGGGTAAAGCCGGCCGCGATTAAAGATGCGCGCGGGATCGAACGCAGCCTTCAGCCCGCGGTGAATCTTCATCAGCGGCGCGGGCAGCGGCGTGAACACGCCCGCGCTGCGGTCGTAGGACTCGCCCGCGCGGAACAGCGTCGCATGGCCGCCGGCCTGCTTTGCGCTCATGCGCACCGTCTGCGCGTCGGCGTCGGTGATCCACCAGCGCTGCGCGCCGCCCCATTCCATCAGCTGGGTGCCGGGCAGGTGCATCGGTTCGGTGATCGACGGCAGCGCGAGCCGCCACAGCGCATAGCCGGGCGGGATGCCGTTGAAGAACGGGTCGGTGTGCTCGCGCACGCCGGCCCAGAAGCGCTCGGCCTCGACCGCGTCGACGACTTCGCCGCCGAGCAGCGTCTTCGCCGATTTCACGGCCGCCTCGGCGCCCGACAGCCGCAGCACGAGCGTGCCGTTGCGCCACGCGCTCGCGCTGACGGGCAGCGGATGGCCGCCCCATTCGTTGAGCTTGCGCACCGCGTCGGTCGCGGTCATCTCGAACTTCAGCGTGACTTCGGCGACGGGCACCGGCAGCACCTTGATCGACAGCTCGAGCATCAGCCCGAGCGTGCCGAGCGAGCCGGCCATCAGCCGCGACACGTCGTAGCCGGCGACGTTCTTCACGACCTGCCCGCCAAAGCGCAGCGCTTCGCCGCGGCCGTTCATCAGCGTGACGCCGAGCACGAAATCGCGCGGCGCGCCGCAGGTCGCGCGGCGCGGCCCCGCGAGGCCCGCCGCGACGCAGCCGCCGACGGTGGCCGCGCGGCCGAAGTGAGGCGGCTCGAACGGCAGCATCTGGCCGCACTCGGCGAGGACGGCTTCAAGCTGCGCGAGCGGCGTGCCCGCGCGGACCGTGACGACGAGTTCGGCCGGGTCGTACGACACGACGCCCTGAAACGCACGCGTGTCGAGTATTTCGCCGTCCAGCGCCTGGCCGTACCAGTCCTTGGTGCCGCCGCCGCGAATCCGCAGCGGCCGGCCGTCGGCACTGGCGGCGCGGACGCGTTCGGCCCATCCGGCGACGATGTCGTCCTCTTCCATGTTGTATTGCTGCCTCGTTGTTGTCCGGTCGATTGTACCGGGGTGGCGCGAATCCACATCGCGACTATCCCTAAGCCGCGCATGACGAATGCATGCGGGCGTCGCCGCGCGCACGGCCGGCGCGGGCAGGGCGGCACATCGCGGCCCGCGCGGCGGCACGGGCCGCGCACCGCGCGGCGCTCAGAAGCGCGGCAGGTCGGGGTGCGGCAGCAGCCCTCCGCGCACGTGCTGGCGGCCGTATTCGGCGCAGCGCGCGCGGGTCGGGATGCCCTTGTCGGGATTCAGCAGCCCGGCCGGATCGAACGCGCGCTTGACCGCGAAGAACGCATCGCGCTCCTGCGGCGAGAACTGCACGCACATCGAATTCAGCTTTTCGATGCCGACGCCGTGCTCGCCCGTCACGCTGCCGCCGAATTCCACGCAGCATTCGAGGATTTCCGCGCCGAACTGCTCGGCGCGGTGCAGCTCGTCCGGATCGTTCGCGTTGTAGAGGATCAGCGGATGCATGTTGCCGTCGCCGGCATGGAACACGTTGATGCAGCGCAGCCCGTAGCGCGTCTCGAGCTGCTCGATGCGGGCGAGCAGCGGGCCGATCGCACGGCGCGGCACGGTGCCGTCCATGCAGTAATAGTCGGCGGAAATGCGCCCGGCGGCCGGGAACGCGTTCTTGCGGCCGGACCAGAAGCGCAGCCGCTCGCTTTCGTTGCGCGACACCTGGATGCGCGTCGCGCCATGCTCGCGCAGCACGGCCGTCATGCGGACGATTTCCTCCGCGACTTCTTCGGGCGTGCCGTCCGATTCGCACAGCAGGATCGCCTTCGCGTCGAGGTCGTAGCCCGCGTGCGTGAACGCCTCGACGGCCTGGGTGGCCGGCTTGTCCATCATCTCCAGCCCCGCCGGGATGATGCCCGACGCGATGATCGCGGCGACCGCCTCGCCGCCCTTCACGACATCGTCGAAGCTTGCCATCACGAGCTGCGCGGTCTGCGGTTTCGGGATCAGCTTCACCGTGATTTCGGTGACGATCGCGAACATCCCTTCGCTGCCGATCATCACCGCGAGCAGGTCGAGGCCCGGCGCGTCGAGACCGAGCGAGCCGAATTCGACGACCTCGCCGTCGATCGTGACCGCGCGCACGCGCATCACGTTGTGCACCGTCAGCCCGTATTTCAGGCAATGGACGCCGCCGGAATTTTCGGCGACGTTGCCGCCGATCGTGCAGGCGATCTGCGACGAAGGATCGGGGGCGTAGTACAGCCCGTAAGGCGCGGCGGCTTCCGAAATCGCGAGGTTGCGCACGCCGGGCTGCACGGTGGCCGTGCGCGCGTACGGATCGACCTCGACGATGCGCGTGAAGCGCGCGAGCGACAGCACGACGCCGTTCGCGATCGGCAGCGCGCCGCCGGACAGGCTCGTGCCGGCGCCGCGCGGCACGATCGGCACTTCCATGCGGCGGCAGATCTGCACGATCCGCTGCACCTGCGATTCGGTTTCGGGCAGCGCGACCGCGAGCGGCAGCCGGCGGTACGCCGACAGGCCGTCGCATTCGTACGGCGCGGTGTCTTCGTCGCGGAACAGCAGGCAATGCGTCGGCAGCACGGCCATCAGCGCCTGCACGACTTCGCGCTGGCGCTGCGCGCGGGTCGCGCTCGACAGTTCGACGGAAGCGTTCATTGGGTCTCCAGCCGGGGCGCGGCGGCGCGCCGCCGTGTCAGCACGTGAAGATCTTGCCGGGATTCATCAGGTTGCGCGGATCGAGCGCCAGCTTGATCGCGCGCATCGCGTCGATCGCGTTGTCGCCGTGCTCCTTCGGCAGGAAGCGCATCTTGTGCAGCCCGACGCCGTGTTCGCCGGTGCAGGTGCCGCCGAGGCGCAGCGCGCGCTCGACGATCCGGTCGTTGATGCGTTCGGCTTCGTCGATTTCCTCGGGCTTGTCGGGATCGATCAGGATCGCGACGTGGAAATTGCCGTCGCCGACGTGGCCGACGATCGGGCAGGGCAGCGACGATGCGCGCAGATCGATCTCGGTTTCCTCGACGCACGCGGCGAGCTGCGAGATCGGCACGCACACGTCGGTCGTCACCGCGCGGCAGCCGGGCTTCAGCTGCAGCATCGCGAAGTACGCGTTGTGGCGCGCGGCCCAGAGCCGCGTGCGGTCCTCGGGGCGGGTCGCCCATTCGAAGCCCTGGCCGTTGTTCTGGCCCGCGAGCGCCTGCACGAGCTCGGCCTGTTCCTTCACGCCGGCCTCGGTGCCGTGGAATTCGAAGAACAGCGTCGGCGCTTCGGCGAGCGTCAGGTTCGAATGGCGGTTGATCGAGCGCACCGCGAGCGCGTCGACGAATTCGACGCGCGCGATCGGCACGCCGATCTGGATCGTTTCGATCACCGTGCGCACCGCGTCGCCCATCGACGGGAACGTGCAGATCGCGGCCGACACGGCTTCGGGCAGCGGATGCAGGCGCAGCGTGATCTCGGTGATCACGCCGAGCGTGCCTTCGGAGCCGACGAACAGGCGCGTGAGGTCGTAGCCGGCGGACGACTTGCGCGCGCGCGAGCCCGTCTTCACGACGCGGCCGTCGGCGAGCACGGCGGTCAGGCCGAGCACGTTCTCGCGCATGGTTCCGTAGCGCACGGCGTTGGTGCCCGATGCGCGGGTCGCGGTCATCCCGCCGATGCTGGCGTCGGCGCCCGGATCGATCGGGAAGAACAGGCCGGTGTCGCGCAGCGCTTCGTTGAGCGCCTTGCGCGTGATGCCCGGTTCGACCGTGACCGTCAGGTCTTCCGCGTTGATCGACAGCACACGGTTCATTTCCGACAAGTCGAGCGAGACGCCGCCGCGCACCGCGAGCAGATGGCCTTCGAGCGACGAGCCGGCGCCGTACGGGATCAGCGGCACGCTGTAGAGCGCGCACAGCGACACGACTTGGCGGACTTCATCGGCGTTGCGGGCGAACACGACGGCGTCGGGCAGTTGCGGATCGAACGGCGATTCGTCGCGGCCGTGATGGGCGCGGACGGCGTCGGCGGTCGACACGCGCTCGCCGAAGGCGGCGCGCAGCGCATCGAGCATGGCGGGGGGCAGCGGGCGGCGCGTGGTGGCCGGCGGGGCAGGGTGATTCACGAACGTCTCCTGACGACTGCTTGTCAAACCTTCGGCCCATTCTACGCTGGAACGCCCGCTGCGCCCGCCGCCGCAGGCTGCGATAATCGCGTACCAACCCAACCGGGCCGCATCGCGGCCGCGCACGAGAGGACATTCGCATGGGCAACCGCTTGAGCAAGATCGCGACACGCACGGGCGACGACGGCACCACCGGCCTCGGCGACGGCCGGCGCATCGGCAAGGACGACGCGCGGATCGCCGCGATCGGCGACGTCGACGAACTGAACTCGAATCTCGGCGTGCTGCTCGCCGAGACGCTGCCGGGCGACGTGCGCACGGCGCTCGTCACGATCCAGCACGACCTGTTCGATCTCGGCGGCGAGCTGTGCATTCCCGGCCATGCGGTGCTCGACGACACACACCTCGCGCGCCTCGACACGTGGCTGGCCGACTACAACGCGACGCTGCCGCCGCTGAAGGAATTCATCCTGCCGGCCGGCTCGCGCGCGGCGTCGCTCGCGCACGTCTGCCGGACGGTGTGCCGCCGCGCGGAGCGCTCGATCGTCGCGCTCGGGCGCACCGACACGCTCAATGATGCGCCGCGGCGTTACGTGAACCGGCTGTCGGACCTGCTGTTCGTGCTGGCGCGTGTGCTGAACCGCGCGGATGGCGGCTCGGACGTGCTGTGGGAGCGCGGGCGCGTCCGCTGACCCCCGGCGTCGTGTTTCCGCACTGCGACAATTTGCCCGACGGACGTCTGTTTTTAAAGATGTATCGTGTGAGCATGTTTAACGGAGAACGAACATGACCCACATCACCGCTGACCAGATGGCTCGCGTGAAGGCCACTGCCCCTGTCCTCGCCGTGCACGGCGCGACGATCACGAAGCATTTCTACCAGCGCATGTTCGCGCGGCATCCGGAACTGAAGAACCTGTTCAACCAGACGCACCAGAAGACCGGCAGCCAGCCGGAAACGCTCGCGAAGGCGGTCTATGCGTATGCGGCGAACATCGACAACCTCGGCGCGCTCGGCGGGGCGGTGTCGCACATTGCGCACAAGCACGCGAGCCTGAACATCCGCCCCGAGCATTACCCGATCGTCGGCGAGAACCTGCTCGCGTCGATCGTCGAAGTGCTCGGCGATGCGGTCGACGCCGAGACGCTCGAGGCATGGCGCGTCGCGTACGGCCAGCTCGCGCAGATCCTGATCGGCGCCGAGGCCGACCTGTACGCGGGCGCCGCGTGGAGCGGCTTCCGTCCGTTCAGGGTTGCCCGCAAGGTGCGTGAGAGCGACGAGATCACGTCGTTCTACCTGACGCCCGCCGACGGCGGCGACGCGCCGACCTTCGCGCCGGGCCAGTACGTCACGGTGAAGCGCTTCGTCGGCGATCTCGGCGTCGATCAGCCGCGCCAGTACAGCCTGTCCGACGCGCCGCACGGCAAGTGGCTGCGCATCTCGGTGAAGCGCGAGGCCGGCCAGCCGGAAGCGATCCCGGCCGGCAAGGTGTCGACGCTGATGCATGACGGCGTGGAGGAGGGCGCGATCGTCGAGGTGACCGCGCCGATGGGCGAATTCTCGCTGAAGCGCGGCGTCGATACGCCGGTCGTGCTGATCTCGGGCGGCGTCGGGCTCACGCCGATGGTGTCGATGGCCTCGACGCTGGTCGGCGAAGGCAGCACGCGTGAAGTACGGTTCGTCCACGCATGCCGGTCGGGCGCGGTGCATGCGTTCCGCGACTGGCTGAACGATACGGTGCGCGAACACGCGAACGTCAAGCGCACGGTGCTGTATGAATTGGTGGGGCCGACCGACCGGGTCGGCGTCGATCACGACCTCGAGGGGCGCCTGACGCCGGAGCGCGTGAAGCACGATGCGCTGGTGCCGGATGCCGACTACTACATCTGCGGCCCGATCGCGTTCATGAAGGCGCAACGCGATGCGCTGGTCGCGCTCGGCGTCACGCCGGAACGCATCAACACCGAGATCTTCGGCTCGGGCGCGCTCGAGTGAGGATCTGACGGCGGCTGCTCGCACATGAAGAAGCCCGGCGCAAGCCGGGCTTCGTTTCTTGCGGCGCAGGCCGGAGCCCGCAGGCGGCATGTGCCGCCTCGGGCCCGCCGGCGATCAGTTCCCGCTGCCGCGCGCGACGCGGCGTGCCTTCACCGATTCCGCGAGGCCTTCGAGCACCTTCACGCTGTCGTCCCACGCGATGCACGCGTCGGTGATGCTCTGGCCGTAGGTCAGCGGGCAGCCTTCCTTCAGGTCCTGGCGCCCCTCGACGAGGTGCGACTCGATCATCACGCCGACGATGCGCTCGTCGCCGGCCGCGACCTGGCGGCCGATGTCCGCGCACACGGGAATCTGGTTCTCGTGCTTCTTCGAGCTGTTCGCGTGGCTCGCGTCGATCATCAGGCGCGCGGCGAGGCCGGCCTTGCCGATGTCCGCGCACGCGGCGTTCACGCTGTCCGCGTCGTAGTTCGGCGTCTTGCCGCCGCGCAGGATCACGTGGCAGTCCTCGTTGCCGGCCGTCGACACGATCGCCGAATGGCCGCCCTTCGTCACCGACAGGAAATGGTGCGGCTGCGATGCGGCCTTGATCGCGTCGACCGCGATCTTCACGTTGCCGTCGGTGCCGTTCTTGAAGCCGACCGGGCACGACAGCCCCGACGCCAGCTCGCGGTGCACCTGCGACTCGGTCGTGCGCGCGCCGATCGCGCCCCACGAGATCAGGTCGGCGATGTACTGCGGGCTGATCATGTCGAGGTATTCGGTCGCGGCCGGCAGCCCCATCTCGTTGATCTGCAGCAGCAGCTCGCGCGCGGTGCGCAGCCCTTCGTTGATCTTGAAGCTGTTGTCGAGGTGCGGATCGTTGATGAGCCCCTTCCAGCCGACCGTCGTGCGCGGCTTCTCGAAGTACACGCGCATCACGATTTCCAGCTCGCCCTTGAAGCGCTCGCGCTCCTTCACGAGCCGCCCCGCGTACTCGATCGCCGCCTTCGTATCGTGGATCGAGCACGGCCCGATCACGACGATCAGCCGGTCGTCCATCCCGTGCAGGATGCGGTGCATCGACTGGCGCGAGTTGTAGATCAGCTCGGACGCGGCCTCGGAGCACGCGAATTCGCGGATCAGGTGGGCGGGCGGCGTCAGTTCCTTGAGTTCGCGGATGCGGACGTCGTCGGTGTTGTGCGGGGGCATGCTGTTTCTCCTGGTTTTGCGGGCGCCGTTCGGTCAGTGCGCGTGCGGCAGATTCATCGATTCAAGCGATTCAAGCGATTCAGTGATTTCGGTCGGGGCCGCGGGATCCGCTGCGGCGGCGACCGGGTGGCGAAGGGCGAAAAAAAACCGCCGGGTTCGCCGGCGGTTTTTTCGGGAATTTCGGTTGCGCTTCACGCGCCATCAACCCTCTCGATCCGCCAGCGGTCTGAGATGCCAAAAAAAGTAAAAATAAAACTTGGCGGACATGACGGAGATTCGGTTCGTCAAAAAAGTTGATTCGGAATTTATACCCGGTCGCCGCGTCGCTGGCAACCGGGGGTGCTCAAAAATGCGGAGAATCCGCGCGCTTTTGTCAAAATGCGCGGATTGTCTGCGCCGCGATGCGGTTATGCCGTACCGCCGACCGTCATCTTGTCGATCCGCAGGGTCGGCTGGCCGACGCCCACCGGCACGCTCTGGCCTTCCTTGCCGCACACGCCGACGCCCGAGTCGAGCGACATGTCGTTGCCGATCATGCTCACGTACTTCAGCGATTCCGGGCCGCTGCCGATCAGCGTCGCGCCCTTCACCGGGTAGGTGATCTTGCCGTTCTCGATCATGTACGCCTCGGACGCCGAGAACACGAACTTGCCGTTCGTGATGTCGACCTGGCCGCCGCCGAAGTTCACCGCGTACAGGCCGTTCTTCACCGACGCGATGATTTCCTGCGGATCCTTGTCGCCGTTCAGCATGTACGTGTTGGTCATGCGCGGCATCGGCAGCGCCGCGTACGACTCGCGCCGCGCGTTGCCGGTGACGGGCATCTTCATCAGGCGCGCGTTCAGCGTGTCCTGGATGTAGCCCTTCAGGATGCCGTCCTCGATCAGCGTCGTGCACTGCGTCGGGTTGCCTTCGTCGTCGATGTTCAGCGAGCCGCGGCGGTTCGGCAGCGTGCCGTCGTCGACCACCGTCACGCCCTTCGCGGCGACCTGCTCGCCGATCCGGCCGGCGAACGCCGACGAACCCTTGCGGTTGAAGTCGCCCTCGAGGCCGTGGCCGATCGCCTCGTGCAGCAGCACGCCCGGCCAGCCCGGCCCGAGCACGACCGTCATCGCGCCGGCCGGCGCGGGGCGCGCGTCGAGGTTGACGAGCGCCGCGTGCACGGCGTCGTCGACGTAGCGCGACAGCACTTCGTCGGTGAAGTAGCCGTAGTCGAAGCGGCCGCCGCCGCCGCCGGAGCCGATCTCGCGGCGGCCGTTCTGTTCGGCGATCACCGTGACCGACACGCGCACGAGCGGGCGGATGTCGGCCGCGAGCGCGCCGTCGCTGCGCGCGACCAGCACGACGTCGTATTCGCCGGCGAGGCCCGCCATCACCTGCGTGACGCGCGGGTCGCGCCCGCGCGCCATCTGCTCGATGCGCTCGAGCAGCTTGACCTTCGCGGTCGCGTCGAGCGACGCGAGCGGATCGGACGGCAGGTACAGGTCGCGGCCCGAGATGCCCTTCAGGGACGTCGCCGCCTTGATCTTCTGGCGGCCGCCGCCGGCCGCCGCGATCGCCTTGGTGGCCGCGGCCGCCTGCGCGATGGCTTCCGGCGACAGGTCGTCCGAGTAGGCGAACGCGGTGCGGTCGCCCGCGACCGCGCGCACGCCGACGCCCTGGTCGATGCTGAAGCTGCCCGACTTCACGATGCCTTCCTCGAGGCTCCACGCTTCGCTGCGGGTCGCCTGGAAGTACAGGTCGGCGTAGTCGACGCGATGCGTGAAGATGTCGGCGATCGTGCGCGTGAGCAGGCTCTCGTCGAGGCCGTACGGCGTGAGGAGGATGTCCTTCGCCAGCGCAAGATTGCGGATGCCGGGTTCGATGATGTTCATGCGGGTATCGAGGGTTCTCAAAAAGTTGTCGGGTGCGTTCTGGGCAGATGGGTTGGCCGGGCGGCGTTTCAAGCGCCGGGCGGTTCAGCGGTTCAGGCCAGCACGCGATGCCGCCACGCGGGCAGGCTCTGGCGCACGTCGGCGATGCGCTGCGGATCGAGCGCGCCGGTCACGACGCTCGCGCCTTCGTCGCGGACCGCGACGATCTCGCCCCACGGGTCGATCAGCATGCTGTGGCCCCAGGTGCGCCGGCCGTTCTCGTGCTTGCCGCCTTGCGCGGCCGCGAGCACGTAGCACTGGTTCTCCACGGCCCGCGCGCGCAGCAGCATTTCCCAGTGCGCGCGGCCCGTCGTATACGTAAACGCCGACGGCACGACGATCAGCGCGCAGTCGCCCATCCTGCGATACAGCTCCGGAAAGCGCAGATCGTAACAGACCGACAGGCCGACCCGCCCGAACGGCGCGTCGAACGCGACGACCGTGTCGCCCGCGCGGATCGTGCGCGCCTCGTCGAACGATTCGTCGCCTTTCTCGAAGTTGAACAGGTGGATCTTGTCGTAGCGGGCGGCTTCCTGGCCGTTCGGGTCGAACACGAGCGTCGTGTTCAGCACGCGATCGGGCTCCGGCGCCTTCAGCGGCAGCGTGCCGCCGATCACCCAGATGCCGTGACGGTGCGCGGCCTCCGACAGGAAGCGCTGGATCGGGCCGTCGCGGTAGGGTTCGGCGAGCGCGAGCTTGTCGGTGTCGCGATGGCCCATGAAGCAGAAATACTCGGGCAGCAGTACGAGCTGCGCGCCGTCGCCGGCCGCTTCCGCGATCAGGCGGCCGGCTTCGGCGAGATTGCGTGCGACGTCCGGCGTGCTCACCATCTGCAGCGCGGCGACCCGAAAGGGCGTGGCGGAACGGGTGTGATCGGTCATCGCTGGATCGGTTGCGTCATAAATGGGGTGCGGCCCGGCACCCTGCGCGCGTCAGTGGCTCGCCGCATCGGCCGGACCGTGATTCATCTTACCCTGATCGCCTCGCACCCGCTCGATGTGCGGATGCGCCCACGAGCCCGTGATCGCGTAGTCGAGCGCGAACGCGTGCGACAGCGTCTCCGACAGCGCGTAGTTCGCGGCCAGCACGCCGACACCCAGCAGCGGATTGATGATCGCGGCCGCGATTGCCGCCGTGCCGGCGCCGATCTTCGGCGCGACGTGCGCGTGCAGGTCCTGCGTCTCGGCGCCGAGGTCGACCGCGCCACGCACCGTCACGTTCGCCGGTGCCGTCGTCATCGAGAAGTCGTCGGTGCGCGCGATCCCGTTCGAGATCCGGCTGGTGCCCGTGATCTTGTCGAACGGCAGTCCCTTGCCGATCACGTCGCGGAAATTCAGCGTCAGGAAGCGCGCGAGGCTCTGCAGGCTCAGCACGCCGAGCAGTTTCGCGGCACCCGGATCGACCTTCAGGATCTGGCCGTGTTCCAGGTCGAGCGCGACCTGGCCGCCGAGCGACGGCAGATCGACCGCGGTCGGGCCGCCGCGCCAGCCGACCTTGCCGGTCACGGTGCCGTGGCCGTTTGCAAGCGTGCGCGGCAGGCCGACGAGGTCGAGCAGCGCGCCCGCGTTGCCGACGTCGAGCTTGAAGTCGAACACGCTGCGGCGCGGCGCATCATTTTCGTCGACGCCGCGGGCCAGCGCGCGGCGCGACGTGCGCCAGTTGCCGGTCGCCGTCAGCTTCGCGGCCGGGTTCGCCAGCTCGAACTTGTCGAGCTGCCACACCGGCGCGCCGTCTTCCTCGAGGTTGCGCGCGTTGACGACGAGCCTGCCGATGTCGTGATCGCGCGCGACGACCTGGTCGACGATCAGGTCGACCGACGGCATCGGCCGGTCGGTCGGCGTCGGCAGGTTCATCGCGCGGCCGACGAGGTCGTGCTGCGCGCTCTGCGGGATCACGAGCTTCGCGAGCCGCGCGTTCAGCACGCCCGCACCGTTGTGGCCGCCGCCCGGCGCCCACGACAGGTAGCCCGATACCTGGTTCGACGCGATGTTCGCCTGCCACAGCTCGTCGACGTGCGACGCGCCGATGATCACGTTTTCCCAGTTGCGCTTGAGCAGCTTCAGCGTGCCGAAGTGGAGCGCGAAGCGCTTCGGCGTGAAGCTCGCGACGTCGACGCGCGGCGCGGCCTGCGGCTCCGGCGCGCGCGGTGTGTCGTGCTGCAGCGTGCGGGCGAGCGCGAGCCACGCGTCGGCGTCCAGTTCGTCGACGTCGACGGCGGCGCTCACGCCGTCCTGCGGCAGGTCGGGCATCCGGTGGATGCCCATCGCGCCGCGCACCGCGCGCAGCGGCTGGCCCGACGTGGCGTCGAGCAGGTAGGTCGCAGACACGGGCCCGAGCGTCAGGTCGGCATGCTCGAGGCGCTTGCCGCCGGCCTGGGCGGCCGGCTGCAGTGTGAAGCGGAACGGCATCGGCGTGCCGGCCGGTTTCGCGAACGGCGCCGGGAAATTCAGCGCGACGCCCGTCAGGTCGGAATGCGCGGTGACCTCCGGCAGGCGGCCCGGCGCGCCGCGCACGGCGAGCTGGTACGGCGCGTCGCCGACCACGTGCTCGAGCAGCGCCGCGGCCGTGCCGCGCAGGTTCAGGCCGCGCGCGGCGTCGAGCGCGAGCTTGCCGTCGACGTCCACCGCGTACGGGCCGTGCGACTGGAAGTTGCCGTTCGCGCGCACCGGGCCGCCGAGGAAGCGCCCCGACAGCTCGTGCAGCGACGCGCCGGCCTCGCTGAAGCGCACGCTGCCGCGCAGCGCGGACAGCGGCGGCACGCCGTCGGTCGACAGCGTGTTGCCGCCGAACGCGAGCGTGCCCTCGACGTGCGTATGCGGATGCGGAACGTGCTGCGGAATCGTGATCTTGAGCGCGAGCGCCGCGGGCCCCTGCGCATCGATCCGCTGGCCGATGTGCCCGCTCATCGCGCCGAGCGAGCTGTTGTCCGCGTAGTCGATCAGGTCCGCGAGCGGGCCTTGCGCATGGCCGTCGATGATGAGCGGCGACTTCGACGGATTGCCGAGATCGTCGATCCGGCCGGCGACCTTCGTCAGCGCGACGCGCTTGTAGTGCGCGCGCGCGATGTCGAAGCGCAGCTTGTTCTGCGCGAGCTCGAACACGCCGTCGATTCCGTCGAGTGCGGGCCAGATGCTCGGCGTGCCGTTCGCGAGCTTGCGCGGCGGGTACGGCGTCGGCTCGAAGCGCCCGCCGGTGAACGGCGCGACGATGTGGAACACGCCGGCGTCCGGCTCGTGTTCGAACGGGAATTTCTCGAGCGGGCCGCGGGCGACGATCGAGGCTCCCTTGGTCACCTGGCCGTCCTGCAGCGCATGGCCGAGATAGTCGCGCAGGTGCTCGGACATCCCGGTCGGCAGGTAGCGCGGAATGCGCGCAACCGACGCGCGCGCGAAATCCGCGCGCAGGTCGAGCGAGCCGCGGCCGTGGCCGGGGTTCGTGTACGTCCCCGACACCGCGATTTCCGCGTCGGGGTTCGCGACGAACAGGTCGGGCAACGTCACGTCGACGCGCGCGTGCTTCTCGCCCGGCGCCGGCGTGATCACCCATTTCGCGTTGCCGCGCAGCCGGTCGAAGGTCAGGCGCGGCTCGTCGAATTCGCCGGGCACCGTGACCGCCGCATTGACCGTGTCGAAGTGCGCGGTGCCGCCGGTTTCCTTCGCATCGATGCGGCCCCACAAATTCTCGACGCCCGGCCAGCCGGCGCGCGGGTGACCACGCGGGGAAAGACCCGGCGGCGGCTCCTGCGCGGCGACGCTGATGCCCTGCAGATCGCCGAGGAAGCGGTAGCGGACGATCGGCGCGGCGCCCATGCGCCGCTCTTCGTCGGCCAGGTCGGGCCGCGCCGGCTTCGCGCGTTCGACCTCGATGTGATAGTTCGACACCATCCCGCGCGGGTCGAGCTTGATCAGCTCGTTGCGCAGCCGCGCGGGCAGCGGCAGCCCGCGGATGAACTCGCTGAGGATGCCGAGATCGACGCGGTCGCCGACGACGCTGAGCAACTGCCCCTGGTCGGCGGTCGGCACGCGGTAGCGGGCGGTCAGCGTCGACAGCGCGAGCGAACGGGCGAGCGGCGTGCCGTCCGGCAGCGGCGGCTGGCCGAGCTCCGCGTTGAAGCGCGTCAGGTGCAGCGTGTAGTCGTGGCCGGCGTCCAGCGCCATGTCCCAGCCGAACCCGACCGTCGGCACGTCGAGGCGCGGCTGGGTCGGCCGGACGCGCAGCACGACGTCGGCGCCCTGCAAGTCGCCGCCCGCGGAGCGCAGGTGGCCGTCCTGGAAGGTCGCCCAGATCGCGTTGTCGATCCGGCCCGCGTGGATCGTGAGCGGAATGTCGAGATAGCGGCCGAGCGTTTGCAGGTCGACCGGGCCGGTCGACAGGTACGCGTCGCCGGTCCAGTTCGTCGGCTTGCCGATCGGCGCGAGCGGCTTGTGGCGGAAACGCGCGCGGAAATCGAGCGGGCCGAGCAGCAGCGTGCCGTTCGCGGGCGCCTGCAGCGCGGCCTTGTGCTCGCGGCCGTGGTTGAGCACCGCGAGGCGGATGCCGGACAGCGCGAGTTCCGGTGCGTCGTGCTGCGCGTCGCGCCAGCGCAGCGTGCCGTTGCGCAGCACGATCGCTTCCTGCTTCAGCAGCCACGTGCCGAACGTGTCGTTGCCGCCATGGGTGGTCGCGACGCCGACGCCCGCGACGCTCAGCGAGCCGTCGGCGGCGCGCGCGACGACGAGGTCGGGATGGTCGACGATCAGGCTCGACAGCGCAGGCGACAGCCGCAGCAGCGACATCCACGACAGCGCTGCCGTCGCGTGCGGGACCGACAGCGCGATCTGGCCGTCACGGCCGCGAATGGTGAGGTTGGCGACTTCGACGCCCGGCTGCATGCCGGACCAGTGCGGAGACAGCTTGCCGATCGAAAGCTGTGCGTGCAGCTTGTCGGACACCGCGCGCTCGATGCGCGGGCGGTACTCGTCGATGCGCGGCAGCAGCACGTAGCGCATCCCGAGGAACACGCCGGACGCGACGAAGTACGTGCCGATCCCGACTGCCAGCGTCACCCTGAACACGCGACGCAGGACCGGATGATCGTGCTTCGGAGGTCCCGCTTCGGGCTCAGCTACGGCGGATTCCTGACGGTCGGACATGCGGCGGAAGGGCGGCGATATGGTAGTTTTGCAGACTGACGTTGAAATGTATCACACGGGTTCGTGCCGGCGGCCGTTGAGGCCGCACGGCACGGGCTTTCCGGCGCGCGGTTGTCGCGGCGGCGCATCCGCGTCGCGACACCGCGCCGAGTCCAAGGGGCCTGTCGGCAGCGGGGCGCGCACGCGTTGCTCCCGCAGCGGGGCCATACTGCCAGGCCCGCTTTTCGATGACCGACGCTTCCGCCCTGATCAGCACGTCCTATTCCCGCTATCTCGCCCGCGCGGCCGCCGCGCGTCCCGCGCTGTCCGACCAGATCGCCGCGTGGGCCGCCGCGCCGCTCACGCGCGCGCAGCTCGACGCGCGCCTGACCGAACTGCTCGCCACGCCGGCCGGCGCGGCCGCGCCGGGCGACGAGCAACTGAAGCGTGCGCTGCGGCAGTTGCGTATCGAGGTGTTCGGCGCGGTCGCGGAGCGCGACCTGCGCGGCGTCGCGAGCGTCGCCGAGGTGACGGGCGCGATGACCGATCTCGCCGAAGTGGCCGTGCAGCGCTCGCTCGCGCTGCTGTCGGCCGAACTCGAGGCGATGTACGGCGAGCCGCGCGGCGCCGACGGCCAGCGCGTCGTGCTCGGCGTGGTCGGGATGGGCAAGCTCGGCGGCCGCGAGCTGAACGTGTCGTCGGACATCGACCTGATCTTCGTCTACGAGGACGACGGCGAAACGGCCGGCGGCACGCGCTCGCCGCTGTCCACCCAGGAATATTTCACGCGGCTCGGCCGCCGCCTGATCGGCGTGCTGTCCGAGGTCACGGCCGACGGCTACGTGTTTCGCGTCGACATGCGACTGCGCCCGAACGGCGATTCGGGGCCGCTCGTCTGCAGTCTCGGGATGCTCGAGGAGTATTTCTACGTGCAGGGGCGCGAATGGGAGCGCTACGCGTGGATCAAGGGGCGGCTCGTATCCGAAGGCGACAGCGACGCGGCGCGGCGGCTGGCGGCGCAGCTCGAATCGATCGTCAAGCCGTTCGTATACCGCCGCTATCTCGACTTCGGCGTGATCGGCGCGATCCGTGCGCTGCACCAGCAGATTCGCCAGGAAGCCGCGCGCCGCGCGTCGATGCGGCCCGACAAGGCCGACGACATCAAGCTCGGGCGCGGCGGAATCCGCGAGATCGAATTCAGCGCGCAGGTGTTCCAGCTGATCCGCGGCGGCCAGGATGCGGAATTCCGCGTGCGGCCGACGCTCGCGGTGCTGCGCCATGCGCAGGCGCGCGGGCTGATCGGCGAGGACGTGCGCGAGCGCCTGACCGACGCCTACAACTTCCTGCGCACGCTCGAGCACCGGCTGCAGTACCGCGACGACGCGCAGACGCACGCGATGCCGGTCGATGCGGGCGAGCGGGCGGTGCTGGCCGCGTCGCTCGGCTTTGCCGACTATGCTGCGCTGATGACGGTGCTCGACGGTCACCGGACGTTCGTCGAGGCGCAGTTCGACCAGATCTTTGCCGACAAGGTGAACGGCGGCCCCTGCGCGGCGGGCGAGGACACGGCCGCCACGTGGATCTGGAGCGGGGCGCTCGCCGACGACGGCGAAGACGACGCGCTGCTCGCGCGCCTCGACGGCGTGGGCTTCACCGATCCGGCGGCCGTGCTCGCGCGGCTGCGCGCGATCTGGCAGTCGTCGCGCTACGCGGGCCTGCCCGAAAAGAGCCGGCAGCGCTTCGACAGCGTCGCGCAGCGCGCGCTCGAGGCCGCGCCGCAGATCGACGCCGCGCGCCGCGACGACACCATCGTGCGGCTGTTCGACCTGCTCGAGACGGTCAGCCGGCGCGGCGTTTATCTCGCGCTGCTGACCGAATATCCGGCCGCGCTCGACCGCGTGCTGTCGGTGCTCGGCGCGACGCGCTGGGGCGGCGGCTACCTGATTCGCCATCCGCAGCTGCTCGACGAACTGCTCGACGACGAAGCGATCGCGAGCCCGTTCGACTGGCCTGCGTTCAAGGACGCATTGCGTGCGCGCCTCGCGGCCGCCGACGGCCCCGAGCAGCAGATGGACCTGCTGCGGCACGCGCAGCACGCGGAAGTGTTCCGCATCCTGCTGATCGACCTGGCCGGCCAGCTGTCGGTCGAGCATGTGAGCGACCGCCTGTCCGAGCTCGCCGACGCGGTGCTCGACGTGACGATCGAAGTCGTCTGGTCGCAGCTCGCGAAGCGCCACCGCGACGTGCCGAAGTTCGCGGTGATCGCATACGGCAAGCTCGGCGGAAAGGAGCTCGGCTACGCATCCGATCTCGACCTGATCTTCCTGTACGACGACCCCGACGAGCGCTCGGCGGACGTCTACACGACGTTCACGCGCCGGCTGATCACGTGGCTCACGACCGCGACCGGCGCGGGCGCGCTGTTCGACATCGACCTGCGGCTGCGGCCGAACGGCGAGGCCGGGCTGCTCGTGACCGATCTCGACGCGTTCCGCCGCTACCAGCTGCGCGAGGGCGACGCGGCCAATACCGCGTGGGTGTGGGAACACCAGGCGCTGACGCGCGCCCGCTACAGCGCGGGCGACCCGCAGATCGGCACGGACTTCGAGGCGATCCGCCAGCAGGTGCTGACGACGCCGCGCGACGGGGCGGTGCTCGCGAAGGAAATCGTCGACATGCGCGGCAAGGTGTTCGCCGGCCACCCGAACCAGACCGAGCTGTTCGACCTGAAGCACGATCGCGGCGGGATGGTCGACATCGAGTTCATCGTCCAGTACTGGGTGCTGCTGCATGCGTCGAGCGATGCCGAGCTGATCCGCAACACCGGCAACATCGCGCTGCTGCGCGAGGTCGCGCGGTTCGGGCTGATGGGCGAGGACGAGGCCGAGCGCGTCGGCGCCGCGTACCGCAAGTACCGGAAGCTGCAGCACAAGCTGCGGCTCGACGGGATGGAGAAGGCGCGGGTCGATCCGGCGCTGGTGGCCGACGAGCGGGCGGCCGTGACGGCGTTGTGGGAGCGTGTGTTCGGCGCGGTCGAAACGGGCGTTTGATGCGGACGTTTGAATCCCGCGTTCGCGGCAGGACGCTCGAATCCGCGGGGTAGGGCGGGCGGCGCTCGGGCGGCGCCCGTCCATCGAAAAACTGCGCCGTGCGAGCGGTTCGACCGGCAGATCGGTCTGCCTGCTCGCCGTGCCGCTGCAGGCCTGTTCCGGGAAAGGCGACACGCCGCGTTCCGAAAAACGTGGGGTTCGTCGGCGGTCCGGGACCGGCGCATGCGCCGATCTTCTGCATTTCGGCCGACGAAGCCGGCGTCAGGCCGCCAGCATTTCCTTCGCGTGCTTGCGCGTGGTGGCGGTGATCTCGAGCCCGCCGAGCATCCGCGCGACTTCCTCGACCCGGCTCGCCTTGTCGAGCGGGACGACCGACGATACGGTGCCGCCGCGCTCGTCGGCGCCTTTCGCGACCTGGAAGTGATGGTCGCCGCGTGCGGCGACCTGCGGCAGGTGCGTCACGCACAGCACCTGGCGGTCGCGCCCGAGCTGGTGCAGCAGGCGGCCGACCACCTCGGCGACGCCGCCGCCGATCCCCGTGTCGACTTCGTCGAAAATCAGCGTCGGCGTCGGGCTGGCGGCGCTAGCGATCACGGCCAGCGCGAGGCTGATCCGTGCGAGTTCGCCGCCCGACGCGACTTTCGCGAGCGGCCGCAGCGGCACGCCGGGGTGCCCGGCGACCCGGAATTCGACCTGTTCGAGCCCGTGCGGGCCGCCGTCGGCGAGCGGCACGAGCGCGACTTCAAAGCTGCCGCCCGCCATCGACAGTTCCTGCATGCCGGCCGTGACGGCCGTGCCGAGCGCCT
Source organism: Burkholderia sp. Bp8986 (assembly GCF_003854225.1). NCBI lineage: Bacteria > Pseudomonadati > Pseudomonadota > Betaproteobacteria > Burkholderiales > Burkholderiaceae > Burkholderia > Burkholderia sp. Bp8986. Next base: position 18,881 of record NZ_QTQM01000026.1, on the reverse strand, counting down.
TCGCGGCCTGCGCGCGGGCCGTCGACAGGTGTTTCGCGTCGGCGAGATAGGCTTCCCGTGCCTTCGCCTGCGCGGCTTCGAGCGCGCCGAGATCGGCGGCCGCGTCGAGCGCGGCGAGCTGCGCGCGGCGTGCCGCATGTTCCTCGTGCAGCGTGTCGGGCGGCAGCCGGAACTTGCGGGCGGTCGAGTGCAGCGCGTCGAGGCGCGTTTCGACCTGCGCGAGCCGGGCCGGGTCGAGATCGAGGCGCTGCGCGTAGTGCGACAGCGAATAGACGGCTTCCTGCAGCTGGATTTCGGCCGGTTCGAGCGACGCGAGCGCATCGCCGAGCCCCGTGTCGTAGTCGGCCAGGCTGCGCAACTTCGACACGATCGCGCCGAGCTGCGGGAGCATCGCGTCGTCGGCCTCGGACAGCGCGTTGAGCGCGCCCTGCACGCCGGCGATCAGGTTCGCCGAATGCGACAGGCGCTTGTGCTCGCTGCCGACTTCGTCCCATTCGCCGGGTTGCGGTGCGAGCTTGTCGAGCTCGGCGAGCTGCCAGGCGAGCTTCTCGCGTTCGAGCTGCAGTTCGCGCTCGTGCGCCTTCGCGGCGTCGATCGCCTGCGTTGCGTCGCGCCAGACGCGCCACGCGCGTGCGACGTTCGCGGCATCTGCCACGAGCCCCGCGTGAGTGTCGAACAGCTCGCGCTGCGCGTCGGGCCGCATCAGCAGCTGGTGCGCGTGCTGACCGTGGATGTCGACCAGCATCTCGCCGAGCTCGCGCAGCTGCGCGAGCGTCGCGCTGGTGCCGTTGATGAACGCGCGCGAGCGGCCGTTCGCGTCGATCACGCGGCGCAGCATCACGGTGTCCTCGGCGTCGAACGCGTGTTCGTCGAGCCAGCGCGCGACGCGGTCGTGCGGCGTGAATTCGGCGGTGATGTCGGCGCGGCCGCAGCCGGCGCGCACGACGCTCGCGTCGGCGCGTTCGCCGAGCGCGAGGGCCAGGGCGTCGATCAGGATTGATTTGCCGGCGCCGGTTTCGCCGGAAAAGACGGTAAAGCCGCTGTCGAATTCGAGATCGAGCGCGGCGACGATGACGAAGTCGCGAATCGAGAGGTGGCGGAGCATGGTGTCGGGCGTGGGTGCGTCAGGACGCCTTGTCGTCTTCGTTCGATGCGTGTTCGTTCCAGTGCAGCTTCTTGCGCAGCGTCGCGTAGTAGCTGTAGCCGACCGGGTGCAGGAACGGCACCGTGTGCTTCGAGCGGCGCACCTCGATCGTGTCGTTCAGCTCGAGCGAGGTGAACGACTGCATGTCGAAGTTCACGTTGACGTCGCGGCCGCCGACGATCTGGATCGCGATCTTCGAATCGTCGGGCAGCACGATCGGCCGGTTCGACAGCGCGTGCGGCGCGATCGGCACGAGCACGATGCCCTGGAGCTGCGGATGCAGGATCGGGCCGGCCGACGACAGCGCGTACGCGGTCGAGCCGGTCGGCGTGGCGACGATCAGGCCGTCCGAACGCTGGTTGTACATGTACCGGCCGTCGACCGACGCGCGCAGCTCGACCATCCCGGAAAAGCCGCTGCGGTTCACGACGACGTCGTTGAACGCAAGCGCGTGGTAGATCGGTTCGCCGTCGCGCACGATCCGGGCCTCGAGCAGCGAGCGCTCCTCGCGCTCGAACTTGCCCGACAGGATCACCGGGACGCGCGCCTGCATGTCGGCCGCCGCGATGTCGGTGATGAAGCCGAGCCGCCCGTGGTTGATCCCGATCAGCGGCGTCTTGTACGGCGCGAGCTGGCGGCCGATGCCGAGCATCGTGCCGTCGCCGCCGAGCACGACCGCCACGTCCGCGCGCGCGCCGATCTCCGCCGGGGTGAGCGCCGGATAGCCGGAGATGCCGATCTCGCGCGCCGTTTCGGCTTCGAACACGACCTCGAAGCCGAGCTTCGCGATGCAGCCAGCCAGCGTGGCGAGCGGCTCGGCGATGCCGGGCGTGTTGCTCCGGCCGACGAGCGCGACGGTGTTGAACTGATTACCGGTTTTCATGCCGGCATTACACCATAGCTCGTTGACGAAAAGAACCGGCTGTGCGCGAACGGGGCCGGATCGGTCGGCCCGGGCGACAGTGGCCGCGGCCACTCGCCGTGCTCGCGCGGTTGCGCTAAAATTTTCCACCATGCTAGATCCTCGCGCACGAACCCTCCTGAAAACCCTGATCGAACGGTATATCGCCGACGGTCAGCCGGTCGGCTCGCGCACGTTGTCCCGTTACTCCGGGCTCGAACTGAGCCCGGCAACGATCCGCAACGTGATGTCCGACCTGGAGGAGCTCGGCCTCGTGTCGAGCCCGCATACGTCGGCCGGCCGCGTGCCGACGCCGCGCGGCTACCGGCTGTTCGTCGACACGATGCTGACGGTCGAGGCGCCGATCGACGCCGAGGCCGTCGCGCGCCAGGTGCAGAACACGCTGCAGGCCGGCGAACCGCAGCAGCGGGTCGTGGCGGCCGCGGCGAGCGTGCTGTCGAACCTGTCGCAGTTCGCGGGTGTCGTGCTGACGCCGCGCCGCAGCCACGTGTTCAAGCAGATCGAGTTCATGCGGCTGTCGGACAAGCGCATCCTGCTGATCATCGTCACGCCCGAGGGCGACGTGCAGAACCGGATGCTCGCGACGCCGCGCGACTATTCGCCGTCGCAGCTCACCGAGGCGTCCAACTACATCAACGCGCACTTCGCCGGGCTGTCGTTCGACGAGGTGCGCCGCCGCCTGCGCGACGAGATCGACCAGCTGCGCGGCGACATGACCACGCTGATGCATGCGGCCGTGACGGCCAGCACCGAGGTGCCCGATACCGAGGACACCGTGCTCATTTCCGGCGAGCGCAACCTGCTCGAAGTGGCGGATCTGTCGTCCGACATGGCGCGGCTGCGCAAGCTGTTCGACGTGTTCGACCAAAAGACGGGCCTCCTGCAATTGCTCGACGTGTCGAGCCACGCCCAGGGCGTGCAGATCTTCATCGGCGGCGAATCGACGCTCGTGCCGATCGAGGAAATGAGCGTCGTGACCGCGCCCTACGAGGTGAACGGCCAGATCGTCGGCACGCTCGGCGTGATCGGCCCGACCCGCATGGCGTACAACCGCGTGATCCCGATCGTCGACATCACCGCGCGGCTGCTGTCGCTCACGCTGAGCCAGCAGTAACCCGACCGATACCGTCCCGCCATCGTGCCGCGGCGCCGTGCGTACCGCCAGTCGGCCGAACGGCCAGCCGACCCGGGCGAGACGGCCCGCTATAATTGAGGGCCGTCCGACTGCGTGCCCCGAGCACGTTCCTGCCCATGCGTTTCGATCTTGAGCCGCCTTCGAGCGTCGCAGCTGCCCATCGCATCGGCGTGCTGCTGATCAATCTCGGCACGCCCGACGCCCCGACACCACGCGCGGTGCGGCGCTATCTGGCCGAGTTCCTGTCGGACCCGCGCGTCGTCGAAATCCCGCAGGTCGTCTGGCAGGTGCTGCTGCGCACGCTGATCCTGCCGCTGCGCGGTCGCGCGTCCGCGAAGAAGTACGCGGCCGTCTGGATGCCCGAAGGCTCGCCGCTGCGCGTATACACCGAGCGCCAGACCGACGGCGTGCGCCACCTGCTCGCGTCGAACGGCTATCAGGTGACGGTCGACTACGCGATGCGCTACGGCAGCCCGGGCATTGCGCAGGCGCTCGCGCAATTCAAGCGTGCTGGCGTCGAGCGCGTGCTGCTGATGCCGATGTACCCGCAATACTCGGCGTCCACCACCGCGACGGCATTCGATGCCGCGTTCGCCGCGCTCGCGCGGATGCGCAACCAGCCGGAAGTGCGCACGGTGCGGCACTACGCCGACCATCCGGCCTACATCCACGCGCTCGCCGAACAGGTGCGCCAGTACTGGGCGCAGCATGGCCGGCCCGACTTCGCGGCCGGCGACAAGCTCGTGCTGAGTTTCCACGGCGTGCCGAAGCGCACGCTCGACCTGGGCGACCCCTATCACGACCAGTGCCAGCAGACGGGCGCGCTGCTGATGGCCGCGCTCGGGCTGTCGACGCTCGAATGCCGCGTGACGTTCCAGTCGCGCTTCGGCAAGGCCGAGTGGCTGCAGCCGTACACGGCGCCGACGCTGCGCGAACTCGGCGAGGCGGGCGTGCGGCGGGCCGACGTGTTCTGTCCCGGTTTTACGGCCGATTGTCTGGAGACGATCGAGGAGATCGGGATGGAGGTGCGCGACGAGTTCATCGCGGGCGGCGGCCAGGCGTTCCACCGGATTCCGTGCCTGAACGGCGCGCCCGCGTGGATCGGCGCGTTGGGCGAGATCGTCGCCGAGAATCTGCAGGGCTGGCCGGTGAAGGCCGCGCAGCCCGAAACGGTGAGTTGAACGCGATGAACTACAGGGTTTCGACTGAACCCGGCGCGAAGCTGCGCATCGACAAATGGCTGTGGGCGGCCCGCTTCTTCAAGACGCGCTCGCTCGCGTCCGACGCGGTCGACAAGGGCCACGTGAAGATCGGCGGCGCGGCGGTGAAGCCGGCCAAGGACGTGCGCGTCGGCGACGAGGTCGAGATTGCGATCGACGGTGTCGTCTGGCACATTGCCGTGCTTGGCATTTGCGACGTGCGCGGGCCCGCGAGCATCGCGCAGACGCTTTACGAGGAAACGGAAGCGGGGCGCGTCGCGCGGCTCGCCGAACTGGAACGGCGCCGCACCTATCGCGAGCCGGCGGCGGAACTGCACGGCCGGCCGACCAAGCGCGACCGGCGCATCATCGACAGATTTTCTGGTGGGAGCTGAACATCTGGTCGAACGTCGCCCGCGCGCTTCCGTATTCGGTCGTGCGGTCGGTGACGGCTCCGGACAGGCAGATGGTGGTGGTGCCGGCAATCAGTACCAGCGCGACCACCGATATGGCAAAGGTCAGTTTCACGGTACGCGCCTCGATGGGACTGTGAATGCAGCGCCAGGTGGATGTCAGGCGCCGGTAAGCTAGGGTAAACGCGCTTTTTCGACGCTTGAATGGAGTGTAGTGCACCCCCCTGTGCCGAGCTAGTACTTGCCTGGTAAGCGTTGTTACCGGTCGTTTCGTCCGATCCGGCGACAAATGCACGTAATCGGCGGCGCGCAGCGCGGTTGTTTCACGGCATTGGCGAATGCCGGTGAATAACCCCCTTGAAATCGCAGTTTTCGCCCTTATTTGCACCAACAATGTGCGGTGCCGCCGGCATACGGTCCGGCGGTTGCCGATTTGGCTTCAACCTCTAATCGACTTTCAGCGACATGGAAAACACGCAAGAGAACCCGGCTACCCAATCGGCCGAAGACATCGGCAGCGAGAAGCAGGCGGCGCAAGGCGCGGCGCCCGCCGCCGAAGCAGCCGACGCGGCGCTCGCGGAGGCTCAAGCCAAGGTCGCCGAGCTGCAGGAGAGCTTCCTGCGGGCGAAGGCCGAGACCGAGAACGTCCGCCGCCGCGCGCAGGAAGATGTCTCGAAGGCGCACAAGTTCGCGATCGAGGGCTTCGCGGAGCACCTGCTGCCCGTGCTGGACAGCCTCGAGGCTGCCGTCGGCGATACGTCCGGCGACATCACGAAGGTGCGCGAAGGCGTCGAACTGACGCTGCGCCAGCTGACGAGCGCGCTCGAGAAGGGCCGCGTCGTCGCGATCAACCCGGTCGGCGAGAAGTTCGATCCGCACCAGCACCAGGCGATTTCGATGGTGCCGGCCGAGCAGGAGCCGAACACCGTCGTGACCGTCCTGCAAAAGGGTTACATGATCGCCGACCGCGTGCTGCGCCCGGCGCTCGTCACGGTCGCCCAGCCGAAGTAAGGCCGACGCAATGGTTCCCGCCGGCGTCGATCCGGCCGCGTTCGACGCGTTCGACATGCAGGCGCTGGCGGCCGACACGTTCGACGCCGCGATCGCCGGCGCCGGTGATGCGCTCGCCGTGGTGTTCTTCTGGGGCGTCGACTGCTTCAACTGCGAGATCGCCAAGAAGGCGATGCTCGCCCAGCCGGACGCGATCCGCGCGCTGGATCTGAAGTGGTTCCATTGCAACGTGTACGAACATCATGAGCTGGGACGCCGCTTCGGCCTGCACGGCGTGCCGACGTGGTTCTTCTTCCACCGCGGCAAGCGGCTCGGCCGCGCGACCGGCTGGCATGGCCTCGCGCAGTTCCAGGCGGCGGTGTCGGCGGCGCGCGCGAAGATCGCCGCGGCGGCTGGCGCGCAGTCGGGCCGCGACGCCGGTTCGTACGATCCGGCTACCGGCGGCGATTGAAAAAATTTAATATCCGCATCGCTTGGCGGGTCTTGAAAACGGATCGGCCGGACGCATTTCGGGAACAGAGTTGAATTCTGGCGCGCGAAACTGCCCAAAACGCGGGGTTTCGCGCAGCAAACAAGCATTTCTGGAGATTAGTGAAAATGGGAAAGATCATCGGTATTGACCTCGGCACCACGAACTCGTGCGTCGCCATCATGGAAGGCAACCAGGTCAAGGTCATCGAGAACTCGGAAGGCACGCGCACGACGCCGTCGATCATCGCCTACATGGACGACAACGAAGTGCTCGTCGGCGCGCCGGCCAAGCGTCAGTCCGTGACCAACCCGAAGAACACGCTGTTCGCCGTGAAGCGCCTGATCGGCCGCCGCTTCGAAGAGAAGGAAGTCCAGAAGGACATCGGCCTGATGCCGTACGCGATCATCAAGGCCGACAACGGCGACGCATGGGTCGAAGCGCACGGCGAGAAGCTCGCGCCGCCGCAGGTTTCGGCCGAAGTGCTGCGCAAGATGAAGAAGACGGCCGAAGACTACCTCGGCGAGCCGGTCACGGAAGCCGTGATCACGGTGCCGGCGTACTTCAACGACAGCCAGCGCCAGGCAACCAAGGACGCCGGCCGCATCGCGGGCCTGGAAGTCAAGCGGATCATCAACGAGCCGACGGCAGCCGCGCTCGCGTTCGGCCTCGACAAGGCCGAGAAGGGCGACCGCAAGATCGCCGTGTATGACCTCGGCGGCGGTACGTTCGACGTGTCGATCATCGAGATCGCGGACGTCGACGGCGAAATGCAGTTCGAAGTGCTGTCGACCAACGGCGACACGTTCCTCGGCGGCGAGGACTTCGACCAGCGCATCATCGATTACATCATCGGCGAGTTCAAGAAGGAGCAGGGCGTCGACCTGTCGAAGGACGTGCTCGCGCTGCAGCGCCTGAAGGAAGCCGCTGAAAAGGCGAAGATCGAGCTGTCGTCGAGCCAGCAGACCGAAATCAACCTGCCGTACATCACGGCCGACGCATCGGGTCCGAAGCACTTGAACCTGAAGATCACCCGCGCGAAGCTGGAAGCGCTGGTCGAGGATCTGGTCGAGCGCACGATCGAACCGTGCCGCATCGCGATCAAGGACGCCGGCGTCAAGGTGTCGGACATCGACGACGTGATCCTGGTCGGCGGCCAGACCCGCATGCCGAAGGTGCAGGAGAAGGTGAAGGAGTTCTTCGGCAAGGATCCGCGCCGTGACGTGAACCCGGACGAAGCCGTCGCAGTCGGCGCGGCGATCCAGGGCCAGGTCCTGTCGGGCGACCGCAAGGACGTGCTGCTGCTCGACGTGACCCCGCTGTCGCTCGGTATCGAGACGCTCGGCGGCGTGATGACGAAGATGATCAACAAGAACACGACGATCCCGACGAAGCACGCTCAGGTGTATTCGACGGCGGACGACAACCAGTCGGCCGTGACGATCAAGGTGTTCCAGGGCGAACGCGAGATGGCGGCAGGCAACAAGCTGCTCGGCGAGTTCAACCTCGAAGGCATCCCGCCGTCGCCGCGCGGCGTGCCGCAGATCGAAGTGACCTTCGACATCGACGCGAACGGCATCCTGCACGTCGGCGCGAAGGACAAGGCGACCGGCAAGGAAAACAAGATCACGATCAAGGCGAACTCGGGCCTGTCCGACGCTGAAATCGACCAGATGATCAAGGACGCGGAAGCGAACGCAGCGGAAGACCACAAGCTGCGCGAGCTGGCTGATTCGCGCAACCAGGGCGACGCGCTGGTCCACAGCACGAAGAAGGCGCTCACCGAGTACGGCGACAAGCTGGACGCGGGCGAGAAGGAAAAGATCGAAGCGGCGCTGAAGTCGCTCGAGGACGTGCTGAAGGATACGTCGGCCGACAAGGCGGCGATCGACGCGAAGGTCGAGGAACTCGGTCAGGCTTCGCAGAAGCTCGGCGAAAAGATGTACGCCGACATGCAGGCGCAGCAAGCCGGCGCGGCGGGTGCAGCGGAAGGCGCGGCCCAGGCGGGCGGTGCGCAGCAGGCTGCCGATGACGTCGTCGACGCCGAGTTCAAGGAAGTGAAGAAGGACTAAGCCGGGTTGCAATGGCACCGTACGCCGCGCGTGGAAACGCGCGCGGCGCGGTTGACCAACGACTGAAAGCGGTCTGTCTTTCCTTCCGGATGGCCGGATCGACTCCACGCCTGGCGGGCTTCGCGGCCCTCCGGGCACATTTGTTTTTTGGCGGGTGCTGCGCGAGCCGTCCGCGGACGGCGCAGCGCCAGACGAGTCGAGAGACTTTACTGCGGGCGAAAGGAGCCGCCGCGTGCGTGACGCGCGACGGCACAGTGAATCGATATGGCGAAACGGGATTACTACGAGGTTCTGGGCGTCGCGAAGAACGCGAGCGACGACGAAATCAAGAAGGCGTATCGCAAGCTTGCGATGAAGTATCACCCTGACCGCAATCCGGACAACAAGGATGCGGAAGAGCATTTCAAGGAGGCGAAGGAAGCCTATGAAATGCTGTCGGACGACCAGAAGCGCGCGGCGTACGACCAGTACGGCCACGCGGGCGTCGATCCGAACATGGGCGGTGCGGGCGCACAGGGTTTCGGCGGCTTCGCGGATGCGTTCGGCGACATCTTCGGCGACATCTTCGGCCAGGCCGCGGGCGGTGCCGCGCGCGGCGGCCGCGGCGGTCCGCAGGTGTATCGCGGCGCCGACCTGCGCTACAGCATGGAAATCACGCTCGAGCAGGCCGCGCACGGCTACGACACGCAGATCCGCGTGCCGAGCTGGGTATCGTGCGAAGTCTGTCACGGGTCGGGCGCGAAGCCCGGCACGAAGCCGGAAACCTGCCCGACCTGTCACGGCCAGGGCACGGTGCGCATGTCGCAGGGCTTCTTCAGCATCCAGCAGACCTGCCCGAAGTGCCACGGCACCGGCACCTACATCCCGGAACCGTGCGTGCACTGCCACGGCTCGGGCAAGGTGAAGGAAACCAAGACGCTCGAAGTGAAGATCCCGGCCGGCATCGACGACGGGATGCGGATCCGCTCCGCCGGCAACGGCGAGCCGGGCATCAACGGCGGGCCGCCGGGCGACCTGTACGTCGAGATCCACATCAAGCCGCACTCGGTGTTCGAGCGCGACGGCGACGATCTCCACTGCCAGATGCCGATCCCGTTCACGACCGCCGCACTGGGCGGCGAGATCGAGGTGCCGACGCTGGCCGGCCGTGCGTCGTTCCCGGTGCCGGAAGGCACGCAGTCGGGCAAGACGTTCCGCCTGCGCGGCAAGGGGATCAAGGGTCTGCGTTCGAGCATCGCGGGCGATCTGTACGTACACGTGCAGGTCGAGACGCCCGTGAAGCTGACCGACCAGCAGCGCGATCTGCTCAAGCAGTTCGAGAAGTCGCTGGCCGAGGGCGGTGCGCGTCACAGCCCGCAGAGCAAGAGCTGGTTCGACCGGGTGAAGAGCTTCTTCGAGTAACGGCATGACTGAAGGCAACGAGAGCGCGTCGTTCGCGCTCTTGGACGATTGCGACTCGACCGCGTCCGCGCGGTCGAGTCGTTTGTATTCCGGTTTCGTGCGCGAACGCGTGTGCACGGATCCGGCACGGCTCGACGAAGTCGATGCGGCGGTGGCGCAGGATCTGCGCGACGGGCTGCATGCGATCGTCGTCGGCGACTACGAATTCGGACGCAATCTGGACAGAGCGCAGCCGGGCCATGCCCCGCTGCGCTTTTTGCTGTATGCGCGCTGCGAGCGCCTGTCGCGCGATGAAGTCGATGCATGGCTCGCGCAGCAGGACGGCGGCGGCCCGCCGTCGATCGCGGGCGTCGCGCACGTCGCGAAGAGTGTGTCGCGCGACGCGTTCGACGCGGCGATCGCCGCGGTGCACGACGCGCTGCGGGCGGGCGATTCGTATCAGATCAACTACACGTACCGGCTGAATTTCGACATGTTCGGCACGCCGCTCGCGCTGTACCGGCGGCTACGCGCGCGTCAGCCCGTGCGTTACGGCGCGCTGATCGCGCTGCCCGACGGCGCGTGGGTCGTGTCGTGCTCGCCGGAGCTGTTCGTCGAGAAGCACGGCGACGTGCTGCGCGCGCGGCCGATGAAGGGCACCGCGCCGCGCTCGGCCGATCCGCGCGACGATGCGGCGGCCGCCGCGTTCCTCGCGAGCGATCCGAAGAACCGCGCGGAAAACGTGATGATCGTCGACCTGCTGCGCAACGACGTGTCGCGGATCGCGCGCACGGGCACGGTCAAGGTGCCGGCGCTGTTCTCGGTCGAGCCGTACGCGTCGGTGTGGCAGATGACGTCGACGGTCGAGGCCGGCTGGCGCGACGGCACCACGTTCGCGCAGATGCTGCGTGCGCTGTTTCCGTGCGGATCGATCACCGGTGCGCCGAAGCACAAGACGATGGAACTGATCGACGCAATCGAGTCGACGCCGCGCGGGCTCTATACGGGCGCGATCGGCTGGCTCGATGCACCGAAGGAAGGCCCTTCGGCAGGCGCTGCGGTGCCCGACGGCGTGGCCGGCTGCGGCGATTTCTGCCTGTCGGTCGCGATCCGGACGCTGACGCTCGATGCGATCGCCGTCGATGCGGCCGCAACGATCGACGCGCGCGACGCGGCAACGGCCGCTAGCGGCCGGCGGCGCGGCAGGATGGGTGTCGGCGCGGGCATCGTGCTCGACAGCGTCGCCGCCGACGAATATGCGGAGTGCGAATTGAAAGCGCGATTCCTGACCGATGCCGATCCCGGCTTCCATTTGTTCGAAACCACGGCCGCGACACGTGCGGACGGCATCCGGCATCTCGAGCGTCATCTCGCGCGGCTGCAGCGCAGCGCGGATGCGTTCGGCTTCCGCCTCGACGCCGACGCGTTGCGCCGCGAGATCGACGTGCGCTGCGCGGCGCTCGACGGCGACGGCCCGTACCGGATGAAGCTCGCGCTCGCGAAGGACGGCACGGTCGACATCACGGCCGCGGTATTGAAGCCGCTGCCCGCGGGGCCGGTCGGCGTGATGCTCGCGTCCGCGCACGGCTTTGCGCCAACCCGCACGGACGACGCGCTGCTGCTGCACAAGACGACGCGCCGCGCCGAGTACGATCGCGCGTGGCAGGCGGCGGAAGCGCTCGGCGGCTTCGACATGCTGTTCGTGAACGAGCGCGGCGAGGTGACGGAAGGCGGGCGGTCGAATGTGTTCGTGAAGCGTGATGGCGTGTGGTTGACGCCGCCGTTGTCGTGCGGCGTGTTGCCCGGCGTGATGCGCGGTGTGCTGCTCGACGATCCGGCGCTAGGCGCAAAAGAGCGTGTGCTGACGCTCGACGATGTGCTGAACGCAGACGAGTTGATGATCTGCAATGCGTTGCGCGGGTCGGTCGCGGCGCGGCTGATTCAAGGCAGCGCACCGGCCTGAACGCGGATTACTTCCGCGGCGTGCATTGCCAGCTTTGTACGATGGCGTGCCCACGCCTGTAACGCGCGACGCAAGTCTGCGCCTGTCTGCCGAGCGGTCGTGCGATCACGACGCTCGTATTCCCGTAGTCGCATGAGACCCAGTAATCCTCACGGTTTTCAGCGAGCGACCAGGTATAGACGTCGCTTTTGGGTTCGGAGCGCGAGCGGTTCGGCAGCAAGGACATCATCCGGTCCGGCGGCCCTGACCAGAAGGTGACGCTGGCAAGCGGGTAGGTGCTTTGCGTGTCGAAGCTTTTCCAGCCATCGGGTGGTTGACCGTCAAGTTGCTGGGTAACGGCAACGCGTGCGGGGCAGTCTTCGGTCGCAGCGGACGCGGGTAATGCGACGAGTGAACTGCATGCGAGCGCGGCGATGGCGAGCAGCCGATGTTCAGCCGCCTTTTCATACACATGCGCCATCCTTTCCACTCCTTCGATCGACGAAGGCTTGATGGTCGCAGCGACGAAGGTGTGCAGGAATAGGACGAGTTAGAAAGTACGCGCTGTTCGTCATGCACTACGAGCAACGGCGCACCGCATCGCGGCCACGTCAGCGAGTGTGCCGCAGCAAGCGCCGACCGCGCGCCACGGCACGCCCGTCCCGCGTCAGAACGAGTGTTCCGGGCCCGGGAACGTGCGGTCCTTCACCGCGCTCACGTACGCCTCGACGGCCGCCTGGATGTTCGGCTGGCCCTGCATGAAATCCTTCACGAAACGCGGCCGCTTGCCGGGGAAGATGCCGAGCATGTCGTGCAGCACCAGCACCTGACCCGAGCAATCGAGCCCTGCGCCGATGCCGATCGTCGGGATCTTCAGCATGTGCGTGACTTCGGACGCGACGAGCGTCGGCACCGCCTCGAGCACCACGAGCTGCGCGCCCGCATCTTCGATCGCCCGCGCATCGCGCAGCAGCTGCGCGGCGCCGGCTTCCGTGCGGCCCTGCACCTTGAAGCCGCCGAACGCATGCACCGACTGCGGCGTGAGGCCGAGGTGCGCGCACACCGGCACCGAGCGTTCGACGAGGAAGCGGATCGTGTCGGCGAGCCATTCGCCGCCTTCGAGCTTCACCATCTGCGCGCCGGCGCGCATCAGCGTGACCGCGTTCGCGAACGCCTCGGCCGGCGTGCCGTACGTGCCGAACGGCAGATCGGCGACGACGAGCGCGCGCGGCTGCACGCGCGCGACGCATGCGGTGTGGTACGCGATGTCGTCGAGCGACACCGGGAGCGTGGTCGTGTGGCCCTGCAGCACGTTGCCGAGCGAATCGCCGATCAGCAGCACGTCGGTGCCGGCGCGATCGAGCAGCGCGGAAAAGCTCGCGTCGTAGCAGGTGAGCATCGCGATCTTCTCGTCGGCTTCGCGCATTGCCTGCAGCTTGGGCACCGTGACGGCAGGCCGGCTCGATTCCTGGAGATAGGTCATGGGAAATCCGGTTCGATGGGGAGGAACGACAGGCGAGGACGCGTCAGCGCGTCGTCTCGCCCTTGACGAAGAATTCCTTGCGGCCGCGCATCGTGTCGATGCGCTCGATCAGCAGCGCGAGGTCTTCGGGGGAATCCAGCGGGTTCAGGTGTTCGGCTGCGACCGTCAGCACCGGCGTGCGGTCGTAGTGATAGAAGAATTCGTTGTATGCATCGACGAGCGAGCGCAGGTACGCGTCGCTGATCTGCAGCTCCATCGGCAGCCCGCGCTTCTGGATGCGCGAGAACAGCACCTCGGGGCTCGCCTGCAGGTAGACGACGAGATCGGGCGCGGGTGCCTGCGGCACGTCGAGGTGCGTCGCGATCGACCGGTACAGCTGCCATTCGTCTTCCGGCAGGTTCAGCCGCGCGAAGATGTCGTTCTTCTGCGGCATGAAATCGGCGACGACGGGCCGGCCCGTATCGAGCGCGCCGATCAGTTCGCGCGCCTGCTGCGCGCGCTGCAGCGCGAACGACAGCTGCGCGGGCAGCGCATAGCGCGCGGTGTCGCGATAGAAGCGTTCGAGGAACGGGTTGTCCTGCGGGCGTTCGAGCAGCGCCTGCATCGACCAGCGCTCGGCGAAGAGGCGCGCGAGCGTCGTCTTGCCGACGCCGATCGGGCCTTCGATCACGAGGTAGCGATGCGGGGCGCGCAGGTCGGGCGCGGTGACGGTCAGCGGAGTGGTGTTCATCGGCAGGGGTTCTTGTCGGCGTCAGCGCCGGCGGCAAGGGCCTTCTGCATCAGGCATTGGCAGGTCTGCACCTTCTCGACGCGCTGATCGGCGACGGCGGCGAGGAACGCATCGGCGCGGCCGCGCGCGGGGATGTCGAGCGCCGGTTCGATTTCGACGAGCGGCACGAGCGCGAATGCGCGATCGGTGAGGCGCGGATGCGGGACGATCAGGTCGGGTTCGTCGATCGAATCGGAGCCGAACAGCAGGATGTCGAGGTCGAGCGTGCGCGGCGCGTTGCGATACGGGCGCTCGCGCCCGAAGTGATGTTCGATCTTCTGGCAGAGCGCGAGCAGCTCCCGGGCCGACAGCGTCGTGTCGAGCTTGACGACGCAGTTGTAGTAATCGTCGCCGCCCGCTTCGAAGGGCGCCGTGCGATACAGGCTCGATTTGCCGAGGATCGAGATGGTGCGCTGCTGCGCGAGGCACACCACCGCGTCCTTCAGGGTCTGGCGCGCATCGCCGAGATTCGCCCCCAGTCCGATATATGCAACCGTCATGGCATCACTTCCTACGTCGTTCGCCGGCGAGCGCGTCAGTCGTCGGAACCGCCCGCGGTGTCCGGCGCCTGCTCGGCGGCGCCTTCGCCCGGCTTGCGGTTTCGCGCACCGCCGCGGCGGCGCCGCTTGCGGGGCGATTTTTCCTTCGAGCCGCCCTGCGTGAGGAGTGCCTCACGGGCGGCCGCGTCGCCTTCGATGAAATCCGTCCACCACTGTCCGACTTCCGCATCGAGCTCGCCGGATTCGCAGCGTAACAGGAGGAAATCATACCCCGCTCTAAACCTTTGGTGTTCCAGCAGCCGCATCGCGCTGCGGCCCGAGCGTTTTTCGAGGCGCAGTTGCAGGCCCCAGATCTCGCGCATGTCGGCCGAGTAGCGCTTGTGGATCGCGAGCTTCTCGGTCTGCATGTCGAGCACGTCGTCCATCGCGCGATGGAGCGCCGGCACCGGGATTTCGCCCTCCGCCGTGTATTGCTCGAAGCGCTGGCGCATGTCGTGCCACAGCAGCGTCGCGAACAGGAAGCCCGGCGACACCGGCTTGCCGGCGCGCACGCGCGCGTCGGTGTTGTTCAGCGCAAGCGTGATGAACTTCTCGCCCTGCGGCTGCTCGAGCACGACGTCGAGCAGCGGCAGCAGCCCGTGGTGCAGGCCTTCCTTGCGCAGCTGCTGCAGGCACGCGAGCGCATGGCCCGACAGCAGCAGCTTCAGCATTTCGTCGAACAGGCGCGCGGCCGGCACGTTGTTGATCAGGTCGGCGAGCGCGTTGATCGGCTCGCGCGTGTGCGGCTCGATCTCGAAGCCGAGCTTCGCCGCGAAGCGCACGACGCGCAGCATCCGCACCGGATCCTCGCGGAAGCGCGTGGCCGGGTCGCCGATCATCCGCAACAGGCGGGCGCGCATGTCGGCCATCCCGTCGTGGTAGTCGAGCACCGTCTGTGTCGACGGGTCGTAGTACATCGCGTTGATCGTGAAGTCGCGGCGCGCGGCGTCTTCGTGCTGTTCGCCCCACACGTTGTCGCGCAGCACGCGGCCGCTCGCGTCCACCGCGTGCGTGCGGCGGTCGAGCTCGTCGCGCTTCAGGCGCTTCGGCGGCTCGGCCGCGGCGGCTTCGGGCGGCGCGTCGACCAGCGCGCGGAAGGTCGACACCTCGATCAGTTCCTGGCCGAACTGCACGTGGACGATCTGGAAGCGGCGGCCGATCAGGCGCGCGCGGCGGAACAGGCGCTGCACCTCGGTCGGCGTCGCGTCGGTCGCGACGTCGAAGTCCTTCGGCGCGATGCCGAGCAGCAGGTCGCGCACGGCGCCGCCGACGATGAACGCGCGAAAGCCCGCCTGCTGCAGCGTGTCGGTCACGCGCACGGCGTTCCGCGAGATCAGCGACGGATCGATCTGGTGCACGCTGGCCGGCACGACGGTCGGCTCGTGGTTGCTGCGCGCCTTCCTGGCGCCGCCGCCGCGGCTCCCCTTCGCGGGGCGCGGGGCAGGGGCCGTTTCGACGGCGGGCGCCTCGACGGGCGACGTGTGTTCGGCGCCGTCCTGGCCGAGCAGCTTGCGAATGAATTTTTTGATCACGACGTTCAGAAGAGATCGAGGATGCGCCAGCCGCGGTCGCTTGCATGCGCACGCAGCGTGTCGTCGGGGTTGGTCGCGATCGGGTCGGTGACTTTCTCGAGCAACGGGATGTCGTTGTGCGAGTCGCTGTAGAAGTAGCTGTGTTCGAAGTCGTCCCAGTGCTTGCCGAGCGACGCGAGCCACGCTTCGGTGCGCACGATCTTGCCTTCGCGATAGCTCGGCGTGCCGGTCGGCCGGCCCGTGTACGGCGAGTCGGGATGGCCGTCGGTCGTTTCGACCTCGCACGCGATCAGCGTGTCGACGCCGAACGCGGTCGCGATCGGACGCGTGATGAACTCGTTGGTCGCGGTCACGACGCAGCACAGGTCGCCGGTATCGAGGTGCTTGCGCACGAGTTCGAGCGCGGCGGGCGTCATCGCGGGGCGGATCACCTCGTGCATGTACTGCTCGTGCCATTCGGCCAGCTGCGCGCGCGAATACTTCGCGAGCGGCGTGAGCATCGCGCACAGGTACGCATGGATGTCGAGCTTGCCGGCCTTGTAGTCGGCGAAGAACTGATCGTTCTGACGCGAGAAGCTTTCCGCGTCGACGATGCCGAGCTTCACCATGAAGCGGCCCCATTCGTGGTCGCTATCGGTCGGGATCAGCGTGTGATCGAGGTCAAAGAGTGCCAGATTAGTCATGGAAGCGCATTTTACTCGAAGCGGTTCGGGCCTGTGCCCGGTGGTGCGATGTCGTCGCCGGGGCGGGCCAGCATCCGGCGCAGCAGCGGCAGCGTGACGGCGCGTTTCTGCTCGAGCGAGAAGCGGTCGAGCGCGTCGAGCAGCGCCATCAGGCTCGGCATGTCGCGGCGGAAATGGGTGAGCAGGTAAGCGGCGATGTCGTCGGTGAGCGCGATCCCGCGCTCCTTCGCCGCGAGCTTCAGTACGGCGATCTTGCCGGCGTCGGACGGCGGCGACAGGTGGAACACGAGCCCCCAGCCGAGGCGCGTGCGCAGATCCTCGCGCACGTCGAGCGCGAGCGGCGCCGCGGGGCCCGCCGCGACGAACGCGCTCGACGGGTGCGCGCGGACCTCGTTGAACAGGTTGAACAGCGCGACCTGCTGCGTGTCGCTCATCTTGTCGCAGTCGTCGATCGCGTAGATGCCGATGCGCGGGTCGAACGTGAACGCGCCGAGCGGGCTTTGCGGCGTCAGATAGCGCGCGTAGCCGTACGACGCGTCGCTCACGAGCGCCTGCAGCAGGTGGGTGCGGCCGCTGCCGGGCTCGCCCCAGATGTAGAACGACCGGTCCGGCACGGGCCCCGCCGCGAGCGCGAGGTCGAGCTTCTGGAGCCGCGAGATGAGCTCGTCGTTCTCCTCATTCATGATGAAGTTGTCGAACGTGGCGGGCGGCGGCGTGCCGAGATCGAGCGTCAGTTGACGGGACACAACAGTCACAATGCAGGTCGGTTGATGAAACGCGCGCCGTACGCCGGGCACGCGCGGGGGGCTGCTCCGGTGCCTGAACACGCGGCCGCACGCACGGCGGCGCGCGGTTTCCGGCGCGGCTCGCGGGGCGATGAAAACGGGGACGTGTCGACCAAGATGCAATCCCTGACGATTCGGTGCTGGGAATTCCGGCCAACGGGCCGGCTTCGGGTAAAATCGCATTTTACCGACCTTCTCGCATTCCCCCATGAATCCTCCGAAATCCGCTCCCGACGCCCAAGGTCTGTCCTACCGCGACGCAGGCGTCGACATCGACGCGGGCGACGCGCTCATCGACAAGATCAAGCCTTTTGCGAAGAAAACCCTGCGCGACGGCGTGCTCGGCGGCATCGGCGGGTTCGGCGCGCTGTTCGAAGTGCCGAAGAAGTACCAGGAGCCCGTGCTCGTGTCGGGCACCGACGGCGTGGGCACCAAGCTCAAGCTGGCCTTTCATCTGAACAAACACGACACCGTCGGCCAGGATCTGGTGGCGATGAGCGTGAACGACATCCTCGTGCAGGGCGCCGAGCCGCTGTTCTTCCTCGATTACTTCGCGTGCGGCAAGCTCGACGTCGACACGGCCGCGACCGTCGTCAAGGGCATCGCGCACGGCTGCGAACTGTCGGGCTGCGCGCTGATCGGCGGTGAAACGGCCGAAATGCCGGGCATGTACCCGGACGGCGAATACGACCTGGCCGGTTTCGCGGTCGGCGCGGTCGAGAAGAGCAAGATCATCGACGGCAGCACGATCGCCGAAGGCGACGTGGTGCTCGGCCTTGCCTCGAGCGGCATCCACTCGAACGGCTTCTCGCTCGTGCGCAAGATCATCGAGCGCGCGAACCCCGACCTGTCGGCCGATTTCCACGGCCACTCGCTGGCCGACACGCTGATGGCGCCGACGCGCATCTACGTGAAGCCGCTGCTCGCGCTGATGCAGAAGCTGTCGGTGAAGGGCATGGCCCACATCACCGGCGGCGGCCTCGTCGAGAACATTCCGCGCGTGCTGCGCGAAGGTCTCACGGCCGAGCTCGACCAGAACGCGTGGCCGCTGCCGCCGCTGTTCAAGTGGCTGCAGGAGCACGGCGGCGTCGCCGACGCGGAAATGCACCGCGTGTTCAACTGCGGGATCGGGATGGCCGTGATCGTTTCGGCAGCCGATGCCGACGCGGCGATCGCCGACCTGACGGCCGCCGGCGAACAGGTGTGGAAGATCGGCACCGTGCGTGCGAGCCGCGAAGGCGAAGCGCAGACGGTCGTGGTCTGACGCAGCGCACGCAGGATGCAGCAAGGAAAGCCGCCCGGAGTCGATCCGGGCGGCTTTTTTTCGGTTCATCGAGGATTACCGGGGAACGCGGCGCGGATCTTGAGGAAGAAGTATTCGTCGTCGCGGTACCCGTAAGCCC
>NZ_QTQM01000025.1:0-111819 GCF_003854225.1 Burkholderia sp. Bp8986 | reverse complement strand
TTTCAGCAGCAGAGAAACGAGATTATGAACCGTCTTTTTCAGTTCGTCAACAACTTTTTAACTGCTTCGTTGCGACGCCTGGGGTTCAACTTCCTGCACCGCCGAGGCCGCTACGACCCGCCCGACAGCACCGCTTCCCTTCTTCTCCCGCGCCGCGTTTCCGTTAGCGCGAAAGAGGCGTGATTCTAAGCACCTGCCGGCAATCGCGCAAGGGGTTCGATGGATTTTTCTTTCATCCCCGCCGATTCGGCCTTCCGGCCATGCCGGAGCACGAGACCGCTTATGGCGCAAAGAACGGACTAGAATGTGAGGTTCTTCGCCTCTTTCTATACGTATTTAATATGCGCCAGCGAATCGCCAAACGCCTCCCCCCCGACGCCGACAAACTGGTCGGCCTGTCGCTTGCGCTCTTCGCCTCGGGCAGTCGCATCGAGGATCGCTTCTGGGAAGCGAAGCTCGATGCGCTGCTTGCCAAGATTGTTCGCAACGGCAACCAGACCACGCTCGACGCAGCACTCGACCATCTGCAGCAGAACCACCCCGACGCCTATGGCGCGCTCGCCGACATGGCCGAGACGCATAGCGAATCGATGGTGATCGAACACGACGGCCAGCCGTACGATGCGCTGCTGGTCGCCGTTCCCGTTCTCGCCTGGACGCGCTACATGATTCCGTCGGGCCCGCTGAAAGGCGATGTCGCCGACGCACTGCGCACGCACCTGCAGGCGCACGTGCTCGCCACCGGCACGCTCGTCGGGCTGGCCCCGTTCCTGTACAGCATCGACCAGTTGCCGCGTCACCACGTCGAGACCTATCGGCTCGCCCAGCAGCTCGCACACGCGGCGCTCGGCCAGCACGCAGCCAAGCTCAGCTTCGGCGACCTGCCCGAAACCTCACCGATCCTGGCCGACCCACGCTTCCTGCTCGCCGTCGTCGCCGCGCCGGCCGGCGCACCGCTGTTTCGCTGGCAGGAGGAAGAACACGGCAACCGGATCGAACGCGGCCAGTGTCTCGAGCAATGGACTGCCCAGGGCGGCCCGAACCTGTCGGCTGCCCTGCCCGGCTGCGAGTTCGAATGCCTGCTTCCGGACGCGTACTACTCGGCCTGCCGCGATGCGGACGAGCGCATCCGTCCGCACACGGTCCGAACGGCCATCCGTTATCTTTTCGACACACTTGGTGCGGCACCGCAAGAGCTGCGCGCGGTGGTCGCGGGCTTCGGCGAGCGCCGGATCGACGAGTATCGCGTCGGCTTCACGCGACGTGCCAGCAACGACGTGATCTATGGCGTCGTGTGGCCGCTGTACGGTCGCGAGAACGGCGACGTGTCGATCGACAGCGCGACGCTGGAAGGCGAAGCCCCGATCGAAGGGCCGCTCGAGGAGATCGTGAGTCTGTTGAAGGAATGCGGCGTAACCGACGTCCGCCGGCACGCAGGCCGCTTCGAGCCCGAGTACTGCGACGACTGCGGCGTGCCGCTCTATGCGGATCCGCTCGGCGAGATCGTCCACGCGGAAATGCCGGAAGACGCATCGCCCGCCCAGCCGCACTTTCACTGATCGTGCACGGCAGGCCCGCTGAGCCTGCCCAACGAAGCCGTTCCCGGTTCCTGCCGGAGCGGCTTTTTTTTCGTCCGCATTTCCCTCACGCGAAATTTCAGACTTTTCCTAATCCTTTCAGCCAAGCAGACATCGTGTAAGGTTTTTGTCATTATCGGAGCCACCCCATGCCGACGGCAGCTCAATGACTCACCTTACGGAGGTTGAATATGCGGTTCCTGGTGCTTAACTCAGACGCCGAACGGCGTGACGGACTGAAAGCCCTGCTGCGGCAGATCGACCGTCACGCCCGCATCAACGATGCACCCGATGGTTTCCAGGCGCGCCGGCTGCTGCGCACCCAGCGTTTCGACCTCGTTGCCATCGACTGGCTGGACGTCGGGCGGCACAGCGAACTCCAGGCGCTCTGCAGCGCCTGCTCGCCGACGCCCGCCGCGGTGCTGATCGACGAATCCACGCCGGAGGCCATCCAGCGCTTCTACAACTACGGCGTCGCGGGCGTGATCCCGCACTCCACACGGCCGCACCTGATCGTGCGGGCGCTCGAAATGGTTCTGCTGGGCGGCCATTACATCCCGCCGATCGCGCTCAGCCTCCTGCCTTCCGCCGCCGCGGCGCGTCACGATGCCCATTTCCAGACGCTCGCCGGATCGCTGCCGCGCCGCCCGCCAAGCAGCCTCCTGTCGCCTAGACAGGCGCAGATCATGCGCTTCGTCCATATGGGCAGCACCAACAAGATGATCGCCCGCACGCTCGGCATCAGCGAAGGCACCGTGAAGATCCACCTCGCCAGCATCTTCCAGCAGCTGGGCGCGGCAAACCGCGCTGCCGCAGTCGCGATCTACAACGGCTGGCTGTCACCCCATCTCGAGGTGCTGCTGGCGAACCGCGATCGTGCAAGCAAGCCCGTCATCGGCGAACGCGGCCCGGTCCCCCTGCGCAAGCAACGGAACGACCGTCCATACCCGCTGCCTGCCGCGGACACCAGCACTCGCGACCTGCCGCTCGCGGCCGAACCGCGGGCGCGGTTTCGGCGCGACCGCTGATCGGACAGTCTCGATATTGCGACGGTCGACATGTGCGGATTCCCACCTTTGATGCTCAACGAGTAATATGGACCCATGGGTTTTCTTTTCACACCGCTTCCGCTCTGGGTTGGCATCGGTGGCTGGATCGCCGCCGTGGCGCTGCTCGTGCTCGCGCTCTGGAATCGTCCCTTCGTCCGGCTGCAGGACGCAACGCTCCAGCACGTGTGGCTCGCGCTCGTCACTGCGATCACGGTGCTGTGGGCCTCGAATGCGTGGCTCGAAGATGGCATCGTCATGCACCTGCTCGGCGCGACGCTGCTCGTCACGCTGTTCGACTGGACGCTTGCGCTGATCGCGATGGGTGCCGTCACGGCCGTCGCCGCGATCGTCTTCGATGCGCCGTGGCAAGGCATCGGTCTCACCTATCTGATCTACGGCGCGCTACCGGTCGCCGTGTCCGCGTTGCTGCAACGCGCCGCGATCGCGTGGCTCCCGCACAACCTCGCATCGTTCATCATCGGCCAGGGGTTCCTGTCACCGGCCATCGCGATCGTCTCGGTCGCCGCGGCCGCGGCCGGTGTCCAGCTCGCGCTCGCGGACGGCGTGCCCGTCGTGATTCCCGCCGGCTATCTGCTGAACACCGCGCTGCTCGCGCTCGGCGAAGCGTGGTTCACCGGCATGGCCACCGCGCTCATCGCTGTCTATCGTCCGGCGTGGGTCACGACGTTCGACGTTCGGCGCTATCGCCTCGGCGGCCCGCGCGCCTGAACGCGCCGGCCCCGATGCGAACGGTGCGCGCGGCGATCCGTTTGCGCAGCGCGGGAGAGTGCAACGCCTACTGCCGCACAACTTTTTTACGCTAAGATTGAACTCCTGATCTTCATCGGGCATCTATACGTGCCCGATGCCTCATTTGCTCCTCACCAATAACCAGATGGACAGCTCACCTGCCTCGCTCCGGATTTTCCGGGCGCTCGGCAAGCTGGCGGCCTGTGTCGCGGGCCTGTCGCTTGCGCTTCCGGCACCGGTATTCGCCGACCTCCTCGACCAGCGCTCCGAACTGATCAACAAATTCGTCAACGAGATGCACGCCGATCCGATCGTCGCCGATTGTGCGGCGCACGGCAGCTTCATCGCCAGCACGTCGTCGGCCTTCGATCGCGTCGACTTCGCGCCGAACGCGTTCGAAAACGGCAAGGCGACGATCACGCCGTGGAACGATTCGTTCGATCAGGGCAAGCAGCGCGTGAAGGTCGACAACATCGTTACCGTGGATGGCCTTGGCGTCCACAGCGACGGCAGCGACCCGACACCGCTGAAATTCCGCTGCGGCTACGTCGGTCAGCAAATGCTTGCGTTCAGCTGGAACGATCCCGTGCCGCCGCTGAAGCCGCGCGTCGAGCGTCCGTCGTCGTCGACGAAGAAGTTCAACGGCAAGTCACACCGCGGCAAGGTGAAGGCCAAGGCATCCGGCCGCACCGGCAAGAAAGCCGTCGCAACGAAAAAATCCAGCGGCCAGAAGAATGCCGTGAAGAAGAAAACCGCGAAGAAGTCCTGATACGGCGGAGCGGCAACGACAGAAGCCAAAAAGCCGGCACATCATGCGATGCGCCGGCTTTTTCATATCGACGACGATGCGCTTACGCGAACGTCTCGACGTGCACCAGGATTGCCGCCAGCATTGCAGCGCCAAGCGCTGCGCTCCGTTCGCCATTCCAGCCGACCCGCTCGTCGGGCAAGTTCGCGTTGTCCTTGAACGGCATCTCGAGCGTCAGCGACAGGCAGCCGAACTGATGGCCGATGTACTTCGACGCGAGCTTGAGCGCGTCTTCCTTGTACTTGCTCGCCGCATAGCCGTGCTCGGTCTGGAAATCCGGGCTTGCGACCTTGAACGCTTCGATGAACGCGGTCTGCTCCCTGCCCTGCTGCTCGGTAAAGCTCGGCAGCATCTCCGAACCCGCAACGAACACGTACGGCAGATCTTCGTCGCCGTGAATGTCGAAGAACATGTCGCAGCCGATCGCATGGATCGCATCGCGCACGGCCAGCACTTCGGGGCTGCGCTCGGCATCGGGCTCCATCCACTCGCGATTCAGGTTCGCGCCCGCCGCGTTGGTGCGCAAGTTGCCGTGCACGCTGCCGTCCGGATTCATGTTCGGGACGATGTAGAACGTCGCGCGGTCGTACAGCTTGCGCGCCACCGGATCGCCCGCCCAGTCGCCCCATCCGGCCAGCCGCTTGACGAGCCCTTCGACGAACCACTCGGCCATCGTCTCGCCCGGGTGCTGGCGCGCGATGATCCATACCTTCTTCTTCGGTGCCCCGTCGACTTCCGGCGTACCGAGCGTCAGCAGCGACATCGGACGGCCTTCGACCGTGCGGCCGAGTTCGACGACGCTCGCCTGCGGCAATTGCTGAACCGCGCCGAGGAACGCCGCATGGCGCTCTTCCGAGTACGGCTCGAAATACGCGTAGTAGATGCTGTCGAACTCGGGCGCATGGTCGATGGTCATCGTCTTGCCGTCGAATGTCGTCGGCACGCGGAACCAGTCGACCCGGTCGTAGCTCGCGACTGCACTGTAGTTGCGCCATCCCGACGGATACGCGCATTCGGCTGCATTCTCGAACGACATCACGCACCGCTCGCCGCGCGCGCCCGTCAGGCGAAAGTAGAACCATTGCGCGAATTCCGAGCGGTTGTCGCCACGTATGCGCAGCCGGATCGCGTCCGGGCTATCGCACGACACGACGTCGACGGCGCCTGCGTCGAAATTGCTGGTGATCGAAAGGGTCATCTGTCTCTCCAATTGCGACCGGAGCGGGCGGTCTGCCACGTGTCCGGCCTCATGCATGCACCGGCCGTCTCGTGAACGGCCGGCTCGGTCACTCGCCGATTCGCCGGCGATATACGTAAGTCGAATCGTTCGACGCAGCGGCATCGAACGCGTAGTCTTCCACCGCGAAATCCTTCAGCGCGGCCGGCTCGGAGATGCGGTTCTCGACGATATAGCGCGCCATCAGGCCACGGGCGCGTTTCGCATGGAAGCTGATGATCTTGTAGCGGCCGCCCTTCCAGTCCTCGAACACCGGCGTGACGATCGGCGCGGCCAGCAGTTTCGGCTTGACCGACTTGAAGTACTCGGTCGACGCGCAGTTGACCAGCACACGTGCCGCGCCGCTGCGCGTCTCGAGCTGCTCGTTCAGTGCCCGCGTGATGCGGTCGCCCCAGAACGCATACAGATCCTTGCCGCGCGCGTTCGCGAAACGCGTGCCCATCTCGAGCCGGTACGGCTGCAGCAGGTCGAGCGGGCGCAGCAGCCCGTACAGGCCCGACAGCACGCGCACATGCTGCTGCGCATAGTCGAGATCGGCGGCCGACAGCGATTTGGCATCGAACCCTTCGTACACGTCGCCGTTGAACGCGAGCACCGCCTGCTTCGCATTGGCCGTCGTGAAGGTCGGCGACCAGTCCGCGTAGCGCTGGAAGTTCAGCCGCGCGAGCGGATCGGAGATGTCCATCAGCGTCGAGATATCCTGCGGCGACAGCTTGCGCAGGCCGTCGATCAGTTCCGACGCATCGTCGACGAATGCAGGCTTCGTGTAAGACGGGACGTGGGCGGGCGTATCGTAGTCGAGGGATTTGGCTGGGGAGAGAACGATTATCATAGAGGCTCGCTGGCACGCCGTGCCTTGCGGTCAGACGAAAACCACCGATTGTAACGAATGACCCGCTCCCTCGCCCCGCATGCCGCACATCGCGTCGTGCTCGACTCGAACGTCTGGATCGACATACTCGTATTCGACGACCCGGCCACCCGCCCGATCCGGGCTGCGCTCGAACGCGGCACGCTGGCCGCCGTGATCGACGGCCGCTGCCTGAACGAACTCGAGCTCGTGCTCGACTATCCGCAGTTCCAGGCGCGCGCGATCGACAAGGCCGAAGCGCTCGCGACCGTCGCCCGCCTGACGCGCCTCGTCGAGCCGCCGCCCGTCGACGCCGACGCGCCGCCGCTGCCGAAGTGCAAGGACCGCGACGATCAGAAGTTTCTCGAGCTCGCGCGCGCCGCGCAGGCCGACTGGCTCGTGTCGAAGGACCGTGCGCTGCTCAAGCTCGCGAAGCGCACCGCACGCGACTTCGGCTTCCGGATCGCGCAGCCCGCGCCATTTACCGAAGCCTGCGCGCTCGATGCCGCGTCGGCCCCCACCACCACGCCGGCCTGACGAGCCCGGCGCCACCCGCTTGCGACCGTATCGATGAACGCTCCTACCGACATGCCTACGACTCCCGTTTTCCCCTCGCGCCTGCCGAACGTCGGCACGACGATCTTCACGGTGATGAGCGCGCTCGCCGCCGAGAAAGGCGCCGTGAACCTCGGCCAGGGCTTCCCGGATTTCGACTGCGACCCGCGCATCGTCGACGCGGTCGCGGCCGCGATGCGCAACGGTCACAACCAGTATCCGCCGATGGCCGGCGTCGCGCCGTTGCGCGATGCGATCGCCGACAAGATCGCGCAGGTCTACGGCCGGCGCTACGATCCGGCCACCGAGATCACGGTCACGGCCGGCGCGACGCAGGCCCTGCTGACGGCGATCCTGTGCGCGGTGCATCCCGGCGACGAAGTGATCGTCGTCGAACCGACCTACGACAGCTATCTGCCTTCGATCGAACTGGCCGGCGGCAAACCCGTGTTCGTCACGCTGGAAGCGCCCGACTATGCGATCCCGTTCGATCGCCTGGCCGCCGCGATCACGCCGAAGACGCGGATGATCATGATCAACACGCCGCACAACCCGACCGGCACCGTGTGGCGCGAGGCCGACATGCGCAGGCTCGAGGAGATCGTGCGCGGCACCAACGTGCTGATCCTGTCGGACGAAGTGTACGAACACATGGTCTACGACGGCGCGCGGCACGAGAGCGTCGCGCGCTACCCGGACCTGGCCGCGCGCAGCTTCATCGTGTCGAGCTTCGGGAAGACCTACCACGTGACGGGCTGGAAGGTCGGCTACGTCGCGGCGCCTGCCGCGCTGACCGCGGAGTTCCGCAAGGTCCATCAGTTCAACGTGTTCACGGCGAACACGCCGATGCAGATCGGGCTCGCCGACTACCTGCGCGATCCGGCGCCGTACCTGACGCTGGCCGGCTTCTACCAGAAGAAGCGCGACTTCTTCCGCGCCGGCCTCGAGCGCACGCGCTTCAAGCTGCTGCCGTGCACCGGCACGTACTTCCAGTGCGTCGACTATTCGGCGATCAGCGATCTGCCCGAAGCGGAATTCTCGAAGTGGCTCACATCGGAAATCGGCGTGGCGGCGATTCCGGTGTCGGCGTTCTACCACGAGCCGCACGAGTCGGGCGTCGTGCGCTTCTGCTTTGCAAAGCAGGAAGGCACGCTCGCATCCGCACTCGAACGGCTCGCGCGCCTGTAAGGCTTGCCTCGGCAGCCGGGCGCGGCACGACATCGCGCCCGCACCGCGCTTACGAACGCGCGGCGCTCGCCGCCTCGACGTAGGCCTTGCGATCGGCCGCCACGCGCTGCGCGGCCGGCCGCTCGCCGACCAGCTTAGCGTGCGCCTTCCAGTCGATGCCGGCGTCGAGCAGGAAATCGCGGCCGAAGACGGCCTTCGTCGCCATCCCGATCACCGGCAGGTGGATCGCTGCGGCAATGTCCGCAAGACTGAACGTGTCACCGAGCACGTACGGCGAGAACTGCGTCATCCGCTTGAACGCATCGATCGCGCGCGGCAGGCGCTTCTCGACGTGCGCCTTCATCCCGTCGCTGACCTTGCCGCCGAAAAACGCTTCCGTATAGACCTCGCGCGCGGTCCATTCGAGATACAGCTCGAGCGTCTCGACGAGTTCGCGCACCTTCGCGGCCGCGAACGGCCCGGCCGGGAAAATGGCCTTGTCGGGAAAACGCGCGGCCAGATACTCGATGATCACCTGCGACTCGAACAGCGCGCCCTCTTCCGTCTTCAGGAACGGAATCTTGCCGAGCGGCGAATCGGCAAGCAGTGCCGGATCGTTGATCGGCAGACCGCATGCCGATTCCTCGAACGGGATGCCATGCTCGAGCAGGACGAACTTCACCTTGTTGTAATAGTTGGACAACGGAATACCGCACAGCTGTAGCATCGGAGTCTCCTTCGTTGCTGAGGCGCGGCCACAGTGATGCCGGCCGCATCGGGATGCGTCGCGCTGAAAAGCACGTTCGTGCTAGTCTAAAGCAGTTTCGCGTCCGTCAAGACAACGATACATCCGCTGCGGCATCACCCTCACGGGTAGGCGCGCAAGCCCGCGCAACATGCGGCGCCGCAACCCCGCCATTCGATGGAGACACACTCGCATGAGTGCTGAACTGCTGGCCTCGCGTCCGCCCGAAAGCGAATCGACGCTCGTCCTCACGCTGTCCAATCCCGGCGCGCGCAACGCGCTGCATCCCGACATGTATGCGGCCGGCGTCGAAGCGCTCGCCACCGCCGAGCGCGATCCCGCGATTCGCGCGGTCGTGCTCACGGGGGCCGATCGTTTCTTTTGCGCGGGTGGCAACCTGAACCGGCTGCTCGACAACCGCTCGAAGGATCCGTCCTACCAGGCCGACAGCATCGATCAGCTCGGCGCGTGGATCACGGCGCTGCGCGCAACGACGAAGCCCGTGATCGCGGCCGTCGAAGGCGCCGCGGCCGGCGCGGGCTTCTCGCTCGCGCTCGCGTGCGACCTGATCGTTGCCGCGCACGATGCGAAGTTCGTGATGTCGTACGCACGCGTCGGCCTCACGCCCGACGGCGGCGGCTCGTGGTTCCTCGCACGTGCGCTGCCGCGAGCGCTCGCCGCCGAAATCCTGTTCGAGGGCAAGCCTGTCGCGGCCGAACGCCTGCATGCGCTCGGCGTCGTCAACCGGCTCGCCGCGCCCGGTGCCGCGCTGTCCGACGCGCTCGCGTGGGCCGACTCGCTTGCCGGCATCTCGCCGAACGCGCTGACACGCATCAAGTCATTGCTCGACGATGCGACCGCGCAGCCGCTCGATACGCACCTCGGCACCGAGCGCGATCACTTCGTCGCGTCACTGCATCACGCGGACGCGTTCGAAGGCATTACCGCATTTCTCGAGAAACGCCAGCCGCGCTACAAGCGCTGATCCGGCGCGCGGCCACCGCTCGAACGCCGGTTCCGCCGCCTCGGCGACACGCGCGCGCAGGCGCGTGGCCGCACGTTGCCGTCGCCTGCAGCCCGCATCGATCCATGCTCTAATGACCGCCTGTCGCGGCGCCCTGTCGGCGCCGTTTTCGCGCATGCAATAAAGGAGTTGACGATGATCGACGTCTACAGCTGGGCGACCCCGAACGGCCACAAGGTACACATCATGCTCGAGGAAACAGGCCTCGCGTATCGTGCGCGTCCGGTCGATATCGGTGCGGGCGACCAGTTCGAGCCCGAATTCCTGAAGATCAGCCCGAACAACAAGATCCCCGCGATCGTCGACGCGGACGGCCCCGGCGGCAAGCCGATCTCGCTGTTCGAATCCGGCGCGATCCTCATTTACCTGGCGGAAAAGACCGGCAAGTTCCTGCCGACCGAGCCGGCCGCGCGCTACGCGACGCTCGAATGGCTGATGTTCCAGATGGGCGGCGTCGGCCCGATGCTCGGCCAGGCGCATCACTTCCGGCTGTATGCGCCGGAGAAGATCGAGTACGCGGTCAATCGCTACACGAACGAAGCGAAACGCCTGTACAACGTGATGGAAAAGCGCCTCGGCGAATCCGCCTATCTCGCGGGCGACACGTACACGATCGCGGACATTGCGACGTTCCCGTGGACGCGTTCGTGGCAAAACCAGGGCATCGTGCTCGACGAACTGCCGAACGTGAAGCGCTGGCATGAAGCCATTGCCGCGCGTGCCGCCGTGCAGCGCGGCGTCGAAGTACTCGCGTCGCTGCGCAAGCCGCTGCAGGACGACAAGGCACGCGAGATGCTGTTCGGCGCGACGCAATACGCGAAGCACTGAAGCACCGCGCGCCCTGCGACGCAGCGGCATCCGTCGCTGCCGCCGCGCGCATCAGAAGTAGTGCAGCGTAATGAATTCCGCCGAACAAACGAGCAACGGCGCATCCAGACGCTCGACCTGCATCGACACCGACCACGTCACCTGCACGCCGCCCCGCGCGGCCTGCGCGGCCTCCTTCACCGCGAACAGCGCGCGCACGCGCGCGCCGACCGGCACCGGCTTCAGGAACCGCACGCGGTTCAGTCCGTAGTTCACGCCCATCTTCTGCTCGAAGCGCATCGCATCGGTCATCAGCGCGGGAATCAGCGACAGCGTCAGGAAGCCGTGCGCGATCGGGCCGCCGAACGGCGACTCGCGCCGCGCACGCTCGGGATCGACGTGAATCCACTGGTGATCGCCGGTCGCGTCGGCGAACCCGTCGACCCGGCGCTGGTCGATCTCGACCCAGCCGCTCGCGAGCGGTTCCGCGCCGACCCGCTCGAGCAGCGCTTGCGTCGACGCGATCAGCGGCAATGTCACGTCCGTCATGCACCCGCTCCTTGCGGATGGCGCAGCCCGAAGATCACCTTGGTATGCACGGTGATCACCGTGTCGCCGGCACCGTTGAGGCCGATCCACTCCGTCGACACGATGCCGCGATCGGGCTTGCTCGCCGACACGCGCTTGTCGTGGACCTTCTGGTACATCGTGATCGTGTCGCCGGCACGCACGGGCTTGAGCCAGCGGATCGAATCGATGCCGGGCGAGCCCATGCTGGTCGAATCCGGCCCGAGCTTCTTGATGAGCAGGCTCATGAACACCGAACACGTATGCCAGCCGCTCGCGACCAGTCCACCGAACGGCGAGGCCTTGCCGGCTTCCTCGTCGAGGTGGAACGGCTGCGGATCGTAGCGTTGCGCGAACGCCTTGATGTCGTCCGGTTCGAACGTATAGCGGCCGATTTCGGTCGTACTGCCGACTTCCAGATCTTCGTAACTGATACCCACTGTCTATCTCCTGTAGCGCGCTCGCGCGTCGCCGTCATGCCGCGTCGGTCTGCGCGAAATCCGGCAGGGCCGCGATGCGCGCAAGGTGATGATCGGTGTCGCCGAGGGTCGTCTCGATGATCGACAGCCGCTTGAACAGGTGTGCGGCGGCGACCTCGTTGGTCACGCCCATGCCGCCGTGCAGTTGCACGGCCTGCTGGCCGACGAAGCGCGCGGCCGCGCCGACCCGCGCCTTCGCGGCCGACACCGCCTTGCGCCGCGCGTCGGCGTCGCCGCCCGCGTAACGCACGGCGGCCAGGTAGGTCAGCGAACGCGCCTGCTCGGCGTGAATCAGCATGTCGACCATCCGGTGCTGCAGCGCCTGGAAGCGCGCGATCGGCACGCCGAACTGTTCGCGCGTCTTCGTGTATTCGACCGTCGCGCGGTTCAGTTCGTCGAGTGCGCCGGCCGCTTCCGCGCAGAGCAGGAAGGTCGCGTAATCGGCAATCTGCTCGAGTGCGGCCGCATCGCGTGCGTCGCCCGTCAACTGCCGCGCGGGCGTTTCCTTGAACTCGATCGTCGCGGCGCGCTGGCCGTCGATCGTCCGGTAGTCGACGAGCTTCACGCCCGCGGCATCGCGATCGACGACGAACAGGCCGATGCCGCCGCCGTCGACGCGCGCGGGCACGATCCACACATGGGCCTGTGCGCCGTGCTGAACGATCGACTTGATGCCGGTCAGCCGGTACGTGCCGCCCTGCTCGCGCGCATGCGTTTCGAGTTCGTACAGGTCGTAGCGCGCCCGCGGTTCGTGGAATGCAACGGCAACGCGCTTCTGCCCTTGTGCGACCGCTTCCAGCAGCGCGGCATCGTCGCCCGTGCCGGACCCGGCGATGCGCAGCGCCTCGATACCGACCGCCGTCGCCCAATACGGCTCGACCACGAGTGCGCGGCCGAGCTCCTGCATCGCGACCAGCATGTCGACCGGGCCGCCGCCGAATCCGCCATGTGCGTCGGGCACGGGCAGCGCGGTCAGGCCCAGCTCCGCGAATGCGCTCCATTGTGCATCCGACACGCCCGCCTCGCTGCGCACGATGGCCTGGCGCGCGTCGAAACCGTATTGCTCGCCGAGATAACGGCGCAGCGCGTCGGCGAACTGTTGCTGCTCGTCGGTAAAGCTGAAATCCATGGTTGTCTCCGTTCCCTGATCACAGCCCCAGGATCATCTGCGCGATGATGTTCTTCTGAATCTCGTTCGAACCACCGTAGATCGAAGTCTTCCGGTAATTGAAGTAGTACGCGGCGAGCGGCGCCGCATCGTCGTCGCCCGCGCTGCTGTGTTCGCGCTCGCCCTCGAGGAACGGGACATCGAATGGCGCGGCGAGCGGCCCGATCGCCTCGAACATCAGCTCGGTGAGCGCCTGCTGCACCTCGGTGCCCTTGATCTTCAGCATCGATGCCTCGGGGCCCGGCCCCTTGCCGCTCGTCTCGCGGCTCACGACGCGCAGCACCGTCACCTCGAGCGCCATCAGCTCGACCTCGAGCGCCGCGATCTTCGCGGCAAATACGGAATCGGCGAGCAACGGCTTGCCGTTCTTGCGCTGGTTCGACGCCACGCGCTTCAGGAATGCGAGCTCGCGCTTCGACGCGCCGACGCGTGCAATGCCGGTGCGCTCGTGGCCCAACAGGTATTTCGCGTAGGTCCAGCCGCGGTTTTCATCGCCGACGAGATTCTCGACGGGCACCTTCACGTCCTCGAAGAACACCTCGTTGACTTCGTGATCCTCGTCGAGCGTGATGATCGGACGCACGGTGATGCCGGGCGTCTTCATGTCGATCAGCAGGAACGAGATGCCCTCCTGCTTCTTCGCCGCCGGATCGGTGCGCACGAGACAGAACATCATGTCCGCGTACTGGCCGAGTGTCGTCCAGGTCTTCTGGCCGTTGACGACGTAGTGATCGCCGTGGCGTTCGGCGCGCGTGCGCAGCGATGCGAGATCCGATCCGGAGCCCGGCTCCGAGTAGCCCTGGCACCACCAGTCGGTGCCGTCGAGAATGCGCGGCAGATAATGGCGCTTCTGCGCTTCGCTGCCGTATTTCATCAGCACCGGCGCGACCATCGACACGCCGAACGGCAGCACGGTCGGCGCGCCGATGCGCGCGCACTCCTCATCCCAGATGTGCCGCTGCGTCGCGTTCCAGTCCGGGCCACCGTATTCGGCCGGCCACGCGGGCGCGGACCAGCCGCGCTGGCCGAGAATCCGGTGCCAGCTCGCGAAATCCTCGCGGTCGAGTCGTTTGTGATCGAGTACCTTGGCGCGCAGTGCGTGAGGCAGATTGGCCTCGAGCCAGGCGCGGACGTCGACGCGGAACGCGTCGTCGGCGGGGGAATAATCCAGATCCATGCGCAGTGTCTCCTGGCCGCGGCCGTCCGGGCCGCCAAGGACACACTGCATACGTCATTGCAGCGGTTCTTTCAGCGCGGCAGGAATCGGCAGCGGCATCACGTCGATGCCTTCTTCGGCCAAGGATTGCGCATCCTCCGGCGTCGTGACGCCACGAATGCTGCGTGCCGGCGCCTCGTTGTAATGGATGCGCCGCGCTTCCTCGGCGAAGCGCTCGCCCACGTTCTCGGTCTTCTCCAGCACCTCGCGCAGCGCGCGCATCACCTGCGCCTGCAGCGCACGCGGATCGGCCGGCTGTGCCTGCGTCGCGCCCGACAGGTTCAGGCGAGGCGCCGACGGCATCCGGTTGATCTCGGTCGTCCCGCACACCGGACATTCGACCAGCTTGCGGGACAACTGCGCTTCGAACTCATCGGCGGAAGCGAACCAGCCTTCGAACCGATGGCCGTGCGGGCACTGTAAATCGAGGACCTTCATGCTGAATCAGGGCGTGTGACGAGTGTAGCGCAAAACGCGCTTTTGTGAACGATCGTGCTAAACCAGGATCGCGCGGCCGGCCAGCAACCGCGTCACCCGATTGTAACGCGGCGCCCCACCCGCCGCTGACGCGTCGTCAGGGCTGCTCGACCGGACCCAGCGGCCAGGCGCCGGACAGCACCTTGTCGAGCCACATCGTGCCGATGATCGTCTTCACGTCGGTGATCTGGCCCGTGCGCACCCACTCCTGCAGGTCGGGCAGCGTCGCCGTGAAGGTTTCGAGGAATTCGCCTTCGTCGAGCTTGCGCTCGCCGGCAGTCAGGCCGCGCGCGAGATACAGGTCGATGAATTCGGTCGAATAGGAAATGATCGGGTGAATCCGGGCCAGGAACACGTATTCGCGTGCCGTGTAGCCGGTTTCCTCGCGCAATTCGCGCACCGCGCAGGCGAGCGCGCCTTCGTTCGGATCCAGCTTGCCGGCCGGGAATTCGGCCATGACCTTGCCGATCGGATAGCGGTACTGGCTTTCCATCAGCACGCGGCCGTCGTCGAACAGCGGGATCACCATCACCGCGCCCGGGTGCTGGACGTATTCGCGCGTGGCCTGCTTGCCGTCCGGCAGACGGACGGTATCGCGCTTCAGCTTGAGGAACGAGCCTTCGAAAATCGCCTCGCTCTCGAGGCAGGTTTCGGTCAGTGCGGCGTCGTGATTGGGTAGTTCGGCCATCGGCGGCTCCAAGAATGAGCGCGACGGCCGAAGCCGTCAGCGTCGTTTGACGAGATACTGGAACGTGAAGCCGGGGAACGCGAACACGACAAAGAGACTGAACGTGATCGCGTAAAACTGCCAGCCCTGTTCGAAGCGGTTGCCGGCGCGCGACTCGAGCCAGAAGCCGAGCGCGCCGACGACGAAATACAGCACGATCAGCTCGCCGATCCGAACCCACGCGTTCTTCTTCGTCGCACCGATCGGCACGACGGCGAAGAGGCGTTGGTTCAGGAACGGCAGGTTGGCGCAGACTAGCGCCAACAGCACGATGAACCAGCCGGCTGCCGACATTACAGCGGCAGCGTGTGACGAATCGCCTGCAGGCAGGCCGTCAGCAGCGGGCTCGGGATCAGGCCGAGCACGACGACCGCGAGGCCGTTCAGCACGAGGATCGTGCGCTTGCAGAAATCGCCGGTGACCGGAGTCGTATCCTGCGGTGCATCGAAGTACATCAGCTTGACGATGCGCAGGTAGTAGAACGCGCCGAACAGCGACGTGATCACGGCCAGCACGGCCAGCCACGTGAGCCCCGCATTGACGGTCGCCTCGAGCACCGCGAGCTTCGCGTAGAAGCCGACGGTCGGCGGGATACCTGCCAGCGAGAACATCATGACCATCATCACGAACGCGAACACCGGGCTGCGCTTGTTGAGGCCCTTGAAGTCGTCGATCGTTTCCGCTTCGAAATCGCGGCGTGCGAGCAGCATCACCACGCCGAACGAGCCGAGCGTCGTGATCAGGTAGACGATCGCGTAGAACATCGCCGAGCTGTATGCGTTCGCCGGTGCGGCCGCGTCGCCCTTCACGATGCCGGCGAGCAGGCCGAGCAGCACGAAGCCCATGTTCGAGATCGCCGAATACGCGAGCATCCGCTTGATGTTGCGCTGGACGATACCGGTGATGTTACCGACGATCAGCGACAGCGCGGCGAGGATCACGAGCGCGGTCTGCCAGTTCTGTGCGAGCGGCAGCAGGCCCATCACCAGGAAACGCAGGCCCCACGCGAACGCGGCAACCTTCGGGCCGCCGCCGACGAACAGCGTCATCGCGGTCGGTGCGCCCTGGTAGACGTCCGGCACCCACATGTGGAACGGCACGGCGCCGAGCTTGAACGCGATACCGGCGACGATGAAGATCACGCCGAACATCAGCACGGCCGCGTCGGTGTTGCCGCCGACCGCCTTGTACACCTCGCCCAGCTCGAGCGAGCCGGTCGCGCCGTAGAGCATCGAGATGCCGTACAGCACGAAGCCCGATGCGAGCGCGCCCAGCACGTAGTACTTCATCGCGGCTTCGCTCGACTGCGCGGCATCGCGGCGCAGCGCGATGACCGCGTACAGCGACAGCGACATCAGTTCGAGGCCGAGGTACAGCGTCAGGAAGTTGTTGCCCGACACCATCACCAGCTGACCGAGCAGCGAGAACATGCCCAGCAGGAACACGTCGCCGCGGAACATGTCGCGGTCTTCGAGGTACTTGCGCGAATAGACGAGCGAGACCGCGAAGCCGATCGACACGACGGCCTTCATCATGCTCGCGAACGAGTCGACGACGACCATCCGCGAGAAGAAGTAGTACGGCTGCGGGTCGAGCGCCTGCACCGCGAACCACACGCCGGCGACGACCGACGAAACCACCGCGATCAGATAGGTCAGGCGGCGGCCAGCGGCACCGGTAAAGGTGTCGTTCAGCCATGCGACGACGATGGCGACCATCACCAGCGCGTCAGGCAACAGGACATTCATAGGAGCGTTCATGATCTTGAGTTCCTCCGCTCGCGATTACTGGGCCAGCGGCAGCTTCGACTGCGCGACTTGGGAGAGGAGGTTTTCCACGGAAACGTGCATCACGTCGGTGAAAGGCTTCGGATACAGGCCCATCAGCATCGTGAACGCGGCGAGCACCGCCAGCATCACGAATTCGCGACGGCCGATGTCCTTCAGCTTGGCAACGTGATCGTTCGCGACCGCGCCGAAGTACACGCGCTTGTACATCCACAGCGTGTAGGCCGCGCCGAGGATCAGCGTGAATGCCGCGCCGAATGCGATCCAGAAGTTGTACTGGACGGCCGCGAGAATCACCATGAACTCGCCGACGAAACCCGAGGTGCCCGGCAGGCCGCAGTTGGCCATCGAGAACAGCATCGCGAATGCCGCGAACTTCGGCATCACGTTCACGACGCCGCCGTAATCGGCGATCTGACGCGAGTGCACGCGGTCGTACAGCACGCCGATGCACAGGAACATCGCGCCCGACACGAAGCCGTGCGAGATCATCTGGACGATCGCGCCTTCGACGCCAAGCTGGTTGAAGATGAAGAAGCCGAGCGTGACGAAGCCCATGTGCGCGATCGACGAATACGCGACCAGCTTCTTCATGTCGGCCTGCACCATCGCGACGAGACCGATGTAGATCACCGCGATCAGCGACAGCGTGATCACGACCGGTGCCAGGAAGTGGCTTGCGTCAGGCGTGATCGGCAGCGAGAAGCGCAGGAAACCGTATGCGCCGAGCTTCAGCATGATCGCCGCCAGCACGACCGAGCCGCCCGTCGGCGCTTCCACGTGCGCGTCCGGCAGCCAGGTGTGCACCGGCCACATCGGCACCTTCACCGCGAACGCGAGGAAGAAGGCGATGAACAGCAGGATCTGCGGCGTCATCGCGATCTTGGCGCCCTGCCACGTCGCGAGGTCGAACGAATGCGTCTGCGTGTACAGGTAGATCAGCGCGACCAGCATCAGCAGCGAGCCGGCCAGCGTGTACAGGAAGAACTTGAACGCCGCGTACACGCGGTTCGGGCCGCCCCACACGCCGATGATGATGTACATCGGGATCAGGGTCGCCTCGAAGAACACGTAGAACAGCAGGCCGTCAGCCGCCGAGAACACGCCGATCATGATCCCGGACAGGATCAGGAAGGCCGCGAGGTACTGCGCGACGTTCTCGGTGATCACTTCCCACGCGGCGATCACGACGATCACCGTGATCAGCGCGGTCAGCACGACGAACCACATCGAGATGCCGTCGACGCCGAGGTGGTACGAGATCTTGAAGCGTTCGATCCAGGTCGACTGCTCGACGAACTGCAGCGCAGCCGTGCTCGAGTCGAAGCCCGTGATCAGCGGGACCGTGACCGCGAGACCGAGCAGCGAGCCGATCAGCGCGACCCAGCGGGCCGTCCCCGGATTTTTGTCGTTACCTACCGCGAGTACCAGGA
The DNA here is from genome assembly GCF_003854225.1 of Burkholderia sp. Bp8986. Lineage (NCBI taxonomy): Bacteria > Pseudomonadati > Pseudomonadota > Betaproteobacteria > Burkholderiales > Burkholderiaceae > Burkholderia > Burkholderia sp. Bp8986. The sequence goes on along the minus strand of NZ_QTQM01000025.1, from coordinate 93,396 downwards.
GGCCGAAAACGATCGGCAACCAGATCGCGGTACTGAGAATCGGAAAAGCGTGCATTGTTCTTGTCCCCTCGCCTTATTTGCCGCCGAGCGTTACAAACAGGGTCAGGAGCCCCAGCATGCCGATGATCATGGCGAACGCGTAGTGATAGATGTAACCGGATTGGAGGAAGCGGATCACGCCGGCGAACCAGCCGATGAACTTGGCGCTGCCGTTGACGAGGCCGTCGATCACGACGACGTCGCCTTCCTTCCACAGGCCGCGGCCGATCGCCACCGAACCACGGGCGAACACCACTTCGTTGATCTTGTCCATGTAGTACTTGTTGTCGAGCAGCGTGTAGATCGGGCCGAACGCGCGGCGGATCACGGCAGGCAGCTCAGGACGCTTCAGGTACAGGAACCACGCGACCACGACGCCGGCAATCGCGAGCCACAACGGCAGCGTCGTCAGCGAGTGCAGGCCCATCGCGGCCCAGCCGTGGAATTCCTTGCCCAGCTCTTCGAGGCCCGGGTGGTTTTCGCCGATGAAGATCACCTTGTCGAATGCCACGCCATGTTCGAAGAAGCTGCCGTACAGCATCGGGCCGATCGCGATCGCACCGATGATGACCGACGGAATCGCGAGCAGCACGAGCGGCAGCCACACGACCCACGGGGTCTCGTGCGGTTCGTGCGCGTGGTCGTCGTGACCGTGGCCGTGGCCGTGATCGTCGTGGCCGTGCGCGGCCGCCATGCCCATCGGCGATTCAGGATGCTTCGGGTTGCGGAAGCGCTCTTCGCCGTGGAACACGAGGAAGTACATGCGGAACGAGTACAGCGCCGTCACGAACACGCTTGCGACCACTGCGAAGTACGCGAAGCCCGAACCCGCGAGATGCGATTCCTTCACGGCCTCGATGATCGAATCCTTCGAGTAGAAGCCGGAGAAGAACGGCGTGCCGATCAGTGCGAGCGAGCCGATCAACGACGTGATCCACGTGATCGGCATGTACTTGCGCAGGCCGCCCATGTTGCGGATGTCCTGGTCGTGGTGCATGCCGATGATCACCGAGCCCGCACCGAGGAACAGCAGCGCCTTGAAGAACGCGTGCGTCATCAGGTGGAACAGCGCGACCGGGTACGCGGATACGCCGAGCGCGACGGTCATGTAGCCGAGCTGCGACAGCGTCGAATACGCGACCACGCGCTTGATGTCGTTCTGGATGATGCCGAGGAAACCCATGAACAGCGCCGTGATCGCGCCGATCACCGTGATGAACGACAGCGCGGTATCCGACAGTTCGAACAGCGGCGACATGCGCGACACCATGAAGATGCCGGCGGTCACCATCGTCGCCGCGTGAATCAGCGCGGAGATCGGGGTCGGGCCTTCCATCGAGTCGGGCAGCCACACGTGCAGCGGGAACTGTGCCGATTTACCCATCGCGCCGATGAACAGGCAGATACAGGCGACGGTCAGCAGGCCCCAGTCGGTGCCCGGGAAGTGCAGGCTGGCGAGTTCGGCACGCTTCGCGAACACTTCGCCGTAGTTCATCGAACCCGCGAACGCGAGCAGCAGGCCGATGCCGAGCAGGAAGCCGAAGTCGCCCACGCGATTCACGAGGAACGCCTTCATGTTCGCGTAGATCGCGCTCTCACGCGTGAAGTAGAAGCCGATCAGCAGGTACGACACCAGACCCACCGCTTCCCAGCCGAAGAACAGCTGCAGGAAGTTGTTGCTCATCACGAGCATCAGCATCGAGAACGTGAACAGCGAGATGTACGAGAAGAAGCGCTGGTAGCCGTCCTCTTCCTGCATGTAGCCGATCGTGTAGACGTGCACCATCAGCGACACGAAGGTCACGACGACCATCATCATCGCCGTCATCGAATCGACGAGGAAGCCGACTTCGAGCTTCAGCGAGCCGACCCGCATCCATTCGTAGACGGTCGCGTTGAAGCTCGCGCCGCCCATCACGACGTCGGCGAAGACTTTCGCCGACAGGAGGAACGCGATCATTACGCCGAGGATCGTGATCCGGTGTGCGCCCTTGCGCCCGACTGCGTTCCCGAACAGCCCCGCAATCAGCGAGCCGGCCAGCGGAGCGAGCGGAATCGCCAGCAGCAGGTTTTCATTGAGTGTCGTTGACATAACAGCGTTGCCTGAAATTAACCTTTGAGCTGATCGAGATCCTCGACATTGATCGTGTCGAGCTTACGGAACAGGGTCACCAGAATCGCGAGACCGATCGCGGCTTCCGCTGCGGCGACGGTCAGCACGAAGAACACGAAGATCTGGCCGTGCACGTCGCCGAGGTAGTGCGAGAACGCGACGAAGTTGGTGTTCACCGCCAGCAGCATCAGTTCGATCGCCATCAGGATGATGATGATGTTGCGGCGGTTCAGGAAGATCCCGACGATCGCGATCGCAAAGAGGATCGCGCCGAGCACGAGGTAATGAGCAAGAGTCAGCATGGTTTTCCTTTCCTCCGCTTAGCCGTTGGTGCTCGTACCGGCTTCGCTCTGCGCCGTTTCCGGCTGCGGCTTGTCCGCTTCCATCTTCACGAGGCGCACGCGGTCGTCGCGGCGCACCTTGACCTGATCCGACACGCGCTGGCGCTTGCTGTCCTTGCCCTTGCGCTCGGTCAGCCCGATCGCGGCAATGATCGCGACCAGCAGCACCAGGCCGGCGATTTCAAACGCGAAGATGTAGTCGGTGTAGATCACCTTGCCGATCAGACGCGTGTTCGACCAGTCGGCCATCGCGCCCGTCGCCATCGCGTGCACGGTGTGCGTGTCGCCGTAGCCGCGCCACAGGATCAGCGCGGTCTCGACCACGATGATCGCGCCGACGACGGTCGCCATCGGCACGAAGCGCTTGAAGTCGCGGCGCAGGTAGTCGATGTTGATGTCCAGCATCATCACGACGAACAGGAACAGCACCATCACGGCGCCCACGTACACCAGCACCAGCAGGATCGCGAGGAACTCCGCTTCCAGCAGCATCCAGATCGCGGCGGCGTTGAAGAACGCCAGCACAAGGAAAAGCGCAGACGCCACCGGGTTGCGCGAAGTGATCACCTTCAGCCCTGATACCACCAGGAGCAGCGCGAAGATGTAGAACAGTACGGTCGTGAATTCCATGATTACCGGTTCATCGTTAGGCCATAGTCAGGCGCGGCTTGCGGGACGCTCTCGCGTGCCGCACCCGTCGCGGCGGCTCGGCCCGTTCATGCCGGGCCGGCACTGCAAACACAATCAACGATACGGCGCGTCGGCGGCCTTCGCCGCAGCGATGTCCTTCTCGTAGCGATCGCCCACCGCGAGCAGCATTTCCTTCGTGAAATACAGGTCGCCGCGCTTTTCGCCGTGATATTCGAGAATCTGCGTCTCGACGATCGAATCGACCGGGCAACTTTCTTCGCAGAAACCGCAGAAGATGCACTTCGTCAGGTCGATGTCGTAGCGCGTCGTGCGGCGCGTGTTGTCCGCGCGCGTTTCCGATTCGATCGTGATCGCCATCGCGGGACACACGGCCTCGCAGAGCTTGCACGCGATGCAGCGCTCTTCACCGTTTTCGTAGCGGCGCAGCGCATGCAGCCCGCGGAACCGCGGCGAAATCGGGGTCTTCTCTTCCGGGAACTGCACGGTGAACTTGCGCCGGAACGTGTAACGACCGGTCAGCGCGAGCCCCTTCAGCAGCTCCGTCAGGAAGAAGGTCTTAAAGAAGTGTTGGATTGCCGTCATGATTTCGTCCGATCTTTACTTCACCCAGATGTTGAGCGGCGACATCATCCAGAAGCCGACCACGACCACCCAGATCACCGTGACGGGCAGGAACACCTTCCAGCCCAGACGCATGATCTGGTCGTAACGGTAGCGCGGGAACGTCGCGCGCACCCAGATGAACACCGACAGCAGCGCGAATACCTTCAGCACCAGCCAGAAGATGCCCGGAATGAACGACAGGAATTCGAACGGTGCGTCCCAGCCGCCGAGGAACAGCGTCGAGGCCAGTGCCGAGATCACGATCATGTTGATGTACTCGGCGAGGAAGAACAGCGCGAACGCCATGCCCGAGTAATCGATCATGTGACCCGCGACGATCTCCGACTCCCCTTCCACCACGTCGAACGGGTGACGGTTCGTTTCGGCGATGCCGGACACGAAGTAGACGACGAACGCCGGCAGCAGCGGCAGCCAGTTCCACGACAGGAAGTTCACGCCGTGGCCGGCGAAGAAGCCGTGCTGCTGCGAGCCGACGATTTCCGACAGGTTCAGGCTGCCGGCCGTCATCAGCACGAGCACCAGCGCGAAGCCCATCGAGATTTCGTACGAGACCATCTGCGCCGCGGCGCGCATCGCGCCGAGGAACGCGTACTTCGAGTTCGATGCCCAGCCGGCGAGAATCACCGCGTACACGCCGATCGACGAGATCGCCATCGCGTACAGCAGGCCCGCGTTCACGTTCGCGAGCACGGCTTCGGCCTGGAACGGGATCACCGCCCACACGGCGAACGCCGGCACGACGGTCATGACCGGTGCGATCAGGTACAGCCAGCGGCTGGCGGCGCTCGGCTGAATCACCTCCTTCAGCAGCAGCTTCAGCACGTCGGCGATCGGCTGCAACAGGCCGGCGGGGCCGACGCGGTTCGGGCCGAGACGCACGTGCATCCAGCCGATCAGCTTGCGTTCCCACAGAATCAGGTACGCGACGCACAGCAGGATGACGACGGAGACGACGAGGATGCGCACGATTGCCCACACCGTCGGCCACGCGACGCCGAGAACCTGGGCGCCGCCCGCGTTGATCGTATCGAACAAGCTCATTTACGCCTTCTCCACCACCAGTTCACCGGACAGGCTGCCGAGCGCTGCGCCGGCAGGCGTTGCCGCCGACACGCGAACGACCGTCTCCGCAAGATTCGCGTCACGCACGGCCGGCAACTGCACCGCACGCTCGCCCTGGCGCACGCGCACCGCGTCGCCTTCCTTCAAGCCCAGCTTGTCGAACAGCGCGGCCGGCAGGGCTGCGGCGTTCGCTACCTTCGCGGCGGCCGTCAGGTGCAGCGCACCTGCGCGGCGCACGAGTGCGTCGGCATGATAGATCGGCACGTCGGCGAGGCGCTCGAAGCCGCCGTTCGCGGCAGTTGCCGCGACGCGGGCCGGTGCGGCCGACGCCTGATTCGACAGACGGTTCGCGACGCCTGCGTCGCCGAGCGCCGCGAGACGCACTTCTTCGGCCGTTTCGTATTCGAAGTTCGGCAGGCCGAGCAGGCTGCCGAGCACGCGCAGCACCTTCCACGCCGGACGCGTGTCGCCGAGCGGGCGTACGACGCCGTTGAAGCTCTGCACCGAGCCTTCCGCGTTCACGTACGTACCGGCCGTTTCCGTGAACGGCGCGATCGGCAGCAGCACGTCGGCGTAATCGAGGCCGTGCTTGAACGGCGACATCACGACGACCATCTCGGCCTGGTTCAGCGCGGCAAGCGCCTGCGCCGGATCGACCGTGTCGAATTCCGGTTCGACGTTCAGCAGCACGTAACCCTTGCGCGGCTGCGCGAACGCTTCGCGTGCGTTCAGGCCGCCTTCGCCCGGCAGTGCGCCGACGACGTGCGCGCCGACCGTGTTCGCCGCTTCCGTCAGGAAGCCGAACGTGGCGCCGGTGTTGTCGGCGATCCACTGTGCGACGGCGTGCAGCTTCGCGAATTGCGGATGACGGACGGCTGCGTTGCCGAGCAGCACCGCGCGGCGCTCGCCGTTCGCGAGCGACTGGGCGACCGCTTGCGCAGCCGGCGATGCGGCGACGCCCGCGAGCGCGTCCGGCAGCGCGATGCCGCGCAGTTGTGCGACGGCTGCGGCCACGCCGGCCAGTTCGTCGAGCCATGCCGACGGCGCGGCGACGATGCGCTTCGCGGTCGGGATCAGCGAGTCGTCGGCGGTCGCGTGCAGGAAGTGCAGCTTCGCGCCGTTCTTCGCGGCCTGGCGCAGGCGTGCGGCGAACAGCGGGTGGTCACGGCGCAGGAACGAACCGACGACGAACGCGGCATCCACGTTCGACAGGTCGGCGATCGGCATGCCGAGCCACGGTGCGCCCTGGACCGGCGCCGAGAAATCCTGCTGACGCAGACGGAAGTCGACGTTCGGCGTCTTCAGTTCGTTGGCGAGCTGCTTCACGAGGAACAGCTCTTCAGCGGTGCTGTGCGCGCTCGCGAGCATCGCCAGCGCATTCGCGCCGTGATCCGCGGCGATGCCCTTCAGGCCCTTCGCGACGTATTCGAGCGCGGTCTGCCAGTCGGTTTCGATCCACTGGCCGCCCTGCTTCAGCATCGGCTTCGTCAGGCGCTCTTCACTGTTCAGGCCTTCGTACGAGAAACGATCCTTGTCCGAAATCCAGCATTCGTTGATCGCTTCGTTCTCGAACGGCAGCACGCGCATCACGCGGTTGTTCTTCACCTGCACGACGAGGTTCGCGCCGACGGAATCGTGCGGGCTCACCGACTTGCGGCGCGACAGTTCCCACGTACGGGCGCTGTAGCGGAACGGCTTGCTGGTCAGCGCGCCGACCGGGCACAGGTCGATCATGTTGCCCGACAGTTCGGAGTCGACCGTCTTGCCGACGAACGTCGTGATTTCCGAGTGCTCGCCGCGGCCCAGCATGCCGAGCTCCATCACGCCGGCGATTTCCTGGCCGAAGCGGACGCAGCGCGTGCAGTGGATGCAGCGCGACATTTCTTCCATCGAGATCAGCGGGCCCACGTTCTTGTGGAACACCACGCGCTTCTCTTCCGAGTAGCGCGACGACGACTTGCCGTAGCCGACCGCCAGATCCTGCAGCTGGCATTCGCCGCCCTGATCGCAGATCGGGCAGTCGAGCGGATGGTTGATGAGGAGGAATTCCATCACCGACTGCTGCGCCTTCACGGCCTTGTCGGACTGCGTGTGCACGATCATGCCGGCCGACACGGGCGTCGCGCAGGCAGGCACGGCCTTCGGCATCTTCTCGACTTCGACGAGACACATCCGGCAGTTGGCCGCGACCGACAGTTTCTTGTGATAGCAGAAGTGAGGAATGTACGTATCCGCCTTGTGCGCAGCCTGGATCACCATGCTGCCTTCGGGCACCTCGACCTTCTTGCCGTCTATTTCAAGTTCAACCATGATGGTGAATGGTCCTTAACCTATTTCCGCCCGTTCGCGCCTTCGCCCGACCGTGCGCTCAAATTCCGCAACCGGTGCTTCGCTTCAGGCTGCCGCCGCGTGCGCGTGGCCGCCGACCATGCAGTGCTTGTGCTCGACGTGGTACGCGAATTCGTCCCAGTAATGCTTGAGCATCCCGCGAACCGGCATCGCCGCCGCATCGCCGAGCGCGCAGATCGTGCGGCCCATGATGTTCTCGGCAACCGAGTTCAGCAGGTCCAGATCTTCCTGGCGGCCTTCGCCGTGCTCGATACGATTCACGACGCGATACAGCCAGCCGGTGCCTTCACGGCACGGCGTGCACTGGCCGCACGATTCCTCGTAGTAGAAGTACGACAGGCGCAGCAGCGAACGCACCATGCACCGCGTCTCGTCCATCACGATCACCGCGCCGGAGCCGAGCATCGAGCCCGCCTTCGCGATCGAGTCGTAATCGAGATCGGTCTGCATCATGATGTCACCCGGGATCACCGGCGCCGACGAGCCGCCCGGAATCACGGCCTTGATCTTGCGGCCGCCGCGCATCCCGCCGGCGAGTTCCATCAGCGTCGCGAACGGCGTGCCGAGCGGCACTTCATAGTTGCCCGGACGCTCGACGTCGCCCGACACCGAGAAAATCTTCGTGCCGCCGTTGTTCGGCTTGCCGATCTCGAGGTAATTCTGCGGCCCGATGGACAGCAGGAACGGCACCGCGGCAAACGTCTCGGTGTTGTTGATCGTGGTCGGCTTGCCGTACACGCCGAAGCTCGCCGGGAACGGCGGCTTGAAGCGCGGCTGGCCCTTCTTGCCTTCGAGCGACTCGAGCAGCGCCGTTTCCTCGCCGCAGATGTACGCGCCGTAACCGTGGTGCGCGTGCAGCTGGAATGAGAATTCCGAGCCCATGATGTTGTCGCCGAGGAAACCCGCGGCGCGCGCCTCATCGAGCGCGGCCTCGAAGCGTCGATACACTTCGAAGATTTCGCCGTGAATGTAGTTGTAGCCGACGGTGATGCCCATCGCGTACGCGCCGATGGCCATGCCTTCGATCAGCGCATGCGGGTTCCAGCGCAGGATGTCGCGATCCTTGAACGTGCCCGGCTCGCCTTCGTCCGAGTTGCAGACGAGGTACTTCTGTCCCGGGAACTGGCGCGGCATGAAGCTCCACTTCAGGCCGGTCGGGAAGCCCGCACCGCCACGGCCACGCAGGCCCGACGCCTTCACGTCGGCAATCACCTGCTCCGGCGGAATCTTTTCTTCGAGAATGCGGCGCAGCTGCTTGTAGCCGCCGCGCGCAACGTAGTCTTCGAGATGCCAGTTCTCGCCGTTCAGACCAGCGAGGATCAGCGGTTTGATGTGACGGTCGTGGAGGGACGTCATTTCGAGAGCTCCTCAAGCAGCTGGTCGATCTTCTCGCGGCTCATGAAGCTGCACATTCTGTGATTGTTCACCAGCAGCACCGGCGCATCGCCGCACGAGCCCATGCATTCGCCTTCCTTCAGCGTGAACTTGCCGTCGGGCGTGGTCTCGCCGAAGCCGATGCCCAGCTTCTGTTTCAGGTAGTCGGCCGTCGCCTCCGCGCCGCCGTGCGGGCCAAGCTGGCACGGCAGGTTCGTGCAGAGCGTGATCTTGTGCTTGCCGACCGGTTTGAGCTCGTACATCGTGTAGAACGTCGCGACTTCCTGCACGGCGACGGCCGGCATGCCGAGATAGTCCGCGACGAACTGCATCAGTTCGGGCGACAGCCAGCCGTGCTCTTCCTGAGCGACGGCCAACGCCGACATCACGGCGGACTGTTTCTGATCGGCGGGATACTTCGTCAACGCTCGATCGATTTCCTTCAGGCCTTCAGCTGAGATCATTTTCAGACACGACTCTTTCAATTCCTACCGAACGAACAACCTGCCGCACTGCTGTGCATGGACGGCAGACCTGGCGCTCACTGTTGACAGCTTGCGAAGCCGCGCCGGCTCGGCGCATACCGCATGTGACTTCGCGTGTGACTGACTGCTCGCCGCCCGCTCGCGCAAGCGGCGCAACCATTAGCGATCGATTTCGCCGAACACGATGTCCTGCGTACCGATGATCGTGACGGCGTCGGCAATCATGTGACCGCGCGCCATTTCGTCGAGCGACGCGAGGTGCGCGAAGCCCGGTGCGCGGATCTTGAGGCGATACGGCTTGTTGGCACCGTCCGACACGAGGTAGATGCCGAACTCGCCCTTCGGATGCTCGACTGCCGCGTACGCCTCGCCTTCCGGCACGTGAAAACCTTCGGTGAAAAGCTTGAAGTGGTGAATCAAGTCTTCCATGTTGGTCTTCATGCCGACGCGCGACGGCGGCGCAACCTTGTGATTGTCGGTCATCACCGGGCCCGGATTCTTGCGGAGCCACTCAATACACTGTTTCGCGATACGGACCGACTGGCGCATTTCTTCCACGCGCACCAGATAGCGGTCGTAGCAATCGCCGTTCACGCCGACCGGCACGTCGAAATCCATGCGGTCGTACACTTCGTACGGCTGCTTCTTGCGCAGGTCCCAGGCGATGCCCGAGCCGCGCAGCATCGGGCCCGTCAGGCCCATCTGCAGCGCACGCTCCGGGCTGACGACGCCGATCCCGACCAGACGCTGCTTCCAGATCCGGTTGTCGGTCAGCAGCGTTTCGTATTCGTCGACGCACTTCGGGAAGCGCGTGAAGAAGTCGTCGATGAAGTCGAGCACCGAGCCGCTGCGCGCTTCGTTCATCTTCGCGAGCGCCTTCTCGTTGCGAATCTTCGACGCCTTGTATTGCGGCATTGCGTCAGGCAGGTCGCGATAGACGCCGCCCGGACGGTAGTACGCCGCGTGCATCCGGGCACCGGACACCGCTTCGTACACGTCCATCAGGTCTTCGCGCTCGCGGAATGCGTACAGGAACACGGCCATCGCGCCGACGTCGAGTGCGTGCGCGCCGATCCACATCAGGTGGTTCAGCACGCGGGTGATCTCGTCGAACAGCACGCGGATGTACTGCGCGCGCTCCGGCACGTCGATGCCGAGCAGGCGCTCGATCGCGAGCACGTAGCCGTGCTCGTTGACCATCATCGACACGTAGTCGAGACGGTCCATGTACGGCACGGACTGGATGAAGGTCTTGCTTTCCGCGAGCTTTTCGGTCGCGCGGTGCAGCAGGCCGATGTGCGGATCGGCACGCTGGATGACTTCGCCGTCGAGCTCGAGCACCAGGCGCAGCACGCCGTGCGCTGCCGGGTGCTGCGGGCCGAAGTTGAGGGTGTAGTTCTTGATTTCTGCCATGACGCCCCCTTAATGTTTCAGACCGCCATAGCGATCCTCGCGGATCACGCGCGGCGTGATTTCGCGCGGCTCGATCGTCACCGGCTGGTAGACGACCCGCTTCTCTTCCGGGTCGTAACGCATTTCGACATAGCCCGACACCGGGAAGTCCTTGCGGAACGGATGGCCGATGAAGCCGTAGTCGGTGAGGATGCGGCGCAGGTCGGGGTGACCCTCGAACACGAGGCCGTACAGGTCGAACGCTTCGCGCTCGTACCAGTTTGCGGAGGTCCAGATGTCGACGAGCGACGCCACGATCGGCAGATCGTCGTCCGGCGCGAACACGCGCAGGCGCAGGCGCCAGTTGTTCGTGACCGACAGCAGCTGCGACACGGCCGCGAAACGCGGGCCGTCGTAGGCGCCGTCGCCGTACGTTTGATAGTCGATGCCGCACAGGTCGATCAGCTGCTCGAAACGGAGCTTCGGATCGTCGCGCAGCGTCTTTGCGACTTCGAGGTAATCGCTCGCCTTCACGACGAGCGTCAGTTCACCGATCGCTTCGGTGAGGCTCACCACGCGCGCGCCGAGCGCGGCTTCGAGGTTGGCCTTGAGGGTCTCGATTTTGCTTGCCATATTGAGGGGACGCTCGGGGCTTTATTGACGGGCGATGGTGTTGGTGCGGCGGATCTTCGCCTGAAGCTGGATCACGCCGTAGACCAGCGCCTCGGCCGTGGGCGGACAGCCCGGCACGTAGACGTCGACCGGCACGATCCGGTCGCAACCGCGGACCACCGAGTACGAGTAGTGGTAGTAGCCACCACCGTTCGCGCACGACCCCATCGAGATCACCCAGCGCGGCTCGGCCATCTGGTCGTACACGCGGCGCAGCGCGGGCGCCATCTTGTTGCACAGCGTGCCGGCGACGATCATCACGTCCGACTGACGCGGGCTCGGACGGAACACGACCCCGAACCGGTCCAGGTCGTAACGGGCCGCGCCCGCATGCATCATCTCGACGGCGCAACACGCGAGCCCGAACGTCATCGGCCACAGCGAGCCGGTACGCGTCCAGTTGATCAGCTTGTCAGCCGTCGTGGTGACAAACCCTTCCTTCAAGACCCCTTCGATACTCATTTGCTTTCCACTCCAGACGAGCGGCCCAGCGTGGCCGCCCATGCAAACCGGCGATTAACCCATCACTCCCAGTCGAGGCCGCCTTTCTTCCAGATATAGGCAAAGCCCAGCAGGAATTCGAGCAGAAAAATCATCATTGCGATGAAACCCGGCCAGCCGATGTCCCGGAGCGCGACGCCCCACGGAAACAGGAATGCGGTTTCGAGATCGAAGATGATGAACAGGATGGCGACGAGATAGTACCGGACGTCGAATTTCATCCGGGCGTCTTCAAAGGCTTCGAAGCCGCACTCGTACGGTGCGTTCTTCTCGACGTCCGGCTTGTTGGGACCAAGGAGCTTGCCGATGCTGACCAGCGCTATACCTAAACCAGTGCCCACGAGGAGGAACAACAAGACGGGGTAATAGGCTGCGAGGTTCAAGGCAATCCTCTATCGGTTGGTTCTGAGCGTCCGGAGAATACCACTTCCGGCGGAAGGAATCATTTCGGAGTGCGTGCAATCACAAGACAATCGCAAGGCACACCCCACAAATGAAAAATGCCAGCCACTAGAAGCGGCTGGCATTGAGTAACTTTGGTGCCGACGGCGAGACTCGAACTCGCACAGCTTTCGCCACTACCCCCTCAAGATAGCGTGTCTACCAATTTCACCACGTCGGCACTGCATGCAACTCGGGTTGTACTGCTCGTTTCCCGCGAATCGCTTCAAGAATTAAATTCTAACCCGAGTTCCAGATTTGTTCAACGCACAACCGCAAAAAATTTAACTTTTTATTTCGGGACGTCCTGGCCCGGCGCGCTTGCGGCCGACCCCGCAACCGCGGCGGACGCCGCGACTGCCGGTGCCGATGCTGCAGGTGCCGATGCCGGCGCGGTCGCTGCCGTGCCGAGCACGCCGGCCGACGGCGTCGACTTGTACGAACCGAGATACGTCAGTGCGAGCGTCGCGACGAAAAAGATCGTCGCGAGAATGCCCGTCGTGCGCGACAGAAAGTTCGCGGAGCCCGTCGCACCGAACAGGCTGCCCGACGCGCCGCTGCCGAATGCAGCGCCCATGTCGGCACCCTTGCCGTGCTGCAGCAGCACCAGCCCGATCACACCCAGTGCAGACAGTACCTGCACGACAATAATCAGCGTCTTGAATAACAGCATCACACCCACCCGATTGGATCAGGCGACCGGACCGACCGGCCGCCATCATGGTTCAATTCGACCGCGGACCGCTCAACGCGCGGCCCGGCAGATCGCCAGGAAATCTTCCGCCTTCAGCGACGCGCCGCCGATCAGGCCGCCGTCGATGTCCGGCTGTGCGAACAGCTCTTCCGCGTTGTCCGGCTTCACGCTGCCGCCGTACAGCACCGATACGTCCGCCGCCCCCTTCGCCGCGAGACGCGCACGCAGGAATGCGTGTACGTCCTGCGCCTGCGCCGACGTCGCGCTCTTGCCCGTGCCGATCGCCCAGACCGGCTCGTACGCGACGACGATGCGCGCCGCTTCGTCGGCCGTCAGCACGGCCAGCACGGCGTCGAGCTGCGCACCGACCACCTGCTCGGTCGCACCCGCTTCGCGCTCGTCGAGCGTTTCACCGACGCACACGACGGGCGTGAGGCCTGCCGCGAGCGCGCGCTGCGTCTTCGCAGCGACGGTTTCGCTGCGCTCGCCGTGATACGCGCGGCGCTCCGAGTGACCGACGATCGCATACTGCGCGCCGAACTCCGCCACCATCGCGGCCGCCACTTCACCGGTGAACGCGCCCTGCTCGTGCGCGGACACGTCCTGCGCGCCGAACGCGACACGGCCGCCGGCGAGCTGCGCCTGAACCTGCGCGAGATACGGGAACGGCACGCACACGCCGATCGACGTCTCGGCCGCCACCGCGCCTGCGCCCTGCACCACTTCGTTCAGCAATGCCTGGTTGCCGGCCAGCCGGCCGTGCATCTTCCAGTTGCCGATCACTCGCTTCGTTCGTTGTTTCGACATCGTGTCTGTCTCGTCACTATCTTGTCATTAACGCACCGGAAACCGGCCGTCAGGTTGGATCTGGCGAAGCAAACCCGCGATTTTACTGCGCGCGGCTTGAACCGGTCAAACCGCACATGTCAAGTCCGGCCGCACGGCCGTCAGGTGGTCGTACCCCAATCGAGTACGATCTTGCCGATGTGCTCGCCGCTTTCCATCAGCGCATGCGCCTGCGCGGCCTCGCCGGCCGGCAGCACGCGGTAGATCACAGGCTTGATGCGGCCGTCCGCGAGCAGCGGCCAGACGCGCGCCTTCAGCTGTGCGGCGATGCGCGCCTTGAATTCGACCGGACGCGGACGCAGTGTCGAGCCCGTCACCGTCAGCCGGCGGCGCAGGATCTCGTTCAGGTTGACCTCGGCCTTCGCCCCGCCGAGCAGCGCGATCAGCACGAGGCGGCCGCCATCCGCGAGCGCGGACAGTTCGCGCGGCACGTACGAGCCTGCGACCATGTCGAGGATCACGTCGACGCCACGATCGTGCGTCAGCGACTTGACGACCTCGACGAAGTCCTCGGTCTTGTAGTTGATTGCACGTTCGGCGCCGAGCGCCTCGCATGCCCGGCATTTGTCGGCATTCCCGGCCGTCGCGAACACGCGATAGCCGAGCGCGTGCGCGATCTGGATCGCCGTCACGCCGATCCCGCTCGAGCCGCCCTGCACGAGCAGCGTTTCCTGCTCGCCGCCCTCGCCCGCGCCGAGCAGCGCGCGGTCGAACACGTTGCTCCACACCGTGAAGAACGTTTCAGGCAGCGATGCGGCTTCGATGTCGGTCAGCCCATCGGGAACCGGCAGGCATTGCGGCAGCGGCGCGACCGCGTACTCGGCGTAGCCGCCGCCCGCGAGCAGCGCGCAGACGCGATCGCCCAGCTTCAGGCCGAACGGGTTCAGCGCCGCATCCGACAGGTCGCCGCCGACGATCTCGCCCGCGACCTCGAGGCCCGGCAGATCCGATGCCCCCGGCGGCGGCGCATAGGCGCCCTTGCGCTGGAATACGTCGGGCCGGTTCACGCCGGAAGCCGCCACCTTGATCAGCACTTCGCCGCGCTTCGGTTCGGGGCGCGGACGCTCCGCGAGCTTCAGCACGTCGGGGGCGCCGAATTCGGTGATTTCGATGGCTTGCATGGTGGTCGCTCCAGGATCGGAATCGGGTGGCGCACCCGTGCGCGGCACGGGCGCCTCGCCGGCGCTGCTGCGCCGCACAACGATGCTACAGAAAAAACGGCCGGCACGCTTTCGCACTGCCGGCCGTTCTCACGCCTTTCCGCTTACTGCTGCGGCGGCGTATCCGAATGCGACGCCGCCGCTGCTTCGTTCAGCAGCGCCTTCGCCGACAGACGCACGCGACCCTTCTCGTCCGTCTGGATCACCTTGACCTTCACCTGCTGGCCTTCCTTCAGGTAGTCGTTGATGTCCTTCACGCGCTCGTTGACGATTTCCGAGATGTGCAGCAGGCCGTCCTTGCCCGGCAGCAGGTTCACGATCGCGCCGAAATCGAGCAGCTTGAGCACCGTGCCTTCGTACACCTGGCCGACTTCGATTTCAGCCGTGATCTGCTCGATGCGCTTCTTCGCTTCGGCCATGCCTTCGCTGTTCGTGCTCGCGATCGTCACGACGCCGTCATCGGAGATGTCGATGGTCGTGCCGGTTTCTTCGGTCAGCGCGCGGATCACCGAACCGCCCTTGCCGATCACGTCGCGGATCTTTTCCGGGTTGATCTTGATCGTGATCATGCGCGGCGCGAATTCCGACAGTTGCGTGTTCGCACCCGAGACCGCCGAGGTCATCTTGCCGAGGATGTGCATGCGGCCTTCCTTCGCCTGCGCGAGCGCGACCTGCATGATTTCCTTCGTGATGCCCTGGATCTTGATGTCCATCTGCAGTGCCGTCACGCCTTGCTCCGTGCCGGCCACCTTGAAGTCCATGTCGCCGAGGTGATCTTCGTCGCCGAGGATGTCGGTCAGCACCGCGAACTTGTTGCCCTCGAGGATCAGGCCCATCGCGATGCCCGCGACGTGCGCCTTCATCGGCACGCCGGCGTCCATCAGCGCGAGGCAGCCGCCGCACACCGACGCCATCGACGACGAACCGTTCGATTCGGTGATTTCCGACACGACGCGGATCGAGTAGCCGAATTCGTCGGCGCTCGGCAGGCACTTGACCAGCGCGCGCTTCGCGAGACGGCCGTGGCCGATTTCACGACGCTTCGGCGAGCCGACGCGGCCCGTTTCGCCGGTCGCGAACGGGGGCATGTTGTAGTGGAGCATGAAGCGCTCGCGGTATTCGCCTTCGAGCGCGTCGATGATCTGCTCGTCACCCTTCGTGCCGAGCGTCGCGACGACGAGCGCCTGCGTTTCGCCACGCGTGAACAGCGCCGAACCGTGGGTGCGCGGCAGCACGCCGGTGCGGATCTCGATCGGACGCACGGTGCGCGTGTCGCGACCGTCGATGCGCGGCTCGCCGTTCAGGATCTGCGAACGGACGATCTTCGCTTCGATGTCGAACAGGATGTTGCCGACGGTCGCCTTGTCGGCCGCGACCGTGCCGGCCGCCAGCGCGTCTTCCTCGAGCTTCGCCGAGGTTGCCGCGTAGACTTCCTTCAGCTTCGTCGAACGCGCTTGCTTGTCGCGCAGCTGGTAAGCGGCGAGCAGGTCGCCGTGCGCCAGTTCCGTCACGCGCGCGTTCAGCGCTTCATTCTTCGGTGCCGGCTGCCAGTCCCACTCGGGCTTGCCGCCTTCGCGCACGAGTTCGTGGATCGCGTCGATCGCCGTCTGCATCTGCTCGTGGCCGAACACGACCGCGCCCAGCATCACGTCTTCCGGCAGCTGGTCGGCTTCCGATTCGACCATCAGCACCGCACGCTCCGTACCGGCGACGACGAGGTCGAGGCTCGATGCCTTGATCTGGTCACGCGTCGGGTTCAGCACGTAGGCGTTGTCGATGTACGCGACGCGCGCGGCACCGACCGGACCGTTGAACGGCAGGCCCGACACGGCGAGCGCGGCCGATGCGCCGATCAGCGCGGGGATGTCCGCCGGGATTTCCGGGTTCACGGACAGCACGTGGATCACGACCTGGACTTCGTTGTAGAAGCCTTCCGGGAACAGCGGGCGCAGCGGACGGTCGATCAGGCGCGACGTCAGCGTCTCGTGTTCCGACGGACGGCCTTCGCGACGGAAGAAGCCGCCCGGAATCTTGCCGGCCGAGTAGGTCTTCTCGAGGTAGTCGACGGTCAGGGGGAAGAAGTCCTGACCCGGCTTCGCCGACTTCGCGCCGACGACGGTGGCCAGCACGACGGTGTCTTCCACGTCGACGATCACGGCACCGCTCGCCTGGCGGGCGACTTCACCGGTTTCGAGGCGCACCTTGTGCTGGCCCCACTGGAATTCCTTCACGACCTTGTTGAACATGGACATGGTTGCTCCTTTGAATTCATTCATTTCATTCGCCGTGCGGGCCATCCCGCGCGGCGGCGTCCCGACCGAATCACCCGGAGCAAGGTGTGTTTTTTATGCCATTCCAGCACGCCGCTCGACGAGCGGCGCGCTGGAATGACACAAATCCCGACCCCGGTATCAGCCGTTCCGGCAGCCCGGCACCCACGTGCCGGACGACCTGCGGTGCGCGTGACGCTACGCACCGCGCAAAAACAAAATGCCTGCATCAGCGGACTGACACAGGCATCTTGCTGGCGGCAATCGCCTCGATTACTTACGCAGACCCAGCTTCTCGATCAGCGCGCGGTAACGGTCGGCATCCTTGCCCTTGAGGTAGTCGAGCAGCTTGCGGCGGCGGCTCACCATGCGCAGCAGGCCGCGGCGGCTGTGGTGATCCTTCGCGTGGGTCTTGAAGTGACCCGTCAGTTCGACGATACGTGCGGTCAGCAGTGCGACCTGGACTTCGGGCGAACCCGTGTCGTTGGTACCGCGGGCGAACTGAGCAACGACTTCCGACTTCTTGATATCTGCAACAGACATGAGATTTCCTTTGTTTCCTACTGGCTAACTAACAGGCGGACACGGAAGAATGGCCGTGCCGTGACTTACAACCGGCGGGCATTGTAGCACAACTGCACGCCGTTCCATCGCCTCCTGTCACGGGCGCGTCATCGAGCAGGTCGACGGCATCTGCGTGCGCTGCGCGGGCACCGCGAGGACGGTCCGGAAACCGTATCCCGAGCCCTCGTTGTCGAAGCGCACGCCCGGCGTGCCGGCCTTGTCCATTTCCATCACATAAAGGGGCTGGATCAACTGGTGATCCTGCACCCGCATCGACGACGCGTGGAAGCCGTCGTCGAGCGACAGCCCTTCGAGCGCGCGCGCCACTGCGACGGGGTCGGACGAGCCGGCGCGATTCATCGCCGCCGCGAGCATCTCGATCATCAGGCTCATGCGTCGCACCGGATAGTCGTCCGGGGCAGCGGGAAAACGGGTCCGGTACGCGCGGTAGAACCCGTCCGATTGCGCGCCGCCCGCGTTCGGATGCCAGTCCGCGACGGCGACCACCCGGCCGACGCCCGCATCGCCGAGCGCGGCCGGCGCGCCGAGGCTGTTGCCATAGAACGTATAGAACTTCGCGTTCAGCCCCTGCTCGCGCGCCGCCTTCACGAGCAGCGTGAGGTCGTTGCCCCAGTTGCCGGTCACGACGGCGTCCGCGCCGCTTGCGCGGATCTTCGCGATGTACGGCGAGAAATCCTTGATGCGGCCGATCGGGTGGAATTCGTCGCCGGCGATCGTCACGTCGGGGCGCCGCTCGGCCAGCGCCTGCCGCGCCAGCGCGCTGACGTCGTGGCCGAAGCTGTAGTCCTGGTTCAGCAGGTAGACCTTGCGCAGCGGGCGGTCGCGCGCCATCACGTCCGCCAGCGCGGCCATCCGCATCCCCGCGTGCGCGTCGAAGCGGAAATGCCAGAAGCTGCAGCGCGCACCGGTCAGCGCCGGATCGTCGGCCGAATAGTTGAGGAACAGCATCCGGCTGTCCGGATTGCGCGCGTTCAGCTTGTCGAGCGCCGCGACGAGCGCGGCCGCGACCGCCGAGCTGTTGCCCTGCGCGACGAAACCGATGTGCCGGTCCGCCGCCGCCCGCAACTGCACCAACGCCTCCTCCGGGCTGCCCTTGCTGTCGAGCACGACGAGTTCGAGCGGGTGCGCGCCGTCACGCAGCTTCACGCCGCCCGCTGCGTTGACCCGCTCGACGCCGAAGCGCAGGTTGCGCTCGGCGGCCGCGCCCGCATTCGCGAACGGGCCCGACATCCCTTCGATCAGCGCGATCCGCACCGGCTCGCCTGCCGCGAACGCGGACGACGCCAGCATCCACCCGGCGCTCCATGCGAGCGCGTACCGTTTCCACAGCTGCATCGGCTCCCTGCCCTTCAACCCGTCCGAGAAGCGCGGATCATAGGACGCGGACGGCGCCGGCCGCAAGCCCGGCGCGCAACGATAGCCCGACGACACCCGGCCGGCGATCCGCACCGATTTTTTCGGCACGATGCGCCGGCGCGCGCCGTCCGTGATACAACTGAACGGTTAGAGCGTTCTGGAGGATCCCATGCGCATTCGCATTCCCGCGCGCCTGCCGGTGCTGGTCGCCTGTGCGGCGGCGCTGCTCGCCGGCTGTGCGCAACCGTGGCAGCAATACCAGGCCGGCCAGGACGAGTCGGCGATCGTCGCGCGCATGGGCCCGCCGCGCGAGATCTACGACCTGCCCGGCGGCGGCAAGCGCCTGATGTGGCCGACCCAGCCGATGGGCGAGATCACCATCGCGGCCGACGTCGACGCGGCCCACCGGATCGTCAACGTGCGCCAGGTGCTGCAGCCGAGCGAGTTCTATCGCGCGGATATCGGCAAGTGGACCAAGACCGACGTGCTCGTCAATTTCGGCCGCCCGGTCGAGACGTCCTACTTCCCGCTGATGAAGCGCGAGGTATGGACCTACCGCTATCTCGAAGACAACGTCTGGTACATGATGTACAGCTTCTACTTCGACCCGCAGGGCATCCTGCGCACCACGCAGAAAACACCGGACCCGCTGCACGATCCCGACCGCCGCAATCTGTTCTGATCGGATCGATTGCGCATTTACGCGAAATTTTCACAATGGCCATTCACGAATTGCTGCGTGAATGGCCATTTCATTTTTTCCGTCATATTCGATTAATTTCGAATTGAAGCAGCAATCCTTTCCGATCGAATATGCGCCCAAAGCATCGCGGTGAGCCCCGCGCCACGCGGCCGCCAGGAGGAAACAGGCATGTACGATACATGTCATGCGTTGCATTGGTGCATTCGGTGCACCTCGCCAGATCGAGTTGAAACAATTTGTATCATTGGCACCGGATGTTAGGGCATACCCCTAATATCGGATGAAATTGAACCTTTCAATTTAGAAAGCATCCTATTGCTCCACTTCGTCCGGTATTTGTTTGTCCTTATCAGAAAGGAGTCCTCATGAATCGCCCCAAGAGCATGCTGGTTGCCAACATCGCCTGGGCCCGCGAGACGCACGAGCACACGCCCGGTTTCTTCGACGCACTCGCGCGCGGCCAGAATCCGCGCGTGCTGTGGATCGGCTGCGCCGACAGCCGGGTGCCAGCCGAAACCATCACGCACTGCGTGCCCGGCGAGCTGTTCGTCCATCGCAACATCGCGAACCTGTTCCATCCCGACGACGACAATTCCGCGAGCGTGCTCGAGTACGCCGTGCGCGTGCTCGAAGTCGACCACGTGATCGTGTGCGGCCACTACGGATGCGGCGGGGTGCGCGCGTCGCTGCTGCCGCCGCCGGCCGACCTGCCGCACGTCGCGCGCCGCATCGCGCCGCTGTGCGCGCTTGCACGGCGCCATCGCGACACGCTCGACGGACTCGACGACACGGCCGCCGCCGACCGCCTCGCGGAACTCAACGTGCTCGAACAAGTGCGGCTGCTGCGCGCTTCGCCGATCGTGCATGGCCGGCAGCGGCCGCCGCTCGTGCACGGCTGGATCTTTTCGCTTGCCGACGGCCGCCTGAAGGAACTCGATTCCGGCTACACGACAGCGCCGGCCGAAGCCGAACCGGAGCATGCCGCCATGGCCGTCGCTCTCGGCTGATCCGCCCCTCCCTACGCCAATGAAATCACCCCAACCATGAAACTGAACGACCGCCTGTCCACCCTGCCGCGCGACATCGTCGCCGGCATCGTCGTGTTCCTCGTCGCGCTGCCGTTATGTCTCGGCATCGCCAATGCGTCCGGCGTCGAGCCGTTCGCCGGGCTCGTGTCCGGCATCGTCGGCGGGATCATCGTCGCGCTGTTGAGCGGCTCGTCACTGTCGGTCAGCGGGCCGGCCGCCGGCCTCGTCGTGATCGTCGTCGAAGGGATCGCGCAACTCGGCAGTTTTTCCGCGTTCCTGCTCGCGGTGCTGCTGTCCGGCGTGCTGCAGTTCGGCTTCGGCATGCTGCGCGCCGGCCGCTTCGCCGCGTACGTACCGTCGCCCGTCATCAAGGGCATGCTCGCGGCGATCGGCCTGCTGCTGGTCGTGAAGCAGATTCCGTTCGCATTCGGCATCGGCGGGCCGGCCGCGCAATCGTTTGCATCGTGGCCCGGCCTGCCGACCGCCTGGGCCGCAACGGCCATCGCGCTCATCTCGCTCGCGCTGCTGGTCGCGTGGGACACGCCCGCGCTCAAGCGCTTCGGCTGGGTACGCGCGGTGCCTGCGCCGCTCGCGGTCGTCGTGTTCGGCATCGGCGCGACGCTGGTGCTCGGCGTCGTTGCACCGTCGGTCGCGCCGGGCGCCGCGCATCGCGTCACGCTGCCGGAGCTCGAATCGTTCGCGGCGCTCGCGGCATCGCTGAAGCATGCCGAGCTCGGCCCGAACTTCGCGCAACTCGTCAATCCGGACGTGTGGCGCGTCGCGATCACGCTCGCGGTCGTCGCGAGCCTCGAGACGCTGCTGAGCCTGGAGGCGGTAGAACAGATCGATCCGAAGCGCCGGCCGACCCAGCCGGACCGCGAACTCAAGGCCCAGGGTGTCGGCAATCTCGTCGCGGGCGCGGTCGGCGGGCTGCCGATCACGTCGGTGATCGTGCGCAGTTCGGTCAACGTGAACGCGGGTGCCCAAAGCCGGATGTCGGCGATCGTGCACGGGATCCTGCTGCTCGCCAGCGTGTTCGCGCTCACCGGGCTGATCAACCTGATCCCGCTCGCGAGCCTCGCGGCGATACTGATCCACACCGGCTTCAAGCTCGCCAAACCGGCGCTGTTCCGCTCGGTGCTGAAGCAGGGCCCGGCCGCGTTCGTGCCGTTCGCCGCGACGATCGCGGGCGTGCTGGCGGTCGACCTGCTGTTCGGCATCGCGCTCGGCCTCGCCTGCAGCGTGCTGGCGGTCGCGGTGGCGAACCTGAAGAGCCCCGTCACGCTCGCGCAGCACGACGACCACTTCCTGCTGTCGTTCCGCAAGGACGTGTCGTTCCTCGGCAAGGTGCAGGTCAAGCATCACCTGCGGCACATTCCGGACCGCGCGGCCGTGATCATCGACGCGACGCGCGCCGACTACATCGACCACGACGTGCTCGAACTGCTCGACGCGTTCATCGCCGATGCGCCGCGGCGCGGGATCGCGGTCGAATTCCGCCGCCGCAGCCCGGCGCCCCGCCCGGCCGCGCGCCGCTGGTCGTTCCGCGCGCCGGCCGCCGAATGAGCGGCGCATGAAAAACGCCCCGCGCGGCGCGAGGCCGCTCGGGGCGTTTCGTGTGCTTCGGGCGCTCGACGCGCAGCGCTTACGCGCGCTGCGGGTTGACCTTGTCGTCCTTCGAATGCAGCTTGTTCAGCGCCGAGATGTACGCCTTCGCGGACGCGGCGACGATGTCCGGATCGGTGCCGACACCGTTGACGATCCGCCCGCTCTTCGACAGCCGGACCGTCACTTCGCCCTGCGCCTGCGTGCCGGTCGTGATCGCGTTCACCGAGTACAGCAGCAGTTCGGAACCGCTGCCGACTTCACCCTCGATCGCATTGAACGTCGCGTCGACCGGCCCGTTGCCGCGTGCCTCGCCGGTCACTTCCTTGCCTTCGACCGCGAACACGATCTTCGCCTGTGGCTGCTCGCCCGTCTCCGAACGCTGCGACAGCGACACGAACTTGAAGTGCTCCTGCTCGTGCGCGAGCGCCGATTCTTCCGAGACGATCGCGATGATGTCTTCGTCGAAGATCTCGGCCTTGCGGTCGGCGAGGTCCTTGAAGCGCATGAACGCGGCGTTCAGTTCGGCTTCGCTGTCGAGCGACACGCCGAGCTCCTGCAGGCGCTGCTTGAACGCGTTGCGGCCCGACAGCTTGCCGAGCACGATCTTGTTCGCGGTCCAGCCCACGTCTTCCGCGCGCATGATTTCGTAGGTGTCGCGCGCCTTCAGCACGCCGTCCTGGTGGATGCCCGACGCGTGCGCGAACGCGTTGGCGCCGACCACCGCCTTGTTCGGCTGCACGACGAAACCGGTGATCTGCGACACGAGCTTCGAGGTCGGCACGATCTGCGTCGTGTCGATGCCGACGTCGAGGCCGAAGTAGTCCTTGCGGGTCTTCACGGCCATCACGATTTCCTCGAGCGACGTGTTGCCCGCGCGCTCGCCGAGACCGTTGATCGTGCACTCGACCTGGCGCGCGCCGCCGATCTTCACGCCGGCGAGCGAGTTGGCCACCGCCATCCCGAGATCGTTGTGGCAATGCACGGAGAAGATCGCCTTGTCCGAGTTCGGAATGCGTTCGCGCAGCGTCTTCACGAGGTTGCCGTAGAGCTCCGGCACGCCGTAGCCGACCGTGTCGGCGATGTTGATCGTCGTCGCCCCCTCGGCGATCACCGCTTCCAGCACGCGGCACAGGAAGTCGAGATCCGAACGGCTGCCGTCTTCCGGCGAGAATTCGACGTTGTCGGTGAACTTGCGCGCGAAGCGCACCGCGAGGCGCGCCTGCTCGAACACCTGGTCCGGCGTCATGCGCAGCTTCTTTTCCATGTGCAGCGGCGACGTCGCGATGAACGTGTGGATCCGCGAGCTGTTGGCCGGCTTCAGCGCGTCGGCCGCACGCTGGATGTCCTTGTCGTTGGCGCGCGCCAGCGAGCAGATCGTGCTGTCCTTCACGAGACCGGCGATCGTGTGGATCGCGTCGAAGTCGCCGTTCGAGCTGGCCGCGAAACCGGCCTCGATCACGTCGACCTTCATCCGCTCGAGATGCTTCGCGATGCGGATTTTCTCTTCCTTCGTCATCGACGCGCCGGGCGATTGTTCACCGTCACGCAACGTCGTATCGAAAATGATCAGCTTGTCTGTCATGGGGGGCTCCAGGGCTCTTTATACGGGAATCGAACGTAATGAGATCGCGCCACCGCTGGCGACGCTCAACAACAGACGAGGCTTGACGGAGGGCGAGAACGGTCAGCGCGGCAGGCGCGCCAAAGCTAGCGCGCGTAGCGGCGCACCGGCTAGAAGGAGGGAGAGGCGGGGAAATGCAGTCATGCCGAAGACTATAGCGACATTCCGTCGGGTGCGCAATCGGACGGCACCCGGGATACCGGGCTCCGACGCACGAAAAAGGGGCAAATGAAAACGGCGGCCCGGAATCATCTCCGAGGCCGCCGTTTCCGGACAGGTTGCGCGTCAGTGGTCGCGTTGCGACGAGCGCGCGGGATTCGCCCGTCCGCGCACGGCCATGTAGGCCCAGAACACGTAGCCGGACAGCCCGTACAGCACGAACAGGCAGAACAGCATCAGCGGCGGATCGGACGACACGAGCACGAACGCGACGACGACCAGCAGGATCGCCGCGAACGGCACGCGGTGCCGCACGTCGAGCGCCTTGCCGCTGTAGAACGGCGCGTTCGACACCATCGTCACGCCCGCATAGATCGTCAGTGCGAACGCGACCCACGGCAGCCAGC
Organism: Burkholderia sp. Bp8986; assembly: GCF_003854225.1. Lineage (NCBI taxonomy): Bacteria > Pseudomonadati > Pseudomonadota > Betaproteobacteria > Burkholderiales > Burkholderiaceae > Burkholderia > Burkholderia sp. Bp8986. The sequence continues at coordinate 68,915 of NZ_QTQM01000025.1, read as the reverse complement.
CGAGCTTCATCGGCACGCGGTTGTCGGTCGCGAGCCAGACGAAGCCGGCGATCAGCGCGGCGGCGGCCGGGCTCGGCAGCCCCTGGAAGAAGCGCTTGTCGACGCTGCCGATGTTCGTGTTGAAGCGCGCGAGACGCAGCGCGGCGCCCGAGCAATAGACGAACGCGGCGAGCCAGCCCCAGCGGCCGAGATCCTTCAGCACCCACTCGTACATCACGAGCGCGGGCGCGACGCCGAACGACACCATGTCCGACAGGCTGTCGAACTGTTCGCCGAACGCGCTTTGCGTATGCGTCATGCGCGCGACGCGCCCGTCCATCCCGTCGAGCACCATCGCGACGAAGATCGCGATCGCGGCGATCTCGAAGCGCACGTTCATCGCCTGCACGACCGCAAAGAAGCCGCAGAACAGCGCGGCGGTCGTGAATGCGTTCGGCAGCAGGTAGATGCCACGCGTCTTCAGGAACCGCTGGCGCGCGGCGCGGCGGCTCTCGAGCGGCGCGGGATCGGGCGCCATTCCCTTGTTGCGGCGGAACGGACGTGGCGTCTGGCCGGAGCCGTTACGCGGCCGACGCGGTTTGAATGCGGCCATCGTGCGCCCCGCCGCTTACTGTTCGAGCTCGGCGAGGATCGTCGACGACGCGTAGACCTTCTCGCCGATCGACACCTTCGCGCGGCTGCCGAGCGGCAGATACACGTCGACGCGCGAACCGAAGCGGATGAACCCGTAGCGCTGGCCGCGCGACAGCGGCTCGCCGGCGCGCACGTAGCAGAGGATCCGGCGGGCGACGAGGCCGGCGATCTGCACGGCGGTGACGGTCTTGCCGCTCGCCGTCTGGATCACGACCGCATTGCGCTCGTTCTCGGTCGACGCCTTGTCGATCGCCGCGTTCAGGAACGCGCCCGGGAAGTACTCGACCTTGGAGATCGCGCCGTCGACCGGCGAACGCTGCGAGTGAACGTTGAAGACATTCATGAACACGCTGATCTTCAGCGCTTCGCGGTTCGCGTACGGATCCTGCGTGGTCTCGACCGCGACGATGCGGCCGTCGGCCGGGCACAGCACCGCATTCGGCTGCGCCGGGATCGGGCGCTGCGGATCGCGGAAGAACTGGACGACGAAGACGAGCAGCAGCCAGAACGGCCACGCGAAGCCGAAGCCCCCGACGGCGTGGATCAACAACGCGATGACGGCTGCAATCGCGATGAACGGCCAGCCTTCGCGCGCGATGATCGGATGAGGATAGTTCATGGGTTCGTTCGGTGTTCGGTGAATTGGTAGGGTAGCCCCCTCTCCTTGCGGAGAAGGGGCCCCCTAGGAACCGTACGTGCGAGTTTCCCCGCATACGGCTCGAGCCTACATGTAGATCAAAGTCCGACCTAGGGTCGGACCGGCTTAGTTACCGCAATTTTACCGGCGTGCACCTGCCGGTGACAGTCGGGGTGAAGCAAAACCCGGTTGGACAGAGCATCGGTGCCGCCATGCATCCGGTATTCCAGATGATGGTCATGCCATCCCGTCTCGTCCGATAGGGCACTGCCACAGTGCGCGCACAACCCGCCCTGCGACATGTACAGGCTCGCCCATTGTTTTCGGTAGCGCATGGTGTCTCCCATTCGCTCCTGCCGCAATAGCTCGCCGTACTGCTCCCACTCCGGATCAAAGGGGTTGTAGCCGCCCTTGATCTTCTTGTGCCGTTTGATTTCCGTACCACTGAGGTGGTACAGCTCATTCAGCCCCTGACTACCGTCTTCGCGAACCGCTCGGACAGCGAATACCCAGTGTCGAGTTCCAACCGTGTGGAAATATTTCTTTCTCACCCAGTCAACCCTCTTCTTCGGATGCCGCCTCCTCGCCCACCGCCAGAGCCTCTGAAAGACCAAAGACTCCATGCGGCTGTACGCCTGCTTTGCCACCACGGGGCGGTGATACTGCGCCCACCCTCGTAGCATCGGACTCAGCAATCGAATCAAGTCCGACTGCTTTGCCGCCTTGTTGCCGCCGATCGTTTCCGCAACCTTGCGATAGAACGTCTGCACGTTCTTCTTGCTCGGCTTGATGAGTAGCGTTCCCGAGTACTTCCGGAAATTCCACCCAAGGAAATCGAAGCCTTCGTCAATGTGCACGATGCGCGTCTTCTCCTCGGAAAGTTGCAGTCCTCGCTGCGCAAGGAATGCCTCAACCCAAGGCTTGACCTCGCTCGCCAGTATCTCTTGCGAGTCACCGGTGATCACGAAGTCGTCTGCGTACCGCACTGCATTCACTTTCAACTTCTTGGCCTTCGCGATCCCGAATCTCGCACGCAAGTGCTCGATCAGTTCACGCTCCAACCCGTTCAGCGTCACGTTGGCCAGCGTCGGGGAAATGATGCCTCCCTGTGGCGTACCGGCCTCAGTCGCCTGTAGCTGCCCCTTGTAAATCAGGCCAGCCTTCAACCACTTCCGGAGGATCTCCTTGTCCATCGGGACATGGTTCACCAGCCAGTCATGGTTGATGTAGTCGAAGCAACCTTTGATGTCCGCCTCTAGGACCCATTGGGCCGAAGCCTTCTGAGACAGAGAGACAAACAACTGCGACATAGCGTCAGCCGTCGAGCGGTTGATCCGAAACCCATATGAGTTCGGGTCGCTCGTCGATTCCGACACCGGCTCAAGAGCCAGCAAGTACAGGGCTTGCATCGCCCTGTCCCGCATGGTCGGTATGCCCAGAGGGCGTAACTTCCCATTGGCCTTGGGGATAAAGACTCTCCGTAATGGCAGAGGCTTGTATCCGCGCCGCTTCAACTTGCCGACAGCTTCCCATCGGCTCTCAGGCGTGTCCCATAGTTCGCGATCGACTCCAGCCGTTCGCGCACCTTGGTTTTGCGTAACACGTCGTACCGCGTACAACTTCGCGGACAACGTGCGGGTCAGCATCCGTTGCAGGGCTTTCACCCTGCGCCCGTCACCTTCCCGCGTTGCCTTCGCAATTCGAATCTGCATCCCTCTCACGTTCCGTTCCACGCGACGCCAATCGACGTCGTGCCAGTGATCCGGCGCGTGGGAGAGCGCAGACCCACCCTCACGGGCAGATACTCTCATGCTGCTCTCCTGCTCAAAGAAGTGAATCCCTTCGCGGAAAGCAACACGCCCCTTGTGGGAGCGTTTTGCTCCCACAAGGGAAAAGAACAACACTGATGGCTAAGAAGCCACCAGCAATCACAGTTTCAGCTTGAGGGTTAGTCAGCCGTCTTGCGACGGTAGACCAGACGGAAGTCTGCCCGCTTTCGCGTGAGGTGATGTCTCAACCTCTATCCGGACCATTACAGCCCGGCGTTCGCTTTCTCCGTCCTCCCATACCCGCACTGCCAACAGCGTTCCTCACGGTTCGCCTGCCAACACTCACGCGTTGGCAGCAATACGGGCTTACCACGTTCCCGGCATGTCACACGACCGATTTAGGTTCTGCCTCTCCCCCGGCGGTCCAGCGACGACGTAACCCGAGCTTTGAACGGGTTATCCGACCGCACACCTTTTGGTTCATGCCTGACAGCAGCTTAGGCACTTCCACTACTTACGAGGTTTATCAGCAGTTCACTTACGTTAACCATGTCGGTCAGCCTAGCTCCTTGACCCCATCGCTGCTGGGAGTCTCCACGCACGTGTCTCGCGACTCATGCGTGCCCGAAACTTCCGGAGGCTACATTGTCAGAAGAGCTTCACACCCCACCGTTACCAGTGACGCATGTCTTCCTAGGCTACTGCTGGTCGTACAGCAGGTTCCCTTCACTCACCTTTGCTGCTGGTGAGGCCGAACAATGACACACCGAGCTATCGCTCGTATCGCGCAACGAATCCGTAGCCCGAGGGCGCGGGATTTGCATACTCCACTCCGCTTGGTCAGCGGAGATGAAGCCGCTGACTGGGCGGAACCTGACGGTAATCAGGTCAATGCAATGCGAAGTCCGGCGTAGTTCAGCACACCGGACATCGCCTATGGCGATACCCGGCATACCCATACCGGGTTCGTCTCGTTACCAGAAGTGCAAAGGCTGCCGGGCTTCGTGAGGCCCACATTGCACTTTTCGCGGCTGGTAAGGCTCGTACTGACGCCTCCTTAACACCGCTAGTCGATGTCCCTTACGTTGGGACTGCCCGGACACGAGCGTGCGTGTCGCACCAAAGCCCGTAGGATAGCAAAAGCCGCCCGGGGCACTGCTGCCTTCGGACGGCTTTTTGAAACCGACCCTCCACTCGAAGGGCCGGAGCAGCACGCGTGCTTAGTTCTTCGTCTGGTCGACGAGCTTGTTCTTCGCGATCCACGGCATCATCGCGCGCAGCTTCGCACCGACCTGCTCGATCTGGTGCTCGGCCGTCAGGCGGCGGCGCGACTGCAGCGTCGGGGCGCCTGCCTTGTTCTCGAGGATGAAGCTCTTGGCGTACTCGCCCGTCTGGATGTCGGTCAGGCACTGCTTCATCGCCTTCTTCGTCTCTTCCGTGACGACGCGCGGGCCCGTCACGTACTCGCCGTACTCGGCGTTGTTCGAGATCGAGTAGTTCATGTTCGCGATGCCGCCTTCGTAGATCAGGTCGACGATCAGCTTCAGTTCGTGCAGGCACTCGAAGTACGCCATTTCCGGCGCGTAGCCGGCTTCGACCAGCGTCTCGAAACCTGCCTTGATCAGCTCGACGGTACCGCCGCACAGCACGGCCTGCTCGCCGAACAGGTCGGTTTCGGTCTCTTCACGGAAGTTCGTCTCGATGATGCCGGCACGGCCGCCGCCGTTCGCTGCCGCGTACGACAGCGCGATGTCGCGTGCCGCGCCCGACTTGTTCTGCGCAACCGCGATCAGGTGCGGCACGCCGCCGCCTTGCGAGTACGTGCCGCGCACGGTGTGGCCCGGAGCCTTCGGCGCGATCATGATCACGTCGAGGTCGGCGCGCGGGATCACCTGGCCGTAGTGGACGTTGAAGCCGTGCGCGAATGCCAGCGCCGCGCCCTGCTTGATGTTCGCGTGCACTTCCTTCGCGTACACGTCGGCGATCTGCTCGTCCGGCAGCAGCATCATGACGACGTCCGCGCCCTTCACCGCTTCCGCGACTTCCTTGACCGCGAGGCCTGCGTTTTCAGCCTTGCTCCACGACGCGCCGTCCTTGCGAAGGCCGACCGTCACGTTCACGCCGCTGTCCTTCAGGTTCAGTGCGTGTGCATGGCCTTGCGAGCCGTAGCCGATGATCGTGACTTGCTTGCCCTTGATGAGGGAGAGGTCAGCGTCTTTGTCGTAGAAAACGTTCATGATGGTTCCTTCGCTAATTCAAAAATTCAACAATTCGTTCAGATGGAGTACTGCGGGCCGGGACATGACGGCGCACCCGGCGTGCCTCTTTGGCAATTTCGGCATCACACCTTCAGGATGCGCTCGCCGCGTCCGATGCCGGAGCTGCCGGTACGCACGGTCTCTAGGATCGCGGTGGCGTCCAGCCCCTGGATGAATGCGTCGAGCTTGTCGCTCGCGCCCGTCAATTCGATCGTGTAGGTCTTTTCGGTCACGTCGATGATGCGGCCGCGGAAAATGTCCGACATCCGCTTCATTTCTTCGCGCTCCTTGCCCACTGCACGTACCTTGATCAGCATCAGCTCGCGTTCGATGTGTGCACCGTCGGTCAGGTCCACCACTTTCACCACCTCGATCAGGCGGTTCAGATGCTTCGTGATCTGTTCGATCACGTCGTCGGAGCCAATGGAAACGATGGTGAGCCGCGACAGCGATTGGTCTTCGGTCGGCGCCACCGTCAAGGTTTCGATGTTGTAGCCGCGTGCGGAAAACAGACCGACCACGCGCGACAGCGCGCCCGGTTCGTTTTCCAGCAGGACGGAAATGATGTGTCTCATGTTCGCTTCTTCCAGAATGTGTCCGTGTCGATTCACTCGCGCCGCGCGCCGCCCGGTGCCGCACCGCCCTTCGTGAAGGCGGCCGCTCCCGGCCTGGACGCGCGTCGCGCCGTTACAGATCTTCCGATCCGAGCAGCATCTCGGTGATGCCTTTGCCGGCCTGTACCATCGGCCAGACGTTTTCGGTCGGATCGGTCTGGAAGTCGAGAAACACGGTGCGGTCCTTCAGGCGCAGCGCTTCCTTCAGCGCCGGCTCCACATCCGAGGTCTTTTCGATCCGCATGCCGACATGGCCGTACGCTTCGGCGAGCTTCACGAAATCGGGCAGCGCATCCATGTACGAATGCGAATAGCGCTTGCTGTATTCGATCTGCTGCCACTGGCGGACCATGCCCAGATAGCGGTTGTTCAGCGAAATGATCTTCACGGGCGTGTCGTACTGCAGGCAGGTCGACAGTTCCTGGATGCACATCTGGATCGAGCCTTCGCCCGTGATGCACAGCACGTCGTCGTCCGGGTGCGCCATCTTGACGCCCATCGCTGCCGGCAGGCCGAAGCCCATCGTGCCGAGGCCGCCGGAGTTGATCCAGCGACGCGGCTTGTTGAAACGGTAGAACTGCGCGGCCCACATCTGGTGCTGGCCGACGTCCGAGCACACGAACGCGTTGCCGTCCGTCAGCTCCCACGCCTTCTCGACCACGTACTGCGGCTTGATGATCTCGCTGTCGCGGTCGAACTTCAGGCAGTCTTTCGCGCGCCAGCTTTCGATGTCCTTCCACCATTGCGCGAGCGCGTCGGTGTCGGGACCGTGCTCGGCCGTCTGCAACTGCTCGATCAGTTCCTTCAGCACCTCCTTCACGTCGCCGACGATCGGGATGTCGACCTTCACGCGCTTCGAGATCGACGATGGGTCGATGTCGATGTGGATGATCTTGCGCGGACGCGACGCGAAGTGCGCCGGGTCGCCGATCACGCGGTCGTCGAAGCGCGCGCCGATCGCGATCAGCACGTCACAGTGCTGCATCGCCATGTTCGCTTCGTAGGTGCCGTGCATGCCGAGCATGCCGAGGAATTTCTTGTCCGACGCGCGATAGCCGCCGAGGCCCATCAGCGTGTTCGTGACCGGGTAGCCGAGCAGGTCGGCGAACTGGTTCAGTTCGCGTGCCGCATCGGCGAGGATGATGCCGCCGCCCGTGTAGATATAGGGACGCTTCGCCGACAGCAGCAGCGACACGGCCTTGCGGATCTGGCCCGAATGGCCCTTCGTGACGGGGTTGTACGAGCGCAGCGACACGCTCTTGACCGGCTCGTACTGGCACGGCGTCTTCGAGATGTCCTTCGGGATGTCGATCAGCACCGGGCCCGGACGGCCGGTGCGGGCGATGTAGAACGCCTTCTTGACGGTTTCCGCGAGGTCGCGCACGTCCTTCACGAGGAAGTTGTGCTTCACGCACGGACGCGTGATGCCGACCGTATCGCATTCCTGGAACGCGTCCTGGCCGATCGCGGCAGTCGGCACCTGGCCGCTGATCACGACCATCGGGATCGAATCCATGTAGGCCGTCGCGATGCCGGTCACCGCATTGGTGACACCGGGGCCGGACGTCACGAGACAGACGCCGACATTGCCGGTGGAACGCGCATATGCATCGGCTGCGTGCACGGCCGCCTGTTCGTGGCGCACCAGCACGTGCTGAATCTTGTCCTGCTTGTAAAGCTCGTCGTAGATGTAGAGTACCGAGCCGCCGGGGTAGCCCCAGATGAATTCGACGTTCTCGTCGGCCAGTGCCTTCATGAGCACGGTGGCGCCGATGGAGTCGCTATCGGGAGGGGAAAGGGGTTCCGACGTGGAGAATTCCGCGCTGGGCATGTTCATTTTGACCTTTCGAATTTTCGGCAAAAAATTGATCGGGTGCTCTCTGCCGGGCTTGTGGCTCGGGTTCAAGCGGCGCGTCCAGTTTGAAGGGCGGGCTTCTTGGGCCAGCCTCAAATGAGACCATCACTTCATGTTGCGAATCGCTGACGATAGCGGGTCATGATTGGGTCGTCAAGCAAAATATCCCGCAGCGCATCATGCGCCCCGCCCGGCGGGCCGCGGACGCGGCTCGCATGCAACGGGGCGAGCCGCAACCGGTGCCAAGTCGCGCGAAAATTTGTTAGCATCCGCGGGTTTTACGAAATTTTTCGACCTTTCACACGCCGCAGTCCGCAGCGCATACCTTTACGGAATGGCATCAGACAAGGAACTCGCCGACTTTCTGGCGGGCGTCGAAAGGCGCGCGTTCAAGCAGGCTGCGTACGCCGTGCGTGACGACGATGCGTCGCTCGACATCGTGCAGGACGCGATGATCAAGCTGGCGGAGAAATACGGCGACCGGCCGGCGGCCGAACTGCCGCTGCTGTTCCAGCGGATCCTGCAGAACGCGATCCACGACTGGTTCCGCCGGCAGAAGGTCCGCAATACCTGGGTCACGCTGTTCTCGTCGCTCAACAATACGGACGACGAGGACTTCGATCCGCTGGAAACGCTCGAGTCAGCGGACGACAATGCAGGTGTCGAGAGCACCGAGCACCGCCTCGAGCGGGAGCAGGTTCTGGCCCTGATCGACGAAGAAATCCAGAAACTTCCGACGCGTCAACGGGAAGCGTTCCTGATGCGTTATTGGGAAGATATGGATGTCGCCGAGACTGCCGCCGCAATGGGGTGCTCCGAAGGCAGCGTCAAGACGCACTGCTCGCGAGCCACCCATGCCCTGGCGCAAGCGCTCAAGGCCAAAGGAATCACGCTATGAGCTCCGCTCCCGTAAATCGAGAACACGAATTCGCGCTGAAGGTCCGCCGCGCACTGGACGAACGTGCCGCGGCGCTGCCTGCCGCGACCACCGATCGTCTGGCCGTCGCGCGCCGGGCCGCGCTCGCGCGCAAGAAGCCGGAAGCCGCCACCGCGCCGGTGTTCGTGCCCGCCTTCGCCGGTGCCGCCGCCGCATACGGCACGCCGCCCGCGAGCCGTCCGCAGACGTCGTTCGCGCGCCGCCTGCTGCGCGCGTGGCCGCTCGCGCTGCTGCTCGCGGGACTCGTCGGCATCGCGTACTGGGAAGACATGCAGCGCACCGCCGAACTCGCCGACATCGACGCGGCGATGCTCAGCGACGACCTGCCGCTCAACGCGTATCTCGATCACGGGTTCAACGCGTATCTTTCGCACACACGCTAACAAACAGACAATAACGAGGGGATCGCACGGGTGAGTCAGAAACGCGGCCTGGCCGTATTTTTCGGATGCGTGATCGCGATCGCCATTTCCTACGTCGCCACCTATTCCCGATTCAACCCGCCCCCCGCGACGGTCTCCGCCGCGGCCAGCAGCGCGCCCGCGCCGACCTCGGCCGCGGCCGGCCTGACCACCGAACTCGCCCCGCTGCCCCTGCCGCTGCCGGCCGCCAACGGCCCGCTGTCGTGGGCGCGCCTGACGCCCGCGCAACGCGCGGCACTCGCGCCGTTCGCCGATCAGTGGGATGGCTTCAGCGATGCGCGCAAGCGCAAATGGCTGAAGATCGCGTCCCGTTTCGCGAAATTGACGCCCGATGAGCAGAAGCACCTGCAGGACAGGATGTCCGAGTGGGCGCGGATGACGCCCGAGCAGCGCCGCGTCGCGCGCGAGAATTACCAGAGCGCGAAGGAGCTTTCCGCGCAGGCGCGCGAGCGCGCATGGAAGGCCTACCAGCAACTGCCCGAAGAACAGAAGCAGCGCCTCGCCGCGACCGAGCGCCGGCGCCGGCCGAGCGTCGTCAGCGCGCCGCCGACCGTCGCCGACCGCGACGTGCGCCGCCTCGTCAATTCGCACGAACATCCGGCGAGCAACCCTGTTGCGGCACCGGCGCCCGCATCGGTCGGCGCCGGCGCGCCGCCGGTGACCGCATCGGCCACGTCCGGCACCGCCCCCGCACCCGCGACCGTCACGCCCGTGTCGCCGGCCGACGCGCCGTCGATGTTCAAGGGTTCCTGACCCGCCGTGGCAAGCGCCCCCGCACCCGAGGCCCGGGCCGTCGCCGCCGCGCCGTCCGTGCGGCGGCGCCTCGCGGCGATGCTGTACGAAGCCGTGCTGCTGTTCGGCGTCGTATTCTTCGCCGCCCTCGCCTTCAGCCTCGCGACGCAGCAGCGCAACGGCCTCGTCCATCACAACCTGCTCGCCGCGTGGATCGCACTCGTCGTCGGCGCGTACTTCGTCTGGTTCTGGACCCATGGCGGCCAGACGCTGCCGATGAAGACCTGGCGGCTGCGGCTCGAGTCGTCGAGCGGCCGGCCGCTGAACGCCGGCCACGCGCTCGTCCGCTACGCGTTCGGCTGGCTGTGGTTCCTGCCGCCGCTCGCACTGCATCCGCTCCTCGGCCTGTCGGTGCCCGTCACGCTCGCGCTCGCCGCCGCATGGATCGTCGTATGGGCCGGCGCCGCCCGCCTGCATAGCGATCGCCAGTTTCCGCACGACCGCATCGCCCGCACGCGCGTCGTCGCGATTCCGCGCTGACCGCGCGGTTCGCGTGATCGCGGGACGGCTCCGCGTATCCGCGCATTCATCAGACAAAATCACTCGAAACCGCCCGCACGCCCGCCCCGCGAGGCGTGCACGGTAACGGCAGGCCGGTCGGTTCGGCAGATTACGCAACACCGCCACATTCACTGCTAAATACGCCGCGACGACAGTAATAAGAACGTCTCGTGACTGTCACGGCATGGTCACGCGCGCATGGCGCAATGCCGGTAATGTCAACCGGCGCGAGTCATGCATGGGCCAGAAAACGTCCGCGACCTCCCTGTTCCGTCAACCGCTCGGCGCCCGCGCCGTCACCGCCTTCCTGTCCGGCTCGGCCGCAACCGATGCCCTTTCGCCGCACGAACCGGCGGCCGCACACGTCACGCAGCGCGACGACCCCGAGCCGTCCACGCATCGCTACCGCACGATCTGGCTGTCCGACATCCATCTCGGCTCGAGCGGCTGCCAGGCGCCGTACCTGCTCGATTTCCTGCGCCACAACGATTCGGAATACCTGTACCTCGTCGGCGACATCATCGACGGCTGGCAGCTGAAGAAGGGCTGGTACTGGCCGCAGGCGCACAACGACGTCGTGCAGAAGGTACTGCGCAAGGCGCGCAAGGGCACGCAGGTCGTCTACATCCCGGGCAACCACGACGAAGGCGCGCGGCAGTTCTGCGACCTCGCATTCGGCGACATCCAGGTGCGCGGCGAGGCGTTCCACACGACGCTCGCCGGCAAACGTTTGTGGATCGTGCACGGCGACCTGTTCGACGGCGTGATCCAGCACGCGAAATGGCTCGCGTATCTCGGCGACACGCTCTACACGCTGATCCTCGTGCTGAACCGCTGGTTCAACCGGATCCGCAGCCGGCTCGGGTTCCAGTACTGGTCGCTGTCACAGTACCTGAAGCACCAGGTGAAGAACGCGGTGAACTTCATCTCGCAGTTCGAGACCGTGATGACCGACGAGGCGCGCCGCCGCGGCTGCGACGGCGTCGTGTGCGGGCACATCCACAAGGCGGAGATCCGCGACATCGACGGCGTGCTGTACTGCAACGACGGCGACTGGGTCGAGAGCCTGTCCGCGCTCGTCGAGACGATGGAAGGCGAACTGAAGGTCGTCTACTGGACGGCGATGCGCACCGCGCCGTCCGCTGCCCCGTCGCGCAAGGCCAAGGCCACTGCCTGACACAACTCCACTTACAGGACACATGCCGCGATGAAGATCATGATCGTCACCGACGCGTGGGAACCGCAGGTCAACGGCGTCGTGCGCACGCTGAAGAGCACCACCCGCGAACTCACCGCGCTCGGCCACCGGGTCGAAATGCTGACGCCGCTGGAATTCCGCACGGTGCCCTGCCCGACCTACCCCGAGATCCGCCTGTCGATCCTGCCGTACCGCAAGCTGCGCGCGCGGATCGATGCGTTCGCACCCGATGCGCTGCACATCGCGACCGAAGGCCCGCTCGGCCTCGCCGCGCGACGCTATGCGCGCGCGCGCAAGCTGCCGTACACGACCGCGTATCACACGCGCTTTCCGGAATACGTGCAGGCGCGCTTCGGGATTCCGCTGTCGGCGACCTACAAGTTCCTGCACTGGTTCCACGGGCCGTCGCTCGCGGTGATGGCGCCGACCCCGGTCGTGAAGCAGGACCTCGAGAAGTTCGGCTTCACGAACGTCGTGCTGTGGACGCGCGGCGTCGATCTCGACATCTTCCGGCCGATGGAGTCGAAGGTGCTCAACACTGCCCGGCCGATCTTCCTGTACGTGGGCCGCGTCGCGATCGAGAAGAACGTCGAGGCATTCCTGCGCCTCGACCTGCCCGGCTCGAAGTGGGTCGCGGGCGAAGGTCCGGCGCTCGCCGAGCTGAAGTCGCGCTACCCGGAAGCGAACTATCTTGGCGTACTGTCGCAAGCCGAGCTCGCCAAGGTGTATGCTGCGGCCGACGTGTTCGTGTTCCCGAGTCGCACCGACACGTTCGGCCTCGTGCTGCTGGAGGCGCTCGCGTGCGGCACGCCGGTCGCCGCCTACCCCGTCACGGGCCCGATCGACGTGCTCGGCGGGGGCGATGCCGGCGCGATGCACGAAGACCTGCAGGAAGCCTGCCTGGAGGCGCTGAAGATCGAACGCGAAACGGCCCGCGCGTGGGCCGAACGCTTCTCGTGGCGCGCGGCGTCCGAGCAGTTCGCGTCGCATCTGAAGCCGCTGCCGAAGACTGCGTACTCGCCCGCCGAAGGTGCCGCCGTTTGAAACGAGACCTGAACGACAAGACCCCGTCCCCTGCCATCACGGCGCCACTGCATCGTCCGTTCGACGAAGAAGAGCCGCACGCCGACGCGGACGTGCACCCGCACGAACCGCTCGGCCCCGACGATCGCCTGGCGCCGCTGCCGCCGAACCCGTACAAGCGCCACCGCGGCATCACGCGCGCGTGGTACGCGCTCAAGCATTCGCTGAACGGGTTTCGCGTCGCGATCCGCGAGGAGAGCGCGTTTCGCCAGGAGCTCACGCTCGCCGCGCTGATGCTGCCGATCGGTGCGTTCTCACCGGTCCCCGCCGCATCGCGCGCGCTGCTGATCGCGTCGGTGCTGCTCGTGCTGATCGTCGAGCTGCTGAACTCGAGCGTCGAGGCTGCGATCGACCGCATCTCGCTCGAGCGCCACGAATTGTCGAAGCGCGCGAAGGATCTCGGCAGCGCGGCGGTCACGGTCGCGCTGTTCGCGTGCGTGACGACGTGGGGCTTCGTGCTCGGGCCGGTGATCGCCCGCTGGCTCGGCTTCTAGCAACCCCCGCGACGCCGCCCGCGTGCGGCGGCGCACCATGCGTGGAACGCATCGCGATCACGAAATGCGCCCGATGCAAGGAAACCGCGGTTTATAATCGTCCGCCAGACTTAGAACAGCAACCCGCGCCGGACGAATCCCGCAGCATCGATTGCAGCGCCCGCCAGTCCGGCACACACAGGGCCGGACGACATGGAAGCGAAACCTCCCCGCCGCACCCGCGAACGGATTCTCGAGTTGTCGTTGAAACTCTTCAACGAGATCGGCGAGCCGAACGTCACGACCACGACGATCGCCGAGGAAATGGAAATCAGTCCAGGCAACCTGTACTACCATTTCCGCAACAAGGACGACATCATCAACAGCATCTTCGCGCAGTTCGAGCAGCAGATCGAACGGCGGCTGCGCTTCCCCGAAGATCACCGTCCGACGATCGACGAGACCTGGTCGTACCTGCAGTACATGGCCGATTTCATGTGGACCTACCGGTTCCTGTATCGCGACCTCAACGACCTGCTCGCGCGCAACCGCACGCTCGAGACGCACTTCAAGCAGATCATCAGTCACAAGGTGCGCTTCGCGCACGAGATGTGCGAACTGCTCGTGTCCGACGCCGAAATGGTCGCGACGCCCGCCGAGATCGAAGTCATCGCCACCAACATGGCGGTGATCTCGACGTACTGGCTGTCGTATCAGTACGTGATGCACCCGCGCAAGTACAACGACCAGGACGCGATCCGCGAAGAGCTGCACCAGGTGAGCATGCACGTGATCTCGATCATGGCCCCGTACCTGCGCGGCCGTTCGCGCCAGCTGTTCGACGATCTCGTCTCCGGCAAGCTGCCCAAGCGCCAGTTCACCGACTACCTGCCGCCGCGCGACGGTTCGCCCCGCCCCGCGGGCAGCCCGGTCGCCGCCAAGCCCGCCGCGAAGGATACGAAACAATGAAGGCAGTCTGTGTTTACTGCGGCTCGTCGTCCGGCGTGCGGCCCGTCTATGCGGACGCCGCGCGCGCATTCGGCCGCGCGCTCGTCAATGCGGGCCTCACGCTCGTCTACGGCGGCGGCCGCGTCGGTTTGATGGGCGTGATCGCCGATGAAGTGATGGCGGCCGGCGGCCGTGCGGTCGGCGTGATCCCCGAGTTGCTCGTCGACAAGGAAGTCGGCCATACCGGGCTGTCCGAGCTGCACGTCGTACCCGACATGCACCACCGCAAGAAGATGATGGCCGACCTGTCCGACGCGTTCGTCGCGATGCCCGGCGGCGCCGGCACGCTCGAGGAATTCTTCGAGGTCTATACGTGGGCGCAGCTCGGTTATCACCGCAAGCCCGTCGCGCTGTACAACATCGATTCGTTCTACGATCCGTTGATCGCGCTGCTGCGCCATACGGTCGACGAAGGCTTCATGCGCCCGGCCTACTTCGACGCACTGTGCATCGACGCCGAACCGGTCGCGCTGATCGAACAGCTGCGCCGCTACCAGCCGCTCGCCCAGGAAAAATGGGCAACCGACGCGGCCAAGTAACGTTCATCAGGAGCCGCACGCGATGCCCGCACCGTCCGAGCGCAAGGCCGTCCTCATCACCGGCGCGAGCCGCGGCATCGGCCGCGCGACCGCCGTGCTCGCGGCCGGGCGCGGCTGGGACGTCGGCATCAACTACGCGCGCGACGCGGCGGCCGCCGAACTGACCGCGCAAGCCGTTCGCGACGCGGGCGCCCGCGCGTGCGTCGTCGCCGGCGACGTCGCGAACGAAGCGGACGTCATCGCGATGTTCGATACGGTCGCGACCGCGTTCGGTCGCCTCGACGCGCTCGTCAACAATGCGGGGATCGTCGCGCCGTCGCTGCCGCTCGCCGACATGCCGGTCGAACGGCTGCGGCGGATGTTCGACACCAACGTGCTCGGCGCCTACCTGTGCGCGCGCGAAGCCGCGCGCCGGCTGTCCACCGATCGCGGCGGGCGCGGCGGCGCGATCGTCAACGTGTCGTCGATCGCGTCCCGGCTCGGCTCGCCGAACGAGTACGTCGACTACGCGGGCTCGAAGGGCGCGGTCGATTCGCTGACGATCGGCCTCGCGAAGGAACTCGGCCCGCACGGCGTACGCGTCAACGCGGTGCGCCCCGGCGTGATCGAGACGGAAATCCACGCGAGCGGCGGCCAGCCGGGCCGCGCGGCACGCCTCGGCGCGCAGACGCCGCTCGGCCGCGCCGGCGAAGCACAGGAGATCGCGGAAGCGATCGTCTGGCTGCTCGGCGACGCGGCGTCTTACACGACGGGCGCCCTGCTCGACGTCGGCGGCGGCCGGTAATCCCGCCCCAAAAGGCGGAAAAACGGCCGACCGGGGCCGTCCGTGGTCACGACACCACAAATCTCCACAATATCGCGGCTGTTTCAGTAAACATCCGTAACGGTTCCGTGTTCTACTAGCGCCAAGCCAAAAACGGCCGGTCATCCGGCTGTCATTTCGCCTCGATGCGACCCTTATTGGTCCCGGCCCATGTCGCCGGACCGGCTTGACCCGACCGAGATCTTTTCCATGCCAGGAACCGCAGCGCCCGGCCGGCGACGCACGGCCGTGCCCGCTTCGGCCGCGCACGCACGCTCAGCCGCCGATCCCAACCTCAGCGCGACACTCGATGGCGCCGGCACGCCTGCCGTGGCCGGCGCCGCCGCACCGAACGCCACCCGCGATCGCGTCCTCCGGCTCGGCTGGCGCGTCTGGCTGCTGGTTGCCGCGCTGGTGTGCGCGTATACGCTGCCGGGCGTGCTCGGCCACGATCCGTGGAAGCAGGACGAAACCTATACGTTCGGCATCATCCAGCACATGCTCGAGACGGGCGACTTCGTCGTGCCGACCAGCGCCGGCCAGCCGTTCATGGAAAAGCCGCCGCTCTACGCATGGGTCGCGACGAGCCTCGCGTGGCTGCTGCAGCGGGTAATGCCGCTGCACGACGCGGCACGGCTCGCGAGCGCGCTGTTCGCGGCGCTCGCATTCGGCTTCATCGCTCGCGCGGCCCGCAGTGCCGGCCGGGCCGACAGCTGGCTCGACCTGCGCGTGATCGGCCCCGTCGTGCTGAGCGCGGGCACGCTCGTCGTGATCAAGCACGTGCACGACATGATGACGGACGTCGCGCTGTTCGCCGGCACCGCAATGGGCTTCTGCGGCCTGCTCGAGCTCGTGATGCGGCACGTCGCGCAGGCGCGGCAGATGCGGCACGGGCTGCCGGTGCGGCCGTCCGGCCGCTGGGCCGCGCCGCTCTTCGGCGCGGGCGTCGGCATCGCGCTGATGGCGAAGGGGCTGTTCGTGCCGCTCGTGTTCGCGGCCACGCTCACGGGCGCGCTGGTGCTCTACCCCGCCTGCCGTACGCGCGCGTTCGCACGCTCGCTCGGCGTCGCCGCGCTGGTGTTCGCACCGTTCGCGCTCATCTGGCCGACCGCGCTGTTCCTGCGTTCCGAGACGCTGTTCATGACGTGGTTCTGGGACAACAACGTCGGCCGCTTCTTCGGTTTCTCGGTGCCGGAACTCGGCGCGGAAAACGACAAGCCGTTCTTCATCCTGCGTGCGTTCCTGCTGCTCGGCTTCCCGGTCGCGCCGCTCGCGATCGCCGCGCTGGCGCGAGGCGCATGGCGCGACTGGCGCACGCCGCGCATCGCGCTGCCCGTGCTGTTCGCCGGGATCGGCCTCGCGGTGCTGCAAGTGTCCGCGACCTCGCGCCAGCTCTACATCCTGCCGTTCTTCGCGCCGCTCGCGCTGGTCGCCGCGCAGGCGATCGACCGCCTGCCGCGCGGGCTGCACCTCGCATGGGACTACCTGAGCCGCCTGCTGTTCGGCACCGTCGTCGCGCTCGCGTGGATGATCTGGGCGGTCATGGCCGATCCCGGTGCATCGCGTGCGAACCTCGCGGTACTCGGCCGCTGGCTGCCGCTCGACTGGACCATGCCGATCGTGCCCGGGCTCGTGATCGGTGCGCTCGCGCTGACGGTCGGCTGGCTGTCGCTGCTGCCGAAGCTGCGCACGACCGGCCTGTGGCGCGGCGCGCTGTCGTGGGGCGCAGGCGCGCTGGTCGCGTGGGGTCTCGTTTATACGCTGCTGCTGCCGTGGCTCGACGTCGCGAAGAGCTACCGGTCGGTGTTCGACGACCTGAACGCGCATCTCGCGCTCGAGTGGAGCGACGGCGACTGCATGGCGAGCCTGCACGGGCTCGGCGAATCGGAAGCGCCGATGATGTACTACTTCTCCGGTATCCAGCACACGCCGATCGACGACGCGAAGACGACGCGCTGCACGTGGATGATCGTCCAGGGCGTGCGGGCCGTCGATCCGGCACCGGGCAGCGAATGGAAACTGTTCTGGACCGGCGCCCGCCCGGGCGACGACGAGGAGCTGCTGCGCGTCTACGTGCGCACGCCCGAAGCGCACGAAACGAAGTAATGCAAGGCGGCGCCGCAAAACGGCGCCGTCGTCATGTCCGGAAGACCAGCGCAAGCGGCGCGCGAGCGCGGCTTCATGCCCGCCATCCCGCCCCCCCGCCCGTCAAAACGACGAGCCGGGCTCGCGCAGGAATGCCGCCTCCGCATCGGTCGATGCACGGCCGAGAATCGCGTTCCGGTGCGGAAAACGGCCGAAACGCCCGATCACGGCCGCATGACGCAACGCGAAGTCGTGATAGCTCGCACACCCGGCCTCGCCGCGAATGCCAGCGCACAGGCGCACGGCCTCGCGCTGGCTCGCGTCCGACTCGTCATGTTCGAACGGCAGGTACGCAAACGCGCGGTGATGGCCGCTCGGCAACTGCGCGTCCCACCCGGCCGCGACGACGCGCCGCGCGAGCGCCAGCGCTCTCGGATCGGCGGCGAACGCGCGCGGCGTGCCGCGATGAATGTTGCGCGAGAACTGGTCGAGGACCACGATCAGCGCGAGCGCGCCGAGCGGCGTGTCGGCCCAGTGATCGCAGGCGCCGTCGCACGCGGCGTCGAGCAACGCACCGTAGCGCGTACGAAGCACGTCGTCGAACGCCGCGCCGCCGTTGAACCACACCTTGCGCGCATGGCCGAACGCCGCCGAATCCGGTTCGCCGAACCAGAAATCGAGAATCTCGCGCGCTTGCGGATCGAGCGCCGCGGCGCTGTCCGTCAGGTTGTCGATCGTCATGCAAACTCCAGCACGAGGCGCCGTGTCCGCGCACTCTTCTTTTCAAGTCTGGCGACCCGCAGGTCGCCGATTTCCGACGTATTGCGCACATGCGTGCCGCCGCACGGCTGCAGATCGACACCTTCGATGCGCAGCAGCCGTACGCGGCCCAGCCCCAGCGGCGGCTTCACGCTCATCGTGCGCACGAGTTCGGGGCGCTCGGCCATCTCCGCGTCGGTGATCCATTCGGTCGTGACCGCATGCGCGCCGTGGACCAGTTCCGCGAGACGGCGCTCGACGTCGACGCGGTCGATCGTGTCCGACGTCGCGAAATCGAGCCGCACGTAGTCGGCCGTCACGCTGCAGCCGTCGACCGGGTAAGGCAGCACCGCGCACATCAGGTGGGCGGCCGTATGCAATCGCATGCGCCGGTAGCGGCGCAGCCAGTCGATGTCCGCGACCACGCGCGCGCCGGGTGCGAGCGCCGCGACGCGCGCTTCCTGGCCCGCCTCGGGCACGTGCACGGCATCGTCGGGCGTTGCGCCTTCGAACTTCGCCTTGCGCGTGTCGACGATCGCGATCGTGCTGCCGTCGGGCAGCGTCAGCGTGCCGCTGTCGCCGGCCTGCCCGCCGCCGAGCGGATAGAACACGGTGCGGTCGAGCCGGATGCCGTCTTCGCCGACGGCCGCGACGACGGCCTCGCACTGCGTCAGATAGGCATCGTCGCGAAACAGGGCCTGGGTCATCATCGGGCGAACCTCGTATCGATGGGGAAACGACCAGTGTCGCGCCGCACCGCGCCGGCCGCCCAGACGCAGTTCGCCCGGCGTCCGGACAGCGGCGTACCGGTCGATCAACCGGGCCGGTTGCGCATCCAGTCGGCCGTGTCGTAGAACGAATGCATGAGCCGTTCGCGCAGCGGCTCGGGCAACCCGACGTCCTCCATCGCCCACGCCATGCAGCGCAGCCACTGATCGCGCTCGACCGACGCGATCGGGAACGGCAGGTGCCGGGCGCGCAGCCGCGGATGGCCGAACCGGCTGATGTAGTGATCGGGGCCGCCGAGCCAGCCGCACAGGAACCAGAACAGCTTGTCGCGCGAGCCGTCGAGCGACGCCGGATGCAGCGCGCGAATCTCCGCGAACTCGGGCTCGAGGTCCATCAGGTCGTAAAAACGGTCCACCATCTCGCGCACGCGGGCTTCGCCGCCCACGAGCTCGAACGCCGTCGGCTGCGACGGCGCTTCATCATTCACATCGGTCATACGGATAATCGGAAACGGGATAGTCGGAGCCGCCGGCGACGCTCAAGCGTCGCGCAGCGACTGCAGCGCCGGGCGCCGCAACACATTATGCAGGCTCAGCCAGCCGGCCGCACCGGCGCACGCGACGCCGGCCGCGATGCCGGCCGGCACGAGCCACGGATCGACGGCGAGCCGGAACTCGAACACGCGCGACGCGAGCACCCAGCCGACCGCGATCGCCCCCGCCGCAGCCAGTGCGCCGGCCAGCGCGCCGACGACGATGAATTCCGCGCGCTGCACCGCATTGACCTGCGCGCGCGACGCGCCGAGCGCGCGCAGCAGCGCGGCCTCGCGCACGCGCTCGTCGCGCGAGCCGGCCAGCGCCGTGTACAGCACCAGCACGCCCGCCGCGAGCGTGAACGCAAACAGGAACTGCACCGCGCCGACCACCTGCAGCATCATCCGTTGCAGCTGCGCGAGGATCGGCGCGATGTCGATCGCGGTCAGGTTCGGGTAGCGCGCGATCAGCGGATCGAGCAGCGCCGCCTGCTCGGCCGGCTGGTGGAAGCTCGTCAGGTAGACGGCCGGGAAATCCTTCAGCACCGGAGGCGGCATCAGCACGAAGAAGTTGACGCGGAACGTGCCCCAGTCGAGCTTGCGCACGCTGGTGATCGGCGCATCGACCGTCAGCCCCGTCACGTCGAAGCGCAGCGTGTCGCCAGGCTTCACGTTCAGCGTCTGCGCCAGCCCGGCCTCGATCGAGATCTGCGGGCTGGCCGAATTGCCGAACCAGTCGCCTGCGACGATCCGGTTGTCGGGCGGCAGCTCGGTCGTATACGACAGGTTGAACTCGCGATCGACGAGCCGGCGCGCCTCGTCGGACGGATACGCTTGCGGGTTCACCGGCTTGCCGTTGATCGCGACGAGCCGGCCGCGCACCGTCGGCGCGGGCACCGCATCGCGCACGCCGTGCGCGGCGAGCCACGCCGCGACGTCGTCGCGCTGGTCGGGCTGGATGTCGATCAGGAACTGGTTCGGTGCATCGGGCGGCATCGACTGCCGCCAGCCGGCGACGAGATCGTTGCGCGTGATCGCGATCAGCAGCAGGCACATCAGGCCCAGCGCGAGCGCGGTGATCTGCAGCGCGCTCGCCGTGCCGCGCCGGTGCAGCGACGCGAGCGCATAGCGCCAGCCGATGCCCGCCGCCACGCGCGCATCGCGCACCGCGCGCGCCGCCGCGTACAGCACGAGCCGCGCGATCAGCGAGAAACCGACCAGGGCGCCGGCGAACCCGCCCGTGACGATCAGCCCGAGCTTCAGGTTGCCCGCCGCGACGATCAGCAGCCCCGCGAACAGCACGACACCGAGCGCATACGCGGCCCACGCGGTGCGCGACGCGCCCCCCCAGTCGCGCCGCAACACGCGCACCGGCGGCACGCGCGTGAGCGGCGCGAGCGGCGGCAACGCGAAGCCGAGCAGCAGCACGAGCGCGGTGCCGATACCGACGAGCGCGGGCCAAAGCGTCGGCGGCGGCAGCGCGACGTCGATCAGGCCGCCGAGCGCCGCCAGGAGCGCCCAGTGGCCGCCGTAGCCGAGCACCGCGCCGGCGACGCCCGAGACGATGCCGAGGCCGGCGAATTCGAGCGCGAACAGCGCGCCGAGCGTGCGCCGGCTCACGCCGAGGCAGCGCATCGTCGCGCAGCCGTCCAGATGGCGCCGCATGTAGCGCTGCGCGGCCATCGCGATCGCGACCGCCGCGAGCAATGCGGTCAGGAGCGCGACGAGCGTCAGGAAATGGCGCGCGCGATCGAGCGTCTGGCGCACCTGCGGCTGGCCTTCCTGCAGCGATTCGAGACCGACGCCGCGCAGCTTGCCGCCGTCGACGCGCCCGTGCGCATAGGCCTCGAAGCGCGCGACGGCCGGCGTGTCGCCGGCGACCAGCAGCCGGTACGTGACGCGGCTGCCGTAGCCGGTGAGCCCGGTCGCGGCAAGCTCGTCCGCGCGCATCATCAGCCGCGGCGAGAAATTGACGAACGAGAAGCCGCGATCGAGTTCGCGGGAGATCGACGCGGCGACCGTGAACGTGCGCAACCCGACACGAACGGTATCCCCCGCCTTCAGATGCAAAGCATCGAGCAGCGCGGGATCGGCCCACACGGTGCCGGGCGCGGGAATCGCGGCCGCCTTGTGCGCGGCGGCGGTGCCGGCCGGCACGATCTCGACCGCGCCGCGCAGCGGATAGCCGGGCGACACTGCCTTCACGGCCGCGAGGCGCGCGGGCGCCGCGTCGCTCGCCTGCCGGCCGGCGGCCGACGCGATCATGCTCGGGAAGATCGCGGTCGTCGCGGTGCGCAGGCCGAGTGCGCGCGCCTCGCGATCGAACGACGGATCGACGGGATGGTCGGCACGCACGACGAAATCGGCGCCGAGCATCTGGCGCGCGTCGCGCTCGAGCCCCTGGCGCAACCGGTCGGCGAGGAAACCGACGCTCGTCAGCGCGGCGACCGCGAGCACCAGCGCGAGCACCAGCAGCGTCAGTTCGCCGGCACGCCAGTCGCGTGCGGTCATCCGTGCGGCCTGGCGGATCAGGTCGTGCCAGCCGAAGCGGCCGGCATGGCCGGGCCGCCCGGCCGGCGAAGGGTCAGGACGCTGTCGCTCGGCGGTTGACGGCGCCTTCAATCGCGCTTGCCCCCGATCGAGTTGAGCCGCGACACCATGTGGTTCGCCATCCCGCGGAAGCCGCCCGACACGCCGCGCCACAGACGCGGCAGCGCCCAGGCCGATGCCGCGATGAACGCCGCGAGCAGCACGAGGAACGCAAGCGGAACGAAGAACGCGAGTGCGAGGCCGCCGAACACGAGGCCGTCTTCGGTGGACGATGCGACCCAGTTCGAGATCGGCTCGGGAGACAGGTTGATCAGCGCGCGCGTGCCGGCCTTCGCGACGTGCGCGGCACCGGCGAGCGTGCCGCCGGCCAGCCCGGCGACCGCGAGCACGGTCGGGTCGGCATGGCCGAGCGCACCGGCGGCCAGCACCGCGCCGGCCGGAATGCGGATGAAGGTGTGGACTGCGTCCCACAGCGAATCGAACGCGGGAATCTTGTCGGCAAGGAATTCGGTGACGGCGAGCACGGCGGCGGCGCCGATGACCCACGGCGACGTCAGGACCGCCAGCGTGTCGGGCAGATGGAGCCAGCCGACCCGCGCGAGCACGCCGGCGATCAGCACCGTCAGGTAAAGGCGCAGCCCGCTCGCCCACGCGAGCCCCGCGCCGAGCGAAATGGCTTCGATCATGGCCCTCTCCTTGCACTTTCCGTGCGCTTTGCCGATTGATCGGATCGAGTCGGTATGACCGGCCGCGCGGCGCGTGGCAACCGGTGCCGCCTGCCGGGAACGGCGCAGCGGAATTCAGGCCCGAATGCGTTCCATTATAGACAGGCTGGCAGGCGGGCCGCCGCAATTCCGCAGTGCGTCACGGCCGGGCGCGGGCGCCGGCCGGCGCGGCGGCGTCACGCAGCCGACGACAGCTTCAGGCCGATCAGCCCGAGCACGATCAGCGACGCGCTCGCGACGCGGGCGGCGGTGAGCGCCTCGCCCATCATCACGATCCCGAACACGAACGCGCCGACCGCGCCGATGCCCGTCCATACCGCATACGCGGTGCCGAGCGGCAACTGGCGCATCGCGACCGCGAGCAGCCCGAAGCTGGCGAGCGCCGCCACGATCGTCACCACCGACGGTCCGAGCTTCGTGAAACCCTCGGACGATTTCATGCCGGCCGCCCAGGCCACTTCCAGCAAACCGGCGATCAACAACCATACCCACGCCATCTCGACGTACTCCGGATCGGATGGGGCCGTCCCCGTTGAAGCGAATGGCCCGGGGTCGTCCCCGGGCGGCGCCGAGTATAACAAGACGCTTACGGGCATGCCGGATGCGCCGGCCGGGGGCGAACGGGGGGATCGCGGCGACGCATGGCCCGCGCGCCGCCGCCCGGCCGCGCCCGGTCTCAGTTCGACACGCGTTTGGCGCCGCCGCCGCCCACGCAGCGGTCGTCGCGGTACAGCGCCCATTCGTCGCACACCCGGCCGTCCTTGAACACGCACATGCCGACCTGCCCGCTCGACAGGTTGCGGATCACGTGGCGGCCGCCGAGCTTCTCGCAGTTGACCGACGCGGGATTGGCGAGCGCCTGTTGCGGCGCCGAAGGCTGCTGCCCGGGCGGCAGCGGCTGGGCAAACGCGCCGGGCGCAGCGAGCGCCAGCGCACAGATGACGACCAGACGGACGGACATTGCACGCTCCTCGATTTCGTTCGCGGAACGGTCAGCATAGCGGGGAATCCGTGGCCGGTGTGCGCGGCCCGCGCATGCGGCGGCAATGTCGCGCCGATGCAACTTCACCGGCGTGCGGCCTTGCATTCCGGCCGCATCGCGCGGCATGCCGCGGACGTCACGCGGCGCCGACGAGCCGGTAGCCGACGCCCGTTTCGGTGACGATATGCTCGGGCTGCGCGGGATCGCGCTCGAGCTTCTGGCGCAGGTGCGCCATGTAGATGCGCAGATAGTGATGGCTCTCGACGTGCGACGGCCCCCACACGTCGCGCAGCAGCTGGCGATGCGTGAGCACGCGCCCCGCGTGCCGCACGAGCGTCGCGAGCAGCCGGTACTCGAGCGGCGTCAGGTGCACGATCTCGCCGTCGCGCCACACCTGGCGCAGCGCGAGATCGACGCTCACCGTGCCGAAGCTCACCTTCGGCGACTCGTTCGCGCCGCCCTGGTTGCGCCGGCGCAGTTGCGCGCGGATCCGCGCGCGCAGCTCGGACACGCCGAACGGCTTGGTCAGGTAGTCGTCGGCGCCGGCATCGAGCGCGGCGACCTTCTCCTCTTCCTGGGTGCGCGCGGACAGCACGATCACCGGCACCTCGGACCAGCCGCGCAACTCGCGGATCACGTCGAGGCCATCGGTGTCGGGCAGGCCGAGATCGACGATCACGAGATCGGGCTTGCGGGTCGCCGCGTCGATCAATCCCTGCTTGCCCGTCTCCGCCTCGAACACGGCGATGTCCTCCTCTTCGAGCGCGGCGCGCACGAAGCGGCGGATCTGTTTTTCGTCCTCGATCAGGACGACGGTCAGGCTCGGTTCACTCATGGTCTGGCAATGGCTCGGAGGGAGACGACGCGCCGGGCACGTCGATTTCGTCGTCGGGTACGGCAGGCACGGCCGGCGGCGTGTCGACCGGCAGCGTGAACCAGAAGCGCGCGCCCGTCACGCGACCGTCGGGCGCGATACGGTTGAGCGCGCCGATTCTACCGCCATGCGCCTCGACGATCGCGCGGCAGATCGCGAGGCCGAGCCCGATGCCCGGCGTCGCCGATTCCTTCTCGCCGCGCGTGAACTTGTCGAAGATCCGCGTTTCCATCCCGGCCGGCAGGCCCGGGCCGTGATCGTCGACGTGCACGCGCACGAAGGGCTGGCCGTCGTCGGCCACGCGTTCGGCGCCGATGTCGATCGGCGCGTCGGCCGGTGTGTATTTCGCCGCGTTCTCGAACAGGTTGGTGAACAGCCGCTCCATCAGCACCGCGTCCATCTGCAGGAGCGGCAGGTCGGCCGGCAGCGACACGCGCGCCGGATGCCGCGCGAGCACGCGCTTGCACGCGGCGAGCGCGGCGCCGACGGTTTCCTCGAGGAGCGACCACTGGCGCTTGAGCTGCAGGCTGCCGGCCTGCAGCCGCGCCATGTCGAGCAGGTTGGTGACGATGCCCGTCATCCGCAGCGCCTCGTCGTGGATCGCGTCGACCAGCTCGCCCTCGCGCTGCGCGAAGCGTTCGGCCGCCGCGGCGTCGCCGTCCTGCGCGGCCGCGCGACCGTTCGCGAGCATCGACGAAAAGCCGACGATCGTCGTGAGCGGCGTGCGCAGGTCGTGCGAGATCGCCGACAGCAGCGAGTTGCGCAGCCGCTCGGATTCCATGTTGACGAGCGCGTCGCGCGCGATCTCGACGTAGTGCACGCGTTCGAGCGCAAGCGCGATCTGCGCGGCGAACGCGTCGAGCATCCGCTGCTGCTCGGGCACCTCGAGTTCGCGCGGCTCGCGCGACGCGACCGCGAGCACGCCGCGCGTGCGCATCGGCGCCTTCAGCGGCAGGTACAGCGCAGCGGCGGCGGGCAGCGTGTCGGTGCCGTAGCCGGCCGGCTTCTGCTGGTCGTACACCCACTGGCCGACGTCGCTGTCGAGATCCGCGCCCGTCAGCGTGACGGCCGCGTCGGGTTCCTCGATCTTCTGCCGCACCTGGTCCGCGCTGTCGGGCAGCAGGAACGCGACGCGCGCGCGGAACACCTCGCCCACGTGGCGGCTGCCGATCTCGACGATCTGCTCGGTCGTCAGCGCCGCGCCGAGTTCGCGCGCCATCGCGTAGATCGCGCCGGTGCGGCGCTCGCGGCGCTGCGCGATGCTCGCCTGGCGCGTCAGCGTCGACGTCAGGTGGCTGATCACGAGCGACGTCAGCAGCATCCCGAAGAAGGTCAGCAGGTACTGCGTGTCGCTGACCGAGAACGACATGCGCGGCGGCACGAAGAAGAAATCGAACGCGGCGACCGACAGGAACGACTGCAGCACGCCCGGGCCGCGCCCGAGCCGCACGGCCGAGAACACGACGCCGAGCAGGTACAGCATCACGAGGTTCGTGAGGTCGAGCCGCTCGGACACGACGCTCGCGACACCGGTGATCGCCGCGCAGATCGCGGCGGCGTACAGGTAGTGGCGCGGCGGCGAACGCCGCAACCCGAATTGCGCGAACGCGTCGCGCCAGTCGCGTGCGCGCGCGTCGAGCGGCGCCGCGCGCACCTCGTCGCTCGCCGACGCGCGGATCAGCATCAGGTCGACGTCGCCCGCGCGTTCGGCGAGCTGTTCGCCGAACGGCCGCGCGAAGCGGCGCGCGAGCCCGACCTTCGGCGAGCCGCCCGCGACGAGCTTCGACACGTTGCGCACCTTCGCATAGCCGATCAGCGCGGCAACCGCGTCGTCGCCCGCGAGCGTGGCCGTCTCCGCGCCGAGCTCGGCCGCGAGTTTCAACGCGTCGAGCGTGCGCTGCCGCCGCGCGTCGGGCAGCCGCTGCAGCCGCGGCGTCTCGACGTACACGGCGATCCAGTCGGCCTTCAGGCTCGCCGCGAGCCGCGCGGCCGCGCGCACGAGCGTCGGCGCCTCGGGGCCCGGCCCGACGCACACGAGCAGCCGCTCGCGCGCCTGCCAGATGCGCTGGATCGAACGGTCGGCGCGGTACTCGCGCATCTGCGCGTCGACGCGATCGGCCGTGCGCCGCAGCGCCAGCTCGCGCAGCGCGATCAGGTTGCCCTTGCGGAAGAAGTTGCGCACCGCGCGCTCGGCCTGCTGCGCGAGATAGACCTTGCCGTCGCGCATCCGCTCGAGCAGCTCCTCGGCCGGCAGGTCGACCAGCGTGACTTCGTCGGCCGCGTCGAACACGCGGTCGGGCACGGTCTCCCACACGCGGATGCCGGTAATCGCGCCGACCACGTCGTTCAGGCTTTCGAGGTGCTGCACGTTGACGGTGGTGTACACGTCGATGCCCGCGTCGAGCAGTTCGTAGACGTCCTGCCAGCGCTTCAGGTGGCGCGCGCCCTGCACGTTCGAATGCGCGAGTTCGTCGACGAGGATCAGTTGCGGCGCGCGCGCGAGCGCGCCGTCGAGATCGAATTCGGCGAGCGTGCGGCCGCGATACTCGATGCGCGCGAGCGGCAGCACGTCGAGGCCGTCGAGCAGTGCGGCGGTTTCGCCGCGGCCGTGGGTCTCGACGATGCCGACGACGACGTCGACGCCGTCCTGCAGCCGCTGGCGCGCGGCCTGCAGCATCGCATAGGTCTTGCCGACGCCGGCGGACGCGCCGAAGAAGATCTTCAGCTGGCCGCGCCGCTGCTTTTCTTCGTCGCGCTGCAGCTTGTCGAGGAGTTGGTCGGGATCGGGGCGGTTCATGCGTCAGGAAGGCGAAACGCGGGATGGCGAACGAGTACTGTCATTGTGGTTCCAAATCGCCGCAAAAGGCAAAGACGGCGCATGCGCCGTCGGACAAGCGCGTGCGGCGCGGATCGGGCCGCGCCGCACGCCGGTTGCCGCGCCGGGAGCCCGGCCGCGCGTTCAGTGCGCGGCCTGCGCCGCGTCGAGCGCGAGGTTCAGCTTCAGCACGTTCACACGCGGCTCGCCGAGCACGCCGAACTGGCGGCCCGCCGTGTTCGCGGCGACGAGCTGCGCGACCGCGTCGGCGGTCAGGTTGCGCGCCTTCGCGACGCGCTCGACCTGGTACGCGGCGGCGGCCGGCGTGATCTCCGGATCGAGGCCGCTCGCCGACGCCGTCACGAGGTCGACCGGCACGGGCTTCGACATGTCGGTGCCGGCGTCGCGCAGCGCGGCGATGCGCGCCTTCACCTGGTCGGCGAGCGACGGGTTCAGCGGGCCGAGGTTCGAGCCGCCGGAGCCGGTCGCGTTGTACGGCATCGGCGACGTGGCCGACAGGCGGCCCCAGAAATACTTCGGCGCGTCGAACTGCTGGCCGATCAGCGCGGAGCCGACCGCGCGGCCGCCCTGCTCGATCAGGCTGCCGTTCGCCTGCGACGGAAACACGGCCTGGCCGAACACGGTCATCACGGCCGGATAGGCGAGCCCCGTCACGGCGGTCAGGACGACAAAGATCACGACGAGCGGGCGAATCAACGTTTTCATGAGGGTTCCTTCAAATGCGGCGCATCAGGCCCAGCCGAGCGCGGCGAGCGTCATGTCGATCAGCTTGATGAACGGGAACGGCAGCAGCACGCCGCCGAGACCGTACACCAGCAGGTTGCGGCGCAGCAGCGACGCGGCGCCGAGCGGCCGGTAGGTGACGCCCTTCAGCGCGAGCGGGATCAGCGCGACGATGATCAGCGCGTTGAAGATCACCGCGGACAGGATCGCGGAGGCCGGCGACGTCAAATGCATGATGTCGAGCACGCGCAGTTGCGGGTACGTCGTCACGAACGCGGCCGGGATGATCGCGAAGTACTTCGCGATGTCGTTCGCGATCGAGAACGTCGTCAGCGACCCGCGCGTCATCAGCATCTGCTTGCCGATCTCGACGATCTCGATCAGCTTCGTCGGGTTCGAATCGAGGTCGACCATGTTGCCGGCTTCCTTCGCCGCCTGCGTGCCGGTGTTCATCGCCACCGCCACGTCGGCCTGCGCGAGCGCCGGCGCGTCGTTGGTGCCGTCGCCCGTCATCGCGACGAGGCGCCCCGCCGCCTGGTGCTCGCGGATCGTCGCGAGCTTGGTTTCCGGCGTCGCTTCCGCGAGGAAGTCGTCGACGCCCGCTTCCGCCGCGATCGCCGCGGCCGTCAGCCGGTTGTCGCCCGTCACCATCACGGTCTTGATGCCCATCTTGCGCAGTTCCGCGAAGCGCTCCTTGATGCCGCCCTTCACGATGTCCTTCAGCTCGATCACGCCGAGCACGCGCGCCACGCCGTCGTGCAGGTCGGCCACGACGAGCGGCGTGCTGCCGCGGCGCGCGACGTCGTCGACCGCGCGGCGCACTTCATCCGGGAAGCGGCTGCCGTGCGTCTCGACGTAGCGGCGGATCGCATCGGCCGCACCCTTGCGGATCTCGCGACCCGGGAGATCGACGCCGCTCATCCGCGTCTGCGCGGAGAAGCCGAGGAAGGTCGCATGCAGCTGCGCCATGTCGCGCTGGCGGATGTTGAAGCGTTCCTTCGCGAGCACGACGATGCTGCGGCCTTCCGGCGTCTCGTCGGCGAGCGACGACAGCTGCGCCGCGTCGGCCAGCGCCTCCTCGCTCACGCCCGGCGCGGGCACGAACATCGACGCCTGGCGGTTGCCGAGCGTGATCGTGCCGGTCTTGTCGAGCAGCAGCACGTCGACGTCGCCGGCCGCTTCCACCGCGCGGCCCGACGTCGCGATCACGTTCGCCTGCATCATCCGGCTCATCCCGGCCACGCCGATCGCCGACAGCAGCCCGCCGATCGTCGTCGGGATCAGGCACACCAGCAGCGCGACGAGCGCGGTGATCGTCACCACGTGGCCGGCCTTCATCGCGTCGACCGAGAACATCGAGAACGGCAGCAGCGTCGCGGTCGCGAGCAGCATCACGATCGTCAGCGCGACGAGCAGGATCGTCAGCGCGACCTCGTTCGGCGTCTTCTTGCGCTTCGCGCCCTCGACCATCGCGATCATCCGGTCGAGGAACGCCTCGCCGGGGTTCGCGGTGACCGTCACGACGATCCAGTCGGACAGCACGCGCGTGCCGCCGGTCACCGACGAGAAGTCGCCGCCCGATTCGCGGATCACCGGCGCGGATTCGCCGGTGATCGCCGATTCGTCGACCGACGCGACGCCGTCGACGACTTCGCCGTCGGCCGGGATCACGTCGCCGGCCTCGACCAGCACGACGTCGCCTTTACGCAGGTCCGACGCGGTCGTGATGCGGATCGGCGACTTCGGATGCGGCTCGTTGAGCTTCTTCGCCATCACGTCCTTCTTCGCGCTGCGCAGCGACGCGGCCTGCGCCTTCGAGCGCCCTTCGGCGAGCGCTTCGGCGAAGTTCGCGAACAGCACGGTGAACCACAGCCACAGCGCGATCGCGAGGATGAAGCCCGCCGGCGCCTCGGCCTGGCCGGCGAGCGCCGCGATCCACAGGATCGTGGTCAGGATGCTGCCGACGTACACGCAGAACATCACCGGGTTGCGGAACTGCGTGCGCGGCGTGAGTTTCTTGAACGAATCCACGATCGCCGGGCGCAGCAGCGCCGGATCGAACATGGACCGTGTTGCGGAATGTTGAGTCATTGCGATCTCTTCAATCTCTTCAGTCTTTGCAAGGTGTCGCCATGCGCTCGTGCGTCATGCGCCCAGCCACATCATCAGATGCTCGACGCCCGGGCCGAGCGCGAGCGCCGGCACGTAGGTCAGCGCGCCCACCAGCATCACGGTGCCGAGCAGCAGCACGACGAACAGCGGGCCGTGGGTCGGCAGCGTGCCGCTCGTCACCGCGATGCGCTTCTTCGCGGCGAGCGAGCCGGCGATCGCCAGCACCGGCACGATCGTGCCGAAGCGGCCGAACCACATCGCGATCGCGGTCATCCAGTTGTAGAACGGCGTGCCGACCGTCAGGCCCGCGAACGCGCTGCCGTTGTTGTTCGCGGCCGAGCTGAACGCGTACAGGATTTCCGAGAAGCCGTGCGGGCCCGGGTTCGCGATGCCGGCACGGCCCGCGTCGGCCAGCACCGCGATCGACGTGCCGACCAAGACGAGCAGCGGCGTGAGCAGCACGACGATCGACACCATCTTCATCTCGTACGACTCGATCTTCTTGCCGACGTATTCCGGCGTGCGGCCGATCATCAGGCCCGCGACGAACACCGCGAGCAGCGCGAACACCAGCATCCCGTAGAGACCGGACCCGACACCGCCGTAGATCACCTCGCCGAGCTGCATCAGCAGCATCGGCACGAGACCGCCGAGCGGCGTCAGCGAATCGTGCATCGTGTCGACCGCGCCGCACGACGCGGCCGTCGTCGCGACCGTGAAGATGCCGGTCTGCGCGATGCCGAAGCGCGTTTCCTTGCCTTCCATGTTGCCGCCCGGCTGCAGCGTGCTCGTCGACTGGTCGACGTGCAGCGCGGCGAGCGCCGGGTTGCCGGCCTGCTCGGCGCTCACCTCGACGCCGATCGCGACCGCAAACGCGACCGTCATCGCCGCGAGCACCGCGATGCCCTGCCGGCGGTCGCCGATCATCCGGCCGAACACGAGGCACAGCGCGGCCGGAATGATCAGGATCGCGAAGATCTGAACGAAGTTGGCGAACGGCGTCGGGTTCTCGTACGGATGCGCGGAGTTCGCGTTGAAGAAGCCGCCACCGTTGGTGCCGAGCATCTTGATCGCTTCCTGCGACGCGACCGGGCCCATCGCGAGTGTCTGCTTCGTCAGCTGCGTCGGCACCGTGACCGCGTTACCCTTGTCGTCCTTCACCGGGTTGCCCTGCGCGTCGAGCTTCGGCGCAGCATAGGTGCTCGTCTGCAGCACCGGCACGTCCTGGTAGGACTTCATGTTCTGAATCACGCCCTGGCTCATCAACAGCGCGGCGACGAGCGCCGCCATCGGCACGAGCACGTACAGCGTCACGCGCGTGAGGTCGACCCAGAAGTTGCCGATCGTCTGCGCGGTGTGACGCGCAAAGCCGCGGATCAGCGCGATCACGACGACGATGCCGGTCGCGGCCGACAGGAAGTTCTGCACCGTCAGGCCGAGCATCTGCGTCAGGTAGCTGACGGTCTGCTCGGGCGTGTAGTCCTGCCAGTTCGTGTTGGTGACGAAGCTGACGGCCGTGTTGAATGCGCCGTCAGTCGTCATCGCGCCGAACTGCTGCGGATTGCCGGGAAGGAAACCCTGCAGGCGCAGCAGGCCGTAGAGAAACAGCGCGCCGAGCGCGTTGAATGCGATCGTCGCGACCGCGTAGCGCTTCCAGTTCATCTCGGTGCCGGCGTCGACGCCGGCGATGCGGTACAGCACGCGCTCGAGCGGTCCGAACACGCGCACGACGCGCGAGCTGCCGTCCATCACGGCCGTCAGGTAGCGCGCGACCGGCACGGCCGCCGCAAGCAGCACGACGATGAACAGCAGCGTCTGCAACAGGTTGTTCGCGTTCATTCGATGTCCTCCGCGCGCAGCAGCGCAAAGACGAGATACGCGAACAGCAGGGCCGTCGAGGCACCCGCCAGCCAAAGCATCCAGGTCATGCGCGCCCCCCGCGGCCGTATTGCGCGAGCGTCTCGCAACCGGCAAGCAAACCGAGGATCAGCGCTGTGAACAGCACCAGTGCGCCGATGAAAACCCCATCCATTTTTGTGTTCTCCGTCGTCGAAATCGGACGACTAGAACCTTATGGGAACGCGCGTAAAGGACGGGTCAAAGGTCATCGGGCCAGTATAAAAAACGCGTAAACGCGTGCGGCGGCGGACGGCGGGGGACGGCGGGTGGAACGGCGGCGGGACAGCGGGCGGAACAGCGGACCGAACGTCGGTCGAGACGAAGACTGGACCGACGGCGACCGTCGCCGCCCGCCAGGGTGCGCGCCGGCGTGGTGCCGGCGCGAAGGGATGCGTCAGGGAATTAGGATCGTCGAGCCGGTCGTCTTGCGCGACTCGAGGTCGGCATGCGCGCGGCCGACTTCCGCGAGCGGATAGCGCTGGTTGATGCTCGTCTTCACCTTGCCCGACAGGATCACGTCGAACAGCTCGGCGGCCGCGGCTTCGAGATCGGCGCGCTTCGCGATGTACGAGAACAGCGTCGGCCGCGTGAAGAACAGCGAACCGCGCGACGAGAGCTCCTTCGAGTCGATCGGCGGCAGCGGGCCCGACGCGTTGCCGAAGCTGACGAACAGCCCGAGCGGCGCGAGGCAGTCGAGCGAACCGATGTAGGTGTCCTTGCCGATCGAATCGTAGACGACCGGCACGAGCGCATCGTTCGTGATCGCCCTCACGCGCTGCGTGAAATTCTCGCGCGTGTAGACGATCGGGTGGTCGCAGCCGTGCGCTTTCGCGAGTTCGGCCTTCTCGTCGGAGCCGACCGTGCCGATCACCGTTGCGCCGAGCGCCTTCGCCCACTGGCAGACCAGCAGGCCGACGCCGCCCGCCGCGGCATGGATCAGGATCGTGTCGCCGGCCTTGACCGGATAGGTGCGGCGCAGCAGGTAGTGTGCGGTCAGGCCCTGCAGCATCACCGACGCCGCTGCGTCGTAGCTGATGCCGTCCGGCAGCTTGACGAGGCGGTCGGCGGGCAGCACGCGCTCCTGCGCGTACGCGCCGGGCGACGACCACACATAGGCGACGCGGTCGCCGGGCTTGAACGCGGTCACGTCATCGCCGACCGCCGTCACCTCGCCGGCCGCCTCCATCCCGAGCCCGGCGGGCAACGGCTGCGGATAGAGGCCGGTGCGGAAATACACGTCGATATAGTTGAGCCCGACCGCATGCTGCTTGACGCGGACCTGGCCCGCCTGCGGCTCGCTGACCTCGACGTCGACCCACTTCATCACGTCCGGGCCGCCTGCCTGGTCGTATCGGATTGCTTTCGGCATCGTTTCGCTCCTCGCTTGTCTGGAAATTCGGTTCGGCAAATACGTCGCTGCCCCCGAACGGCGAGGCGGGCAGACGCGGGACACTGCGCGTGATTTTCGCGCGTCGCGCGCGCTCGTGCTGCACGCCGCGGCAATCCCTTCACGACCGTAGGGTCTTCGCGAAAGACGATCGGCACGTGACGTGCATTCCGGCGGATGGTGCGCCATCCGATCCGTCGCGACCTTGCGCTCGTCTCGCGTGCGGCGCGTGCCCCACGTGTAACATTTCGCCACGTTCAAGGAACCATCTTCGGTCGGACGAATGGCTGTCCATTCAGCGATGGCAAAGCGTCGCCACCCATTGCACCGTGCGGTCCCCCGCGAAATCATGCGGTCCATGGAGATTCCCGGGACGGTGAGCGTGCTATTTTGCTTTGCGCCGAATTCACGAACCCCATGCCATGAACGCCCTTTTCATCCGCCATGCATTTGTTTTCGCATCGTTGTCGGCAGGTATCGGCACCGTGAACGGAGCCGCGCTCCCACGCGTCGACGGTGCGCGGCTGCTCAA
This sequence comes from Burkholderia sp. Bp8986, assembly GCF_003854225.1. Lineage (NCBI taxonomy): Bacteria > Pseudomonadati > Pseudomonadota > Betaproteobacteria > Burkholderiales > Burkholderiaceae > Burkholderia > Burkholderia sp. Bp8986. Next base: position 34,669 of record NZ_QTQM01000025.1, on the reverse strand, counting down.
CGGCATCAGCCGTACGGACAACAATCCGTACGCCGACGCCGAGCGCCACGTCATGACCGGTTATCTGGCCGGCGTGGCCGACATGACCGAAGGCAACGACTGGTGCGACAACGGGCGCCTCAAATCCGGAGAGATCGATTCGGAAGTGATCGGCGGTCTTCGAAAACTGCCGAACGATGCGCTGCGCACAAACGCAGCAGGCCTGATCACCCGCATCCTGCAGCAGAAATATCCGTGCCGTTGATCGGGGACGATCTGCTTGAAACCACACTTCTCATTACTGAACAGCCACTATCCGGACAACGGGACGGTATCCAGGGAAGCGCTATACGAGGAGCTCGGCTGGCAAGACCTGGTCGCCAATCCGGCGTATGCAAATACGTGCGCCATTCGGATCAGCCTGGCACTCGTCAAGAGCGGAATGACATTGCGCGGCGGCCTCGTCATTCAGAAGGGGCCGCACCGTGGACGGCGAATTGAAGCCGGCCAGGCGAGGCTGGCCAACATGCTGGCGGAGCCGGCCTATTTCGGCAAGGCTGAAGTGTGCCGGCGAGACGATGCGACGACCGGCATTGCCGCCAGAAAGGGCGTCGTGGCCTTCTGGAACATCCCCGGATACATGAACGGCCGCGGCGGACACATCGACCTGATCGATGGCGCCCGCGCCCTCTGCAGTTCGGATTGCTACTGGGCTGCATCAACCGTGTGGTTCTGGTCGTTACGATGAGCGACCGGCCGCGATCTCGGGCATCGCAATCCGCGCCTGTTTCGGCGCTATCAACGCTCACCGCCATCCGTCACATGTCATCCACACGACAGATGGCGGCAAGCACGCACACTCACGCGTGCCGAACGCCTAGCAAACGTCCTGCATGTTGCGCGCCAGATCGTCGAGCAACATCCGCGCGGTCGCGACATTCGTCGCGACCGGCACGTCGTGCACGTCGCATGCGCGCACCAGCGCGGTGATGTCCGGGTCGTGCGGCTGCGCGGTCATCGGGTCGCGCAGGAACACGACGATGTCGACGCGGCCTTCGGCCAGCTCAGCACCGATCTGCAGGTCGCCGCCTTGCGGCCCCGACAGCTTGCGCTCGACCTCGAGCCCGTGCGCGGCGGCGATGCGGCCGCCCGTCGTGCCCGTCGCGACCAGCCGGCATTGCGCGAGCGTCGCGCGGTACTGGCCCGCGAGCGCGACGATCTCGTCCTTCTTCGCGTCGTGCGCAATCAGTGCGATGCGGGGTTTGCTCATCTCCGTTTCCTTCGTGGGTCGATTGTTGTCGTATGTGTGAACGGCGGTGCGCGTCAGAACGTGCCCGGATACGCGCCGCCGTCGAGCAGCCAGTTCTGCCCGGTGATATAGCCTGCATGCACGCTGCAGAGGAACGCACACGCCGCGCCGAATTCGGCGCGCGTGCCGAGGCGCCCGGCCGGGATTTCCTTCGCGCGCCGCGCGCGCATCTCGTCGACGCTCACGCCCTGCGCCTTCGCCGACGCGGCGAGCGTCGTCGCGATCCGGTCGGTGTCGAACAGCCCGGGCAGCAGGTTGTTGATCGTCACGCCCTGCCCCGCGACCTTGCGCGACAGCCCCGCGACGAAGCCGGTCAACCCCGAGCGCGCGCCGTTCGACAGCGCGAGCACGTCGATCGGCGCCTTCACGGCCGAACTCGTGATGTTGACGATCCGGCCGAAGCCGCGGCCGATCATCCCGTCGACGGTCGCGCGGATCAGCTCGATCGGCGTCAGCATGTTCGACTCGAGCGCGCGGATCCAGTCGTCGTGCGAGAAATCGCGGAAATCGCCGGGCGGCGGCCCGCCGGCATTCGTCACGAGAATGTCCGGCTGCGGGCACGCGGCGAGCGCGGCCGCGCGGCCGTCGGGCGTCGTGATGTCGCAGGCGACGGCGGTGATCGACACGTTCGACCCGGCGCGGATCTCCTCCGCGGTTTCCTCCAGCGTGTCGCGCGTGCGCGCGACGATCACGAGGTTCACGCCCTCGGCGGCCAGCGCTTCCGCGCAGCCGCGCCCGAGCCCCTTGCTCGCCGCGCACACGAGCGCGGTCTTTCCTGCGATGCCGAGATCCATCGTCGATTCCTTTATGGCGACGCGCGCCGGACGGGCCGGGTCGCCGACGGGTCGCAGGCCGGTTCGCCGGGCGGGCGAACGGTCGCGAACGGTCGCGAGCGGGCGAACACGGCGCGCGGATTGTCGTGAGACGTCGATAATATCCGGATCACGTGGCGCGCCTTGGTAAAATTGCGGCCATGAGCGGCGGCCGGCCTGGCGCCGGCGCCGCCCCCGATCCCCTTTTGCCGCCAAGGCACCCCGTCATGAAACAGGACAGCCGTTTCCCGAATCTCTTCATCACCGATCACCCGCTGATCCAGCACAAGCTGACCCACATGCGCGACAAGGACACGTCGACGCGCACGTTCCGCGAACTGCTGCGCGAGATCACGCTGCTGATGGGTTACGAGATCACCCGCAACCTGCCGATCACGACCAAGCGGGTCGAAACCCCGCTGGTGGCGGTCGACGCGCCGGTGATCGCGGGCAAGAAGCTCGCGATCGTGCCCGTGCTGCGCGCCGGCATCGGGATGTCGGACGGCCTGCTCGACCTGGTGCCGTCCGCGCGCGTCGGCCACATCGGCGTGTACCGCGCCGAAGATCACCGCCCGGTCGAATACCTGGTGCGCCTGCCCGATCTCGAGGATCGCATCTTCATCCTGTGCGACCCGATGGTCGCGACCGGCTATTCGGCCGTGCACGCGGTCGACGTGCTCAAGCGCCGCAACGTGCCGGCCGCGAACATCATGTTCGTCGCGCTGGTCGCCGCGCCCGAGGGCGTACAGGTGTTCCAGGACGCGCACCCGGACGTGAAGCTGTTCGTCGCGTCGCTCGACTCGCACCTGAACGAGCATGCGTACATCGTGCCGGGCCTGGGCGACGCGGGCGACCGCCTGTTCGGCACCAAGAACTGACATACGACGACGCCGGGCCGCGCGGCCCGGCACGCCGCAACGGCCCGCCCGGCCGTTCGGCCATGCGCGGCGGCCCCGAAGCGACGGTCGCCGCGTGATAAAATCACGTTCCACTCGACACGCGCGGCCCCGCGGCTTCATGCCCGCCCAGACGGCCGCCGATTCAACGACACATTGGCACAATCGCCCGCGCAGCGCGCCCGGGCACGGAGAAAGGTATGGCTGGTCATTCGAAATGGGCCAACATCAAGCATAAGAAGGCAGCAGCCGACGCGAAGCGCGGCAAGATCTGGACCCGACTGATCAAGGAAATCCAGGTCGCGGCCCGCCTCGGCGGCGGCGACGCGAGTTCGAACCCGCGCCTGCGTCTCGCGGTCGACAAGGCGGCCGACGCGAACATGCCGAAGGACAACGTCAAGCGCGCGATCGACCGCGGCGTCGGCGGCGCGGACGGCGCGAACTACGAAGAAATCCGTTATGAAGGCTACGGCATCAGCGGCGCGGCGATCATCGTCGACACGCTGACCGACAACCGCACCCGCACGGTCGCGGAAGTCCGTCACGCATTCTCGAAGTTCGGCGGCAACATGGGCACCGACGGTTCGGTCGCGTTCATGTTCGATCACGTCGGCCAGTTCCTGTTCGCACCCGGCACGTCGGAAGACGCGCTGATGGAAGCGGCGCTCGAAGCCGGCGCGGACGACGTCAGCACGAACGACGACGGCTCGATCGAAGTGCTGTGCGACTGGCAGGCGTTCTCGGCAGTGAAGGACGCGCTCGAAGCCGCGGGCTTCAAGGCCGAACTCGCCGAAGTGACGATGAAGCCGCAGAACGAAGTCGAATTTACCGGCGACGATGCGGCGAAGATGCAGAAGCTCCTGGACGCGCTCGAGAACCTCGACGACGTGCAGGAGGTGTATACGAACGCCGTCATCGTCGAGGAATGAGATGCCGGCCGCCGTGCGCAGCGTTGCGACGGCGGCCCGACCGATTTCGCGGCCGGCGCGCCTGAGCGTGCCGGCCGCCCTGTTTTCTAGTCTGCGGGGAATCCCATGAAACTACTCGTCGTCGGTTCCGGCGGTCGCGAACATGCACTGGCGTGGAAGCTCGCGCAGTCGCCGCGCGTCCAGATGGTCTACGTCGCGCCCGGCAATGGCGGCACGGCGCAGGACGAGCGTCTGAAGAACATCGACATCACGTCGCTCGACGCGCTGGCCGATTTCGCGGAAAGCGAAGGCGTCGCGTTCACGCTCGTCGGGCCGGAAGCGCCGCTCGCGGCCGGCATCGTCAACCTGTTCCGCGCGCGCGGCCTCAAGGTATTCGGCCCGACCCGCGAAGCCGCGCAACTCGAAAGCTCGAAGGATTTCGCGAAGGCGTTCATGAAGCGCCACGGCATCCCGACCGCCGACTACGAAACTTTCTCCGACGCGGCCGCCGCGCACGCGTACCTCGACGCGAAAGGCGCGCCGATCGTCGTGAAGGCCGACGGCCTCGCGGCCGGCAAGGGCGTCGTCGTCGCGATGACGCTGGAAGAAGCGCATGCCGCGGTCGACATGATGCTGTCGGGCAACAAGCTGGGCGACGCCGGCGCGCGCGTCGTGATCGAGGAATTCCTCGATGGCGAGGAAGCGAGCTTCATCGTGATGGTCGACGGCAAGCACGCGCTGGCGCTGGCCTCGAGCCAGGACCACAAACGCCTGCTCGACGAGGACCGCGGCCCGAACACGGGCGGCATGGGCGCCTACTCGCCCGCGCCGATCGTCACGCCGCAGATGCACGCACGCGTGATGCGCGAAATCATCATGCCGACGGTGCGCGGGATGGAGAAGGACGGCATCCGCTTCACGGGCTTCCTGTATGCGGGCCTGATGATCGACAAGGAAGGCAATCCGCGCACGCTGGAATTCAACTGCCGGATGGGCGACCCCGAGACGCAGCCGATCATGGCCCGCCTGAAGAGCGATTTCTCGAAGGTCGTCGAACAGGCGATCGCGGGCACGCTCGACACGGTCGAGCTCGACTGGGACCGCCGCACCGCGCTCGGCGTCGTGCTGGCCGCGCACGGCTATCCGGACGCGCCGCGCAAGGGCGACCGCATCAACGGGATCCCGGCCGAGACCGAGCAGGCCGTGACGTTCCATGCGGGCACGACGCTCGACGGCGACAAGCTGACGACGTCCGGCGGCCGTGTGCTGTGCGTGGTCGGCCTCGCCGATTCGGTGCGCGAAGCGCAGCAGCATGCGTACGACACGATCAACCAGATCAATTTCGAAGGCATGCAGTACCGCCGCGACATCGGCTTCCGCGCGCTGAATCGCAAGAGCACGTAACACCCTGACCGCCGCTTTGCCGTCGCAAACGGCGGCCTCCTCTGCCGGGGTTCGATAGAATGCCCGGCAGATGCCTTTTTTACGGCCCCCGCTTCGCGCGGGGGCAGCCAGTCCAGACATGACCGATTCGACCTACGACGTGGCGCGCGTGCGCACGTATCTCCAGGGCCTGCAGACACGCATCGCCGACGCGCTCGGCGCGCTCGACGGCACGCCGCTCGCGACCGACGCGTGGCAGCGCGGGCCCGAGGAACGCCTGCGCGGCGGCGGCTGCACGCGGATTCTCGAAGGCGGCCGCGTGTTCGAGCGCGCGGGGATCGGTTTTTCCGACGTCGCGGGCGATGCGCTGCCGCCGTCGGCGAGTGCCGCGCGCCCGCAGCTGGCCGGCCGCGGCTTCGAGGCGCTCGGCGTGTCGCTCGTGCTGCATCCGCGCAACCCGTACTGCCCGACCGTGCACATGAACGTGCGGATGCTGATCGCGACGAAGCCCGGCGAGGCGCCGATCTTCTGGTTCGGCGGCGGCATGGATCTGACACCGGTTTATCCGTTCGAGGACGACGCGCGGCATTTCCACCAGACCTGCAAGGACGCGCTCGATCCGTTCGGCGCCGAGCTCTACCCGCGCTTCAAGACGTGGTGCGACGAGTATTTCTTCCTGAAGCACCGCAACGAGACGCGCGGCATCGGCGGGATCTTCTTCGACGATTTCTCCGAGCCCGGATTCGAACGCTCGTTTGAGATGATGCAAAGCGTCGGCGACGCGTTCCTGAACGCGTACCTGCCGATCGTCGAACGCCGTGTCGCGCTGCCGTACGGCGAGCGCGAACGCGACTTCCAGGCTTACCGGCGCGGCCGCTACGTCGAATTCAACCTCGTGTTCGACCGCGGCACGCTGTTCGGGCTGCAAAGCGGCGGCCGGACCGAGTCGATCCTGATGTCGATGCCGCCGGTCGCGCACTGGCGTTACGACTGGCAGCCCGAGCCGGGCTCGCCGGAAGCGCGCCTGAGCGAGTTCCTCGTGCCGCGCGACTGGGTCTGAGCCCGCCGCGCCCCGCCGCCTCAAGAACAGGACACGTTTTTCTGGACACCACCACCCGCCCCGCCCCGCAGCCGCTGTCACGTCGTATCGGCCTGCTGGGCGGCACGTTCGACCCGATCCACGACGGCCACCTCGCGCTCGCGCGCCGGTTCGCCGACGTGCTCGGCCTGACCGAACTCGCGCTGCTGCCCGCCGGGCAGCCGTACCAGAAGCGCGACGTGTCGGCCGCCGAGCATCGGCTCGCGATGACGCGCGCCGCTGCCGGCTCGCTGTCGCTGCCCGGCGTGACGGTCACCGTCGCGACCGACGAGATCGAGCACGCGGGGCCGACCTATACGGTCGAGACGCTCGCACGCTGGCGCGAGCGGATCGGCCCCGATGCGTCGCTGGCGCTGCTGATCGGCGCCGACCAGCTGGTGCGGCTCGACACGTGGCGCGACTGGCGCAAGCTGTTCGACTACGCGCACGTGTGCGCGTCGACGCGCCCGGGCTTCGACCTCGGCGCGGCGCCGCCGGACGTCGCGCAGGAAATCGCGCGGCGGCAGGCCGGTGCCGACGTGCTGAAAGCGACGCCGGCCGGCCACCTGCTGATCGACACGACGCTGGCGTTCGATATCGCCGCAACCGACATCCGCGCACACCTGCGCGAATGCATCGCGCGTCACGCGCAAATGCCCGATGCGTCGGCCGAGCATGTGCCGGCCGCCGTCTGGGCCTATATTCTTCAACATCGTCTCTACCATTCCTGATTCCATGGATATCCGCAAACTGCAGCGCGTGATCGTCGACGCTCTCGAAGACATCAAGGCGCAAGACATCAAGGTGTTCAACACCAGCCACCTGACCGAACTGTTCGACCGCGTGATCGTCGCGTCGGGCACGTCGAACCGCCAGACCAAAGCGCTCGCGTCGAGCGTGCGCGACAAGGTCAAGGAAGCCGGCGGCGACATCGTCAGCTCCGAGGGCGAAGACACCGGCGAATGGGTGCTGGTCGACTGCGGCGACGCGATCGTGCACATCCTGCAACCGGCGCTGCGCCAGTACTACAACCTCGAGGAAATCTGGGGCGACAAGCCCGTGCGGATGAAGCTCGGCGGCGGCAAGGGTCCGAACGGTCTCGCTACCGCCAGCGAAGAAGAGGACGACGAGGAAGAAGCGCCCGCACGCCCGGCGCGCAAGACGGCTGCCCGCCGCCGCTGAGCCGCAGCGAGTCGTCCCGATGAAGCTTTTCATCCTCGCGGTCGGCCACAAGATGCCCGGCTGGATCGCGTCCGGCTTCGACGAATACACGAAGCGGATGCCGCCCGAGCTGCGCATCGAACTGCGCGAGATCAAGCCCGAACTGCGTTCGGGCGGCCGCAGCGCGGAAAGCGTGATGGCGGCCGAGCGGCAGAAGATCGAGGCCGCGCTGCCGAAGGGCGCGCGCATCGTCGCGCTCGACGAGCGCGGCCGCGACTGGACCACCATGCAGCTCGCGCAGGCGCTGCCCGGCTGGCAGCAGGACGGCCGTGACGTCGCGTTCGTGATCGGCGGTGCCGACGGGCTCGATCCGGAACTCAAGGCGCGCGCCGACCTGCTGCTGCGCATCTCGAGCATGACGCTGCCGCACGGGATGGTGCGCGTGCTGCTCGCCGAACAGCTTTACCGCGCGTGGAGCATCACGCAGAATCACCCCTACCATCGCGCATGACGTGCCGTCCTCGGGACGCGCGCCGCGCGCGCTCAACGAGATAACGACACCATGCCGTCCAGCACGCCCCCTGCCCTTTTCCCGACCCTTTACCTCGCTTCGCAAAGCCCGCGCCGCCAGGAGCTGCTGCAGCAGATCGGCGTGCGCTTCGAATTGCTGCTGCCGCGCCCCGACGAGGACGCGGAGGCGCTCGAAGCCGAGCTGCCCGGCGAAGCCGCCGATGCGTACGTGCAGCGCGTGACCGTCGCGAAGGCGGAGGCCGCGCGGGCGCGTCTCGTCGCGAGCGGCAAGCCGGCCGCGCCGGTGCTGGTTGCGGACACCACGGTGACCATCGACGGAGCGATCCTCGGCAAGCCGGCCGATGCCGACGACGCGCTCGCGATGCTGACCCGCCTCGCAGGCCGCGAACACGAGGTGCTGACCGCCGTCGCGGTGGTCGGCGCCGACGGCGAACTGCTGCCGCCCGCGCTGTCGCGCTCGTCGGTGCGCTTTTCGGCCGCGCCGCGCGACGCGTTCGAGCGCTACGTCGACACCCGCGAACCGTTCGGCAAGGCGGGCGCCTACGCGATCCAGGGACGCGCGGCCGAATTCATCGAGCGAATCGACGGTTCCCATTCGGGTATCATGGGTCTGCCCCTTTTTGAGACTGCCGCGTTGCTGCGCACCGCGCGCGTCGCCTTCTGAATCGCACCATGAACGAAGAAATCCTGATCAACCTCACGCCGCAGGAAACGCGGGTCGCACTCGTCCAGCAAGGCGCGGTGCAGGAGCTTCACGTCGAGCGCACGCTGTCGCGCGGGCGGGTCGGCAACATCTACCTCGGCAAGGTCGTGCGCGTGCTGCCCGGCATGCAGTCGGCGTTCATCGACATCGGTCTCGAGCGCGCGGCGTTCCTGCACGTCGCCGACATCTGGCATCCGCGCCTCGCGGGCGAGCCGCAGTCGGGCGCGCCGCACCAGCCGATCGAGAAGACCGTGTTCGAAGGCCAGACGCTGATGGTCCAGGTGATCAAGGATCCGATCGGCACGAAGGGCGCCCGACTGTCGACGCAGGTCAGCATCGCGGGCCGCACGCTCGTCTACCTGCCGCAGGAGCCGCACATCGGCATCTCGCAGAAGATCGAGAGCGAGGCCGAGCGCGAGGCCGTGCGTGCGCGGCTGACCGCCGTGATCCCGCCGGACGAGAAAGGCGGCTACATCGTGCGCACGATCGCCGAGGACGCGACCTCCGACGAACTGGCCGGCGACGTCGCCTACCTGCGCAAGACCTGGACGACCATCGTGGCCCAGGCGCAGCGGCTGCCGGCGACGAGCCTGCTGTACCAGGATCTCGATCTCGCGCAGCGCGTGCTGCGCGATTTCGCGAACGACGACACGACGCGCATCCAGGTCGATTCGCGCGAGACGTACCAGCGCCTCGCGGAATTCGCGAACGAATTCACGCCGGCGGTGAGCCCGAAGCTGCATCACTACACCGGCGAGCGGCCGCTGTTCGACCTGTACAACATCGAGACGGAGATCCAGCGCGCGCTGTCGCGCCGCGTCGACCTGAAGTCGGGCGGCTACCTGATGATCGACCAGACCGAGGCGATGACGACGATCGACGTGAACACCGGCGGCTACGTCGGCGCGCGCAACTTCGACGACACGATCTTCAAGACCAACCTCGAGGCCGCGCATACGATCGCGCGGCAGCTGCGGCTGCGCAACCTCGGCGGGATCATCATCATCGACTTCATCGACATGGAGAACGCCGAGCATCGCGACGCGGTGCTGTCCGAGTTGAAGAAGGCGCTGTCGCGCGACCGCACGCGCGTGACGGTCAACGGCTTCTCGCAGCTCGGGCTCGTCGAGATGACGCGCAAGCGCACGCGCGAATCGCTCGCGCACGTGCTATGCGAGCCGTGCCCGACCTGCCAGGGCAAGGGCCAGGTGAAGACGTCGCGCACGGTGTGCTACGACATCCTGCGCGAGATCCTGCGCGAGTCGCGCCAGTTCAATCCGCGCGAATTCCGCGTGATCGCCGCGCAACAGGTGATCGACCTGTTCCTCGACGAGGAGTCACAGCATCTCGCGATGCTGATCGACTTCATCGGCAAGCCGGTGTCGCTGCAGGTCGAGTCGAACCTGAGCCAGGAACAGTACGATATCGTGCTGATGTAAGGTCATGCGCGGCGATCTCCGAATCGGGAGATCGCCCCCACCCTTGCCGCGGGCATCGAGCAAAAATATCAGTTGGCACGCCGAGCTTCGAGGGCTCGGGCAACGTAAGCGCCCGCTGGCGAGCGAAGCGCGGCCGCTTGATTTCAACTTTGGTCACTGAGCATTTGACGCACCGCAGCAGTGTCACTATAATTCGCGCCGCGGGGTGGAGCAGTCTGGCAGCTCGTCGGGCTCATAACCCGAAGGTCATAGGTTCAAATCCTATCCCCGCAACCAAACATCGAAGCCCGCTTTGCGACAGCAAGCGGGCTTTTTGCATTTCGCCGATTCGCTGGTTCGTATCGCTCGACTCGAAGCCGCCGGCCCTGGCAAAGCCGAAGACGCTCGCCATCCCTGTATCATTCGGTCACGCGTGCAATCAGCCGCCGGCCGAGCCGCACCGCGAAAGCCAAGTCGATCGATTGTTCAACGATGGTTTTCTGATCGGCCGCGCGACAGCACGAGATCGCGACGACGCAACGCTCGCCCCTTTCGCGACCGGCCGGACCGCGCGGCACGTCGGGACAGTACCCGCAGCGGCCGCCGCGCTATCCTTTCCCACCTCACATTCACTCACCACACACCATGAGCCAACGCCACAACCGCCGCCAGCGCAAGAAACTCCACATCGCCGAGTTCCAGGAACTCGCGTTCAACGCGGCCGCGCAATACCGCAACGAGCTGTCCGACCTCGAACGTGGCCAGCTGATCGATGCATTCATCGATTTCGTCGAAGCGAACGGGCTGCTGACCGTCGCCTCCGCTGACGAAGGGATCGGCGCCTACGTGATCTCCGGCGCGCCGCGCGGCACGACCACCGACGCCGACCGCGAGAACGTGCGGGCGTGGCTGGCCGCACGTCCGGAGCTGACCGACGTCCGGGTCAGCGAATTCACCGACGCGTGGTACCCGGACGCCTGACGCTCCGTTTTCTCCCTGCTTCATGCAGCGCCCGCGCCTGCCCGCCATGACGGCGGCGGGCCGGGGCGGCACCCGTGTGAGCCGCCCCTCATCCGCCGGCCTTCCCCGTCGCCCGACTGAGACGCGACGGCCGCCGATCCCTACCTTTCCCCGACAGTCCGCCTCCAGCAAGCCATCGAAATCGGCCCTGAAAGGAAGACACGTTAAACTCTCACCTCGCGTGGTGCGCCGCCCGCACCCGCCATCCATCGCCAGCCGCGCGCCTCCGGGCCCGGCCCCCGACCCATGGAGTGAGTGTCAATGAGCGGCGGATTTCCGTTTCCCGCATCCCGCATGTCGTTCCCGTCCTCGACGGTCTTCCTCGTTCTCGCCGCCGCGCTGCTGTCCGGCTGCGGGCTGCTGCCGACGCAGAATCCGCCCGCGCCGATCAGCGAAGCGCTCGTCGAGCCCGTCGAGGAAACCGCCGGCGAACCGCTGACGATGCCGCCCGTGCCGGCGCCGACGCAGCCGGAAGCGCCGGAAGCACCGAAGAAACCGCACCGCGAAGTGACGCGGCCGAAACCCGTGCAGCGCCCCGAAACACCGACGCCTCCGCCACCACCGCCCGCCCCGATCGTCGCGACGCGCCCGCTCGACCGCACGCAGATCCATGCGCTGCTCGACAGCGAGGTCGCGCGCCGCAACGGCAAGGTGATCGGCCGCGCGGTCGACATGGTGGCCGACGCGAGCGGCAAGCCGCGCGAGATGATCGTCAACCTGCAGGGCTTCATGGGTGTCGGCGACCGCAAGGTCATCTTCCCGTGGAACGTGTTCCGCTTCACGCCGGGCGGCAAACAGGAGCCGATCGTGCTCGACGTGCCGTCGGGCGACCTGCCTCCGGCCGCGCGGCCGAAGGCCGTGCCGCTGTCGGGTTCGGCCGCGGCGTCGCCCGCGACGCGACTGCCGATGCTCGACAGCGATGTCGAGCGCCCGAACGGCACGAAGATCGGCCGCATCGTCGACGTGCTGATCGACCGCGCCGCGCAGCCGCAGGCGGTCGTGCTCGACCTCGGCGGGCTCGTCAACACCGACCGCCGCTCGATCGCCGCGAGCTGGGGCGCGCTGCGCTTCGTCACGCGCGACAAGGCGCTGCATCCGCAGCTCGACCTGAACGATGCGCAGATCAAGGCGTCGCCGCCCTACGCGGCCGACAAGCCGATCATCGCGGTCTTCCCGCCCGTTGCCCCGGCACCGGTGCCGGCTTCGTCTGCGAGTGCCACCCGATGACGATCAAGCATTCCGTCAGCGTGCGCAGTCTGCGGTCCCTCGACTGGCTCAACTTTTTCGTTGCAAACGTTCAAACCGGGTTTGGTCCGTTCATCGCGTCCTACCTCGCGTCGCACAAGTGGACGCAGGGCGAGATCGGCATGGTGCTGTCGATCGGCACGATCAGCGCGATGGTCAGCCAGGTGCCGGGCGGCGCGGCCGTCGATGCGCTGAAGAACAAGAAAGGCGCGGCCGCGTGGGCGATCGCGGCCATCATCCTGTCCGCGGTGCTGCTCGCGTCGAGCCCGACGATCGTGCCGGTGATCGCGGCCGAAGTGTTCCACGGCTTCGCGAGCTGCATGCTCGTGCCGGCGATGGCCGCGATCTCGTTCTCGCTGGTCGGCCGTGCCGATCTCGGCGACCGGCTCGGCCGCAACGCACGCTGGGCGTCGATCGGCAGCGCGGTCGCGGCGGGCCTGATGGGGCTCACCGGCGAGTATTTCTCCGCGCGCGCGGTGTTCTGGCTGACCGCCGTGCTGGCATTGCCCGCGCTGTTCGCGCTCGCGATGATCCAGCCGACCCACGAAGTGATCCCGCAATCGTCGAAACCCGACGATCACGACGAAGGCGAGCACCGCGAGACGCTGCTCGAACTGCTGCGCGATCGCCGGATGCTGATCTTCGCGGCGTGCGTCGTGCTGTTCCACCTGTCGAACGCGGCGATGCTCAACCTCGCGGCCGGCGAAGTGACGGCCGGGATGGGCGAGAACGTGCAGCTCGTGATCGCCGCGTGCATCATCGTGCCGCAGGCGATCGTCGCGATGCTGTCGCCGTGGGTCGGCCGTTCCTCGCAACGCTGGGGACGCCGGCCGATCCTGCTGCTCGGCTTCTCCGCGCTGCCGGTGCGCGCGCTGCTGTTCGCCGGCGTGAGCAGCCCGTACCTGCTCGTGCCGGTGCAGATGCTCGACGGCATCAGCGCGGCCGTGTTCGGCGTGATGCTGCCGCTGATCGCGGCCGACGTCGCGGGCGGCAAGGGCCGCTACAACCTGTGCATCGGGCTGTTCGGGCTCGCGGCCGGGATCGGCGCGACGCTCAGCACGGCCGTGGCCGGCTATGTCGCCGATCACTTCGGCAATGCGATCAGCTTCTTCGGGCTCGCCGCTGCTGGCGCGCTCGCGGTCCTGCTCGTCTGGCTCGCGATGCCCGAAACGCGCGTCGAGAACGGCGACGCACCCGAGGGCACGCCGGCCGCCGCCTCGTCCGAACAGGCGCACTGACACACGCACCGCCGCCCCGCTTCTTGGCCGACACGATGGATACGATCAGGACCCTCAACGAAGCCCGCCAACAGATCCAGCAGTCGATCTTCGATCTGTTCAAGGGGCTGACTTTCGGCGAACGCCTCACGCAAGGCGCGGTGATGGCGCTGCAGGCCGTGTGCGGCGCGTGCCTCGCATACGCGATCGGCCGCGCGTTGCACACCGAGCAGGCCGTGTGGGCGGCGATCACCGCGATCGCCGTCACGCAGCACAACTATTCGGACACGATGTCGCTGTCGCGCGACCAGTTCATCGGCGCGATGATCGGCGGCGTGGTCGGCTTCGCGGGGGCCGCGCTCGGCGGCGATCGCCTCGTCGCCTATGCGATCGCGGTCGCGATCACGATCGTCGGCTGCTGGTGCCTGAACGTCGGCAGCGCGGCGCGTCTCGGCGGCGTCACCGCGACGATCGTGCTGCTGTTTCCGGGTAACGGCCCGCTGTGGGACATTCCGCTGATGCGGCTCGGGGAAGTCGCGCTCGGCACCGTCTGCGCGCTGGCGGTGTGCTGGGCAATGTCGCGGATCGAGCGACGCTGGTTCCGCCGGGCGGTGAAGTCGGACCAGGACAAGTGACGCGGATGCCGGGACGCACGCCCCGGCATCCGGATGAAGCGATGAGCGGCGGCAGGTGTGGCCGGTGTTACGGACCGACCCGCAGCACGATGCCCGAGCCGATCTGCACGAGCAGATAGTCGCCGCCGACGCCGACCCAGTGATAGCCGCGCGGCGGCGGGCTCAGCCGATAGCCGCGCCAGTCGTCGACCACGTACTGGCGATCGCGGAATTCGTCCGGGAGCCGGTCGCCCTTGTGCCAGTCGCGGCGCGGCTGGTCGGCCCAGCGCGGCGGTACGTCGTCGTCGCGATGCATCGCCTGGCCGGGCGGCATGTGCTTCGGGCCGTGGCCGCGGTGCATGCCGTGATTGCCGTGGTCACCGTGGTTGTCGTCGTTGCCGTGCCCCTGCGCCATCGCGACCGGCGCGGCGAAACTCGCCGCAACCAGCGCGGCCAGCATCATCCCGTGCGTCTTCCTCATCGTCCTTCCCTCCGTGTTGTCACGTCGAACCGGAAACAACTGGACTTGCCCGATCAAGACTAGCACACGGGTGCGACCCGACTTTGTGTCACGCCGCCTGCTGCTGGTACTGGATCCGGTGCAGGTGCGCGTACAGCCCGCCGTGGCGCAGAAGTTCTTCGTGGCTGCCCTCTTCGACGATCTTGCCGGCTTCGAGCACGAGGATCCGGTCCGCGCGCTCGATCGTCGACAGCCGGTGCGCGATCACGAGCGTCGTGCGCCCTTCCATCAACCGCTCGAGCGCGGCCTGCACGTGACGCTCGGATTCCGAATCGAGCGCGGAAGTCGCCTCGTCGAGGATCAGGATCGGCGCGTCCTTGTAGATCGCGCGCGCGATCGCGAGCCGCTGCCGTTGACCGCCCGACAGTCGCATCCCGTTGCCGCCGACCAGCGTGTCGAGCCCGTCGGGCATCGCGGCGACCGCGTCGGCGAGGTTCGCGGCCTCGAGCGCCGCCTGCACGCGTGCGCGGTCGGGCGTCTGCCCGTACGCGACGTTCGCGGCGATCGTGTCGTTGAACAGCACGACGTCCTGGCTGACCATCGCCATCTGGCCGCGCAGCGCGTGGATGTCGTAGTCGGCCACCGGCACGCCGTCGACCAGGATCGCGCCGCCCGTCGGATCGAAGAAGCGCGGCAGCAGGTTCACGAGGGTCGTCTTGCCGCTGCCGGACGGCCCCGCGAGCGCGATCATCTCGCCCGGCGCGACCTTGAACGAAATGCGGTCGAGCGTCGGCCGCTCGGAGGCGCCGTAGTCGAACGACACGTCGCGGAATTCGATCTCGCCGCGCGCGTGCGCGAGCGCCCGGCCGCCGCCCTGTGGCTCGGCGGGCTCGTCGATCAGCCCGAAGATCAGCTCGGCGGCCGTCATCCCGCGCTGCAGCGGCTGGTTGACGTCGATCAGGTGCTTGAGCGGCGAAATCACCAGCAGCATCGACGTGACGAACGCGACGAAACCGCCGACCGTCGTCTGGTCGTTGGTCGACTGCACGACCGCGATCGTGATCACGACCGCGAGCGCGATCGACGCGAGGAACTGCGTCAGCGGCTGCGCGAGCCCGCCCGAGATCGTCATGCGCATCGCGTAGCCGCGCAGGCGCTTGCTCATCGTCGTGAAGCGGTCCATCTCGTACGCTTCGCCGTTGTGCACCTTGACGACCTTGTAGCCGCCGACCGTCTCCTCGACGATGTACGACAGCTCGTTGGTCAGCGTCTGGTGCTCGCGGTTCAGGCGGCGCAGGCGGCGGTTGATCTTGCTGACGAGCCAGCCGATGCCCGGCAGGATCACCGCGACGATCAGCGTGAGCCGCCAGTTCAGGTAGAACAGGTAGCCGAGCAGGAACACCACGGTCAGCGAGTCGCGCACGAGCGTGACCATCACGCCGGTCAGCACCGACAGGATCTGGTTGACCTCGAACACGATCGCGTTGATCACCGTGCTCGCGGTCTCGCGCTGGAAGAACGACGCGCCGGTGTGGAGCATCCGCTGGAACATCTCGAGCCGCAGCTGCAGCAGGATGCGGTTCGATACGTAGTTGAGCAGGTAATTCGACGTGTACTGCGACACGCCGCGCACGAGCGCGAGGCCGATCACCGCGATCGGCACGTACCATTTCGCGCTGTCGCTGCCGTGCGAGCCGAAGCCGTGGTCGAGCAGCGGCTTGAGCAGCGCCGGGATCCCGGCTTCCGTGGCCGCGACGACGCCCATCGTCATCACGGCGAGCAGCACGATGCCGATGAGCGGCCGGATGTACGGCCACAGGCGCTTGAGGACCGTGAGCGGCGAGGTACCGGTGCCGTCCATCGGTTTGCGAAGAGTGTTCTGGGTTTCCAAGGCAATCCTTCTTGAGCCGCGACGCGGCGCCCGGGGCGTGACTGCCCGGGATTCGCCCCGTCCGGCGGGTGCCGAAAAAGGCCCAACATTATAGCTGGACCGCCCCCGCCGGCATGGCCGTCGCCGAAGCGGCCGGCTGCCTGCGCGCGGGTATACTGCCGCTCACCGTTTTCTCCGCCTTTTCGACGATTTCATGGCAGAACCCACCCTCGGCGTCGCCCTCATCGCCCTCAACGCGGCCGCGCGGCTCGCGCAGTGCCTCGACGCGCTGACCTTCGCCGACGACGTCGTCGTGATCGACGGCGGCAGCACCGACGATACGGTCGAGATCGCCCGCGCGCACGGCGCCCGCGTGATCGTCGAGCGCGACTGGCCGGGCTTCGGCCCGCAGAAGAACCGCGCGCTCGACGCGCTCGACACCGACTGGATCCTGTCGCTCGACACCGACGAGGTAGTCAGCCCGGAACTCGCGCAGTCGATCCGCGCGGCCATCCGCACGCCGGCCGCGCAGGTCTACGCGCTCGACCGGCTGTCGAGCTTCTGCGGCCAGTGGATCCGCCATAGCGGCTGGTATCCGGACTGGGTGCCGCGCCTGTTCCGGCGCGGCACCGCCCGCTTCTCCGACGACCTGGTGCACGAGCGGCTCGTCTTCGACACCCCTGCGCAGCGGCTGCCGGGCAAGCTGATGCACTATTCATACGAGGATTTCGAAACCGTCGTGCGCAAGCTCGATGCGTATTCGACGGCCGGCGCGCGCCAGCGCCGCGCGGCCGGCCAGCGCGGCGGCTTCGGCAAGGCGCTCGCGCGCGGCGCATGGGCGTTCGTGCGGACCTACGTGCTGCGGCGCGGGTTTCTCGACGGCCGCGCGGGCTTCATGATCGCCGTGTTCAACGCGGAAACCGTCTACTACCGGTTCCTGAAGCTCGGCCACGAAGCGGCCCGCTGACCGCGCCCGCCCTGCCGCCACCCTGACGCCGCCGGCATGCGGCCGGCCCGGCGTTACAATGCCGGGCTGCCCGCGCGCCATGCGCGCCCGAGCACACGGCGCAGCGCTGCGCGCCGCCGATACGACGACCACCGAATCCGACCGCCATGTTCTCCATCATCATCCCGACCTGGAACAACCTGCCGTACCTCAAGCTCGTCGTCGACAGCCTGCGCCGTCATTCGGCGTACGACCACCAGATCATCGTGCACGTGAACGACGGCGCGGACGGCACGCTCGACTGGGTGCGCAGCGAAGGCATCGAGCACACCGCGTCGCCGGCCAACATCGGCATCTGCCACGCGGTGAACCTGGCCGCCGCCCGCGCGACGCGCGACTACGTCGTCTACATGAACGACGACATGTACTGCTGCCCGGGCTGGGACGCGGCGCTCGTGCGGCGCATCGAGCAGATGCCGACCGACCTGTTCATGCTGTCCGGCACGATGGTCGAGCCGGTCGACACGCGCAACCCGTGCGTCGTCGTCAGCAACTTCGGCCGCGACGCCGAACAGTTCGACGCGGCCGGCCTCGTCGCGGCCACGCCGCGGCTCGCGCGCGCGGACTGGCTCGGCTCGACCTGGCCGCCGACGCTCGTGCACCGCGACTGGTGGAACCGCATCGGCGGCTACAGCAGCGAGCTGTCGCCGGGGATGAGCAGCGACAACGACTTCTCGATGAAATTCTGGGACGCCGGCTGCCGGATCTTCCTCGGCGTGGGCGACAGCCTCGTCTATCACTTCCAGCAGAAGAGCACCGGCAAGATCGTCAAGAACGACGGCCGCCGCCAGTTCCTCAACAAATGGGGCATGACGCAGGCCACATTCGACCGCTATTACCTGCATCGCGGCGAGCCGGCCGGCGCGCGTGTCGCGCTCGACACGCCGGCCGTCGAAGGGCGCCTGAAGCGCGCGCTGCTGCGCTCGCGGATCAAGCGCGCGTTCAGCTGACCCGACCCCGGAAACCGCACGGAAACGCCCGCGGCTTCGCGTATACTGCGCGCTTCGTCCCGCGCGGTGCCGCCGGGACGCGCGGCGCGCAGCACGGTGCCCGCATGCCGCATTCGTCCATTCGACAGGTTCCGATGCTTTCGTTTTCCGCTCCCGCCTCGCGGCGCCTGACCGCCGCCCGCGCCTTCGCCGTCGTCGCGCTCTGCATGGTGCCCGTCTCGACCGCGCTGACCAACGTGTTCTGCGGGCTGTTCGCGGCCGCGCTCGTCATCTCCCCCGAATTCTGGCGCGACCTGCGCACGTTCGTCACCGAACCGGCATCGCTCGCGGCACTCCTGATCCTCGCCGCACTGGCCGCGAGCGTCACCTATACGGTCGCGCCGCACCCGAAGGCGTGGAACTGGGTCGCCAAGTACGACAAGCTGTTGCTGCTGCCGTTTGCCGTGCTGGCCTTCCGCCATTCGAACTGGGCGCCGATCGTGCGGCGCGCCTGGTTCGGCACGCTGTGCGTGATCCTGCTGCTGTCGACCACCAACTATCTCGGGCTGACCGCGATCGGGCCCGCGCATTCGAGCGAGCTGCCGCTGTCGCGCGCCTGGGTGTTCAAGAACCACATCGCGGCCGGCATGTTCGGCGCGCTGCTGTTCTACCAGGCGGCCGACCTCGCGCTGTCGGCCCGCACCGCGCTGTCGCGTGCCGCGTATGCCACCGTGGCCGCATGGTCGCTGATCAACGTGTTCGTGATGCTGCAGGGACGCACCGGGCAGGTCATCGCGCTGCTGCTGATCCTTGTCGTCGCGGTGCGCTTCGTGCTGCTGCTGCGCCGCCAGTCGGCGCTGCGCGCGGGGCTCGCCGCCGGGGCGCTGGTCCTGGCCGGCGTCGCGCTCGTCGTCGCCGCGTGCACGGTGCACAACGGCCGGCTCGTGAAGGTCGTGTCGGAAGTGCAGCAGTATCGGCAGACCGATGCGGTCACGTCGACCGGGCTGCGTCTCGAGTGGTACAAGAAGGGGCTCGAGCTGTATCGCCAGCGCCCGGTGATCGGCTACGGCGCCGGCGGCCTCGAGTTCGAGTTCGAGAAGCTCACGGCCGGCAAGACGGCTGCCGAAGGCCAGCTCACGTCGAATCCGCATAACGAATACCTGCTGATGGCCGTGCAGCTCGGCACGCTCGGCGTATTGCTGTTCGTGAACCTGATCGTGCAGATCGCGCGCGGCAGCCGCGCGCTCGACCCGCGCTCGCGGCATGTGCTGCTCGGGTGGCTCGCGATCTTCGCGATCGGCAGCCTTGCGAATTCGCTGCTGCTCGATTTCGCCGAAGGTCACCTGCTGGTGCTGCTTGCCGGGATCCTGCTCGGCTGCGGCACGCGCACGGAAGCGCTGCCGCGCGAAACGTCGGCGATCCGGCGCAGCGCGTAACGCATCATGTGACGCTCTGGCGGGCAGCGCGGGTTGCCGCCTGCCGCCTGCCGCCGGTTCGGCTGCTACGGCTTCTACGGCTTCAGTGGCTTCAGTGGCGGCGCATGCGTGCCGCTTGTCGGAAGCACGGCCGCGCGGCGGCGCCGCATCGCCACTCCCCACTTTTCGACTCAGGAAACGTACGGCTTTCGCGCGTCAGTCCGGGCGCGCGCGGTGCAGTCGCGACGTGTCGACGACCGCGTCGGCGGCGCCCGGCGGATTCAGTCCGAGCATCTCGGCGGCCGCCGCCTTCACGCGCTGCGTGCCGAGATTGACGAGACAGTCGCTGTGGCTGTCGACATGGCGCTCGCAGCCTTCGTGCCGGCACGGCACGCAATCGCCCTCGCCCTGCAGCAGCCATACGTTGCCGTGCCGCGCGGAGCCGCGCAGCGCCCACGGGTTCTCGGTCGCCGGCCAGTGCTGCGGCCACGGCCCCCAGCGCACCGGATCGGACGGACCGAACAGCGCGATCGTGTCGGTGCCCGTCGCGGCCGCAACGTGCGTCGCGCCCGTATCGGGCCCGATGAACAGCCGCGCGCGCCGCACCAGCTCCGCGCTTTCGCCGAACGTGAGGCGGCCGACCAGGTTCAGCACGTCGCCGCCCGCCTCGGCCGCGACCTGCTCCGCGTACTCGCGCTCGCGATCGGCCGGGCCGCCCGACAGCGCGATCGCAAACCCCTGCGCGCGCAGCCATTCGATCATCTCGACCCAGCCTTCGAGCCGCCATTGCTTGTAGCGGAACATCGGATACGGATGCAGCACGACGAGCGGCTTGCCGTCGCGGATCGCCGGCGATTCGGCGAGCCACGCGTCGAAACGCGCGCGCCGCGCGGGATCGTCGCCGATGCCCGGCGCGACCACCTCGGATACGGGCTCGATGCCGATCACCGGCGCGAGTGCGAGCGTGCTGACCACCGTATGCGCGGACTCGTGATGATTGATCGCGATGCCGTTCAGCATCATTCGAGTCAGCCACGTGACGCGGTTCGGATCGACGAGACCGACGCGCTTGCGGCCGGCGAACCAGCTGTAGAAGCGCGGCCGGTCGGAGCTCAGTGCCGCGCATGCGAGATCGTAGCGGCGCCACATCGACAGCGCATCGCGCAGCCGCTCGCGGAACCCCGCGCGCTGCGCGACGACGATCACGCGCCGCACGTCGGGGTTGTGCTCCAGCACGCCCTCGGTGCCGCGAAACACCAGCATGTCGATCTGCGCATCGGGCCAGCGCGCCTTCAGCGAACGCACGAGCGGCGTCGTCAGCAGCACGTCGCCGATACGGCGCGGGGCTGCGACGAGGATGGTTCGGGGCGGGCGGGCGGAAGAAAACAGGGCCACGGCGATCGTTCCGTCTAGCTGGCTGGACAAGGCTCGCAATGTACAGGATTTTGCGGCCGGTGGCGTGGCGTCGGGTGCGGGCGTCGGCGAAGTGCCGCGGTTGGCGGTTGGCGGTTGGCGGTTGGCGGTTGGCGGTTGGCGGTGGGCGGTGGGCGGTGGGCGGTGGGCGGTAGGCCGTAGGCGGTAGGCGGTGGGCGGTGGGCGGTGGCCGGCGGCCGGTCGCCGGTCGCCGGCGGTTGGCAACACGGCAGGCAACGACGCACGGCGGGGCCTGCCGCCGCCGCGCCGCCTGGCCCCGTTTGCGCGTCCGATGACGGTGCCGGCAATGCAGGCGCCGCCGGCCTTCCGGGGGCTACGAAACGATCGCGCCGACCGCGGGTGCCGCGAGCGTCGCGGCCGGGAGCGGCATCGCCCCCCCCATCGCGTCGTCGAGCTGTCCGGCCTGCGTCAACAGATGAAGCACCGCGCGCTCGAGCGCGTCGATGCCGATCGCGTCGACCGTCGCGCCGGCCCGCAGGATCATGTGCGGCACGCCGAGCGGATGCCAGCGCCGGTATTTCTCGGGGCGGTCCTCGAACAGCGCGGCGACCGGCACGCCGAGCGCCGACGCGAGATGCACGGGGGCGCTGTCGGCCGACACGATCGCGTCGAGCAGGCTCGCGGCGGCCACCAGTTCGACGACCGACGACGGCGCGACATGCCGGGCGTTGACGTCCCGCCACGCGTCGCGGTCGGCGGCGGCCTCGGCCGACACGGCGGAATCGCGGAACACGATCACGTCGGCGAACGGTGCGAGCCGCCGGCCGAGGTCGCGCCATCGCTCGGCCGGCCAGCGCCGCTCGGCCGCCTTGTTCGACACGAACAGCCCGACGCGCGGTTTCGTGCGAGGCCCGAGCAGCCGATACCACGTGTCCTGCAGCGCACGGTCCGGGTGGACGGACAGCACGAGACCGTCGAGATCGGCGCGGCCGAGTTCGGGCACGAGCCGGAATCCCGACAGCGCTTCATGGCAAATCGGCCGCGACGCGACATGGTCGGGCTTGCGGTCGTCGAATTCGGAATCGGCATCGTGCCAGCGGCAATCCTTCACGCCGAGCTGCCGCGCGAACCGGATGCTGCTGCGATGCATGCCGCCGTTCGGCACGACCACGAGGTCGAACCGCAGGCGGCGCAGCCGGCGCACGAGCCGCAGCCGGTCGAAGAACGCGCGCATCCGTCCGGGGCGGTCGTTGCGCTCGCACTGACGGCTGTACACGTAGGTATGGACCGTGTGCACGTCCGGGTTGCCGGCCAGCGCGGCCGCGTTGTAGCGGTTCGCGACCACGTGCAGCTCCTTGCCCGGCCAGCGCTGTTTCAGCGCGCCGAGAAAAGCGGTCGTGCACAGCATGTCGCCCAGAAAATCAATCCGGATCACGAGGATCCGCCCCGTCGGTTTCCCGTTGGCCATCGTTGTTGTGATGCTGTCGATTTTTTATCGTCGCGCACCAGCCGGCATCCTGGCGTTCTTTACCGTGCCGGCTTCGTCGCGTGGTCGCTCGCGGCACCGCGACGCATCGCGTGCCGCGCGGAACCGTCCCCGTCTGATTCGCGCGCGCGATGTCGCCGCCGGCCGGCGGACAGACCGCAACCGGCGCCGTATCGGCGTCGCGCGACGGATTGTATAGCGTCCGGATGACGGCCCCAAGCATCCGCCGACATGAAAACGGCCCGCCGCACCGCACGATGGCGATGCGACGGGCCGCGCAGGCAACGACCGTCCGGCGGGGACCGTCAGTAAGTGATTTCGACGATGCTGCCGTCGAACGTCGCGCGCAACTCCGCGAGCAGCGTGTCGCTCGGCTTCACGCGCCACGCGTCACCGAGACGCATTTCCCCTTGCGCGCGCGCGTTGCTGTAGTGAACCTGGACCGCGAGCCCGTTCGGCAGCGGCGCCTGC
This sequence comes from Burkholderia sp. Bp8986, assembly GCF_003854225.1. Lineage (NCBI taxonomy): Bacteria > Pseudomonadati > Pseudomonadota > Betaproteobacteria > Burkholderiales > Burkholderiaceae > Burkholderia > Burkholderia sp. Bp8986. The sequence goes on along the minus strand of NZ_QTQM01000025.1, from coordinate 11,384 downwards.
GGGCGACGCCCGCCGTCGCGCCCGCCGCCGCGCGGCGCGGGTACCTCGACCGCGGGCGCGGCCGAATCGTCCTTCGACACGTGCGGCTCGAGCACGCGGCGCAGCGCCGCCGCATCCGCATTGCCGTTCATCGTGAGCCGCACCGCCTGCGCGTAGCGGCTACGCGCGCGTTCGAGATCCATCACCGTGTCGGCCGTGAAGCGGATGCCGCCGGTGAACGCATCGTTGCGCGCCTGCCCCTGCACGATCAGCAGTTCGTCTTCCTTGAACAGCGCCTTGTTCGCCTCGAACTGCTCGTTGAAGATCGTGATCTCGCACTGGCCCGAGCCGTCGTCGAGCAGCGCGATCAGCATCTTGCCGCGCTGGGTCATCTGCGTGCGCAGCGATGCGATGATGCCCGCGACGAGCTTGTCGCGCCCTTCCTTCAGGTCGCCGACCTTCTGCCGCACGAACCGGCGCACTTCGTCGCGATACGCGTCGAACAGGTGGCCGGACAGGTAGAAGCCGAGTGCGCCCTTCTCTTCCTGCAGGCGGCGCTTGTCGTCCCACGCGGGTTCGTCGACGAGCGCATGCGCGTGCGGCGACTCGGCGCCCATGTCGAACAGCCCGGCCTGCATCGCGTTCGCTTCGGCCTGGTCGGCCGCTTCCATCGCGAGCGGCACCGACGCGATCAGCTGCGCGCGGTTCGCGTTCAGCGAATCGAACGCGCCGGCGCGGATCAGCGCCTCGACCGTGCGGCGGTTGACGACGCGCCGGTCGATCCGCTCGCAGAAGTCGAACAGGTCGGTGAACGGCTTTTCGTCGCGGGCGCGCAGGATCTCCTCGATCGCGTTCTGGCCGCTGCCCTTCACCGCGCCGAGACCGTAGCGGATCGTGCGCGAGCGCTTGCCGTCGGCTTCGGCGACCGGCTCGAACCGGTAATGCGACGCGTTGATGTCCGGCGGCAGCACGGCGAGGTTGTTCACGACGCAGTCGTCGTACAGGATCTTCACCTTGTCGGTGTCGTCCATCGCGAGCGTCATGTTGGCCGCCATGAATTCGGCCGGATGGTGCGCCTTCAGCCACGCGGTGTAATACGCGAGCAGCGCATAGGCGGCCGCGTGCGACTTGTTGAAGCCGTAGCCCGCGAACTTCTCCATCAAGTCGAAGATCTCGTCGGACTTCTCGCGCGTCAGGCCGTTCTTCGCCGCACCCTCGGCGAAGATCTCGCGGTGCTTGGCCATCTCCTCGGGCTTCTTCTTGCCCATCGCGCGACGCAACAGGTCGGCGCCGCCGAGCGAGTAGCCACCGATGATCTGCGCCATCTGCATCACCTGCTCCTGATAGACCATGATGCCGTAGGTCTCTTTCAGGACGGGTTCGACGCGCGGATCCGGATAGTCGACCTTCTCGCGGCCGTGCTTCCGTGCGCAGAAGCTCGGGATCAGGTCCATCGGGCCCGGACGGTACAACGACACGAGCGCGATGATGTCCTCGAAGCGGTCGGGCTGCGCATCCTTCAGCATGCCCTGCATCCCGCGGCTTTCCAGCTGGAACACGGCGACCGTGTTGGCCTTCTTCAGGATCTGGAACGACGCCGGATCGTCGAGCGGCACCTGCGCGAGCGACCAGTCGGCCTTCGACGCATCGAGGCGGCGAATGTAGCGCTCGGCCCAGTCGAGGATCGTCAGCGTCGTGAGACCCAGAAAGTCGAACTTCACGAGGCCGACGGCTTCGACGTCGTCCTTGTCGTACTGGCTGACGACGCCGCCGTCGTCGCCCTGCGTGTACAGCGGGCAGAAATCGGTCAGCTTGCCGGGCGCGATCAGCACGCCGCCCGCGTGCATCCCGACGTTACGCGTCAGGCCCTCGACGCGCTGCGCGAGGTCGAGCAGCTGGTGCACTTCGTCCTCGTGGTCGTAGCGCTCCTGCAGCTGCGGCTCTTCCTTCATCGCGTCGGCGATGGTCACGTGCTTGCCCGGCTTGAACGGGATCAGCTTCGCGACGCCGTCGGTGAACATGTAGCCGAGATCGAGCACGCGGCCGATGTCGCGCACGGCCGCCTTCGCGGCCATCGTGCCGAAGGTGGCGATCTGCGACACGGCATCCGCGCCGTATTTTTCCTTCACGTACTGGATCACGCGATCGCGGCCGTGCTGGCAGAAGTCGATGTCGAAGTCGGGCATCGACACGCGTTCCGGATTCAGGAATCGCTCGAACAGCAGGTTGTAGCGCAGCGGGTCCAGATCGGTAATGCCGAGCGCGTACGCGACCAGCGAACCGGCACCCGAGCCGCGGCCCGGACCGACCGGCACGCCGTTGTTCTTCGCCCAGTTGATGAAGTCGGCCACGATCAGGAAGTAGCCCGGGAAGCCCATCTTCGTGATGGTCCCGCACTCGAATTCGAGCCGCTTGTAGTACGTGTCGCGCTGCGCGTCGCGCTCCGCCGCATCCGGATACAGCTGTTCGAGGCGCTTCTCGAGCCCCTCCTTCGACAGCTGGACGAGGTAGTCGTCGAGCGACATGCCGTCCGGCGTCGGGAACAGCGGCAGCTTCGGCTTGCCGAGTTCGAGCTTCAGGTTGCAGCGCTTCGCGATCTCGACCGTGTTCGCGACCGCCGACGGCAGGTCGGCGAACAGCGCGACCATCTCGTCCTGCGTGCGGAAGTACTGATCGGTCGTGAAGCGCTTCTGGCGCCGCGGATTCGCGAGCATGTCGCCTTCCGAGATGCACACGCGCGCTTCGTGCGCGGTGAAATCGTCGTCGGTCATGAACTGCGTCGGATGCGTCGCGACGACCGGCAGCTTCAGCGACGCGGCGAGCGTCGCGGCCTGCTGGATGTACGCCTCGGCGCCCGGCTGGCCGTAACGCTGCAGCTCGATGTAGAAGCCGCCCGGGAACACTTTCGCCCAGCGCTCGGCGTGCCGGCGCGCGGCCTCCTCGTTACCGGCCGCGAACGCGAGCCCGATGTCGCCCTGCTGCGCGCCCGACAGCGCGAGCAGCCCTTGCGACAGCTCGCCGTCGAGCCAGCTCGCGTCGAGCTCCGCGCGGCCGCGGTACTGGTTCGTGAGCCATGCCTTCGACAGCAGCTCGCACAGGTTCAGGTAGCCGGTCTTGTCCTTCACCAGCAGCAGCAGGCGCGACGGCTTGTCGCGATCGTCCGGATTGGTGATCCAGACGTCGCAGCCGGCGATCGGCTTGATGCCCTTGCCGCGGGCTTCCTGGTAGAAACGGACGAGGCCGAACGCGTTGCCGAGATCGGTGAGGGCGAGCGCGCCCTGGCCGTCCGCGGCCGCGGCCTTGACGATGTCGTCGAGACGCACGATGCCGTCGGCAATCGAGAATTCGGAGTGAACGCGAAGATGGACGAAGCGGGGATCTGACATGGGCGTTATTGTAGCCGCGTCGCCGCGCAGGCTGCCCAAAAAATCCCCGCGCCCGGCCGTTCGGCCGATGCGCGCGACGCCGGCCGAACGGCCGGGTGCCGGCAGACGTGCAGTTTGCGGGATAATACGGGTTTTCGAATCACCGCCCCGGCTTCGCACCCTTTTTTGCGGGGCCGCCGTGCGCCCGCCGCACGGCCGCGGCCGTTTTCCCGTCGGACCACCATGACCATCGTCAACCTTGCCGCCTACCACTTCGTGTCGCTCGACGCGACCGAGCAATGGCGCCCGCTCGTCACCGCCCGCTGCAACGAACTCGGCCTGCGCGGCACGATCCTGCTCGCGCCGGAAGGCATCAACCTGTTCATCGCCGGCCCGCGCGACGCGACCGACGCTTTCATCGACTACCTCCGCCACGATCCGCTGTTCGAAGGCAAGTTCGCGACGCTGCAGTTCAAGGAGAGCCTGTCCGACTCGCAGCCGTTCCGCCGGATGCTCGTGCGCCTGAAGCGCGAGATCATCACGATGAAGAAGCCCGCGATCAAGCCGGAGCTCGGCCGCGCGCCGTCGGTCGACGCGCACACGCTGAAGGCGTGGCTCGACCGCGGCCACGACGACGCCGGCCGCCCGGTCGTGATGCTCGACACGCGCAACGCGTTCGAAGTGGACGTCGGCACGTTCGACGACGCGCTCGACTACCGGATCGACAAGTTCAGCGAGTTCCCGGAAGTGATCGACGCGAACCGCGCCGATCTCGAGGGCAAGACGGTCGTGTCGTTCTGCACCGGCGGCATCCGCTGCGAGAAGGCGGCGATCCACATGAAGGAAATCGGCATCGAGAACGTGTACCAGCTCGAGGGCGGGATCCTGAAGTATTTCGAGGAAGTCGGCGGCGCGCACTATCACGGCGACTGCTTCGTGTTCGACTACCGCACCGCGCTGAACCCGCAACTGCAGCCGACCGAGAACGTCACGTGCTTCGCGTGCCGCGCGGTCGTCACGCCGGAAGCCCAGCAAGCGCCGAGCTACGTGCCCGGCAAGTCGTGCCCGGCCTGCGCGCAAGCAGCCAGCGCCGCGTAAGCGCGCGTCGCACCGCGTCCCGATGAACGGCTACCGCGGCCGCTTCGCGCCGTCGCCCACCGGCCCGCTGCATTTCGGCTCGCTGGTCGGCGCGCTCGCGAGCCGGCTCGACGCGCGCGCGCACGGTGGCGCATGGCTCGTGCGCATCGAGGACATCGACGGCCCACGCACGGTGCCCGGCGCCGCCGACGACATCCTCGCGACGCTCGCGCATTTCGGCATGACGCCCGACGAGCCGCCCGTGCGGCAAAGCACGCGCGAGGCCAACTATGCGGCCGCGCTCGAACGGCTCGTCGCCGCGGGGCTCGTCTATCCGTGCGGCTGCACGCGCAAGGAAATCGCCGATTCGCTGCGCGCCGCGCACGAGCGCCACACGACGCTCGCCTACCCGGGCACCTGCCGCACCGGCCTGCACGGCAAGCCCGCCCGCGCGTGGCGGCTGCGCGTGCCGGACGGCGACGCGGCGCTCGTCACGTTCGACGACCGCTGGCAGCACACGCAAGCGCAGAACCTCGCGACCGAGGTCGGCGATTTCGTGCTGAAGCGCGCCGACGGCCAATGGGCGTATCAGCTCGCGGTCGTGGTCGACGATGCCGACGCGGGCATCACGCACGTCGTGCGCGGCGCCGACCTGCTCGACTCGACCGCGCGCCAGATCTACCTGCAGCGCTGTCTCGGCGTGCCGATGCCGGCGTACCTGCACGTGCCCGTCGTCGTCGACGCGAACGGCGAAAAGCTCAGCAAGCAGACGGGCGCGATCGCGCTCGAGCGCGACGATCCGCTGCCGGCGCTGCGCGCCGCCGCCGCGCATCTCGGCCTGTGGGCCGACGGCGATCCGTCGATCGATACGCTCGATGCGTTCTACGCGGCCGCGACCGACGCGTGGGCGCGTCGCTTCGGGCCACGCGCCGGTTGAGGCGCTCGCGGGACACCCGTTCGTGTCGACCGCGTTCCTGCGTCCGTCAGCGGTGAGTCCGGTCGCATGCAAGCGTGATGGCAGCCTGAACGGAACGCCCGCCGGCGACACGGCATCGGAGTAGTCCCGCAGGCTGCCCCGCCCCACGCGGCAAGTTGTCGCCCATCCCGCCCGCTCCTTCACGAATCGTCTCGCCCAATGAAAAACGGGCACATGCTCATCGCATGCACCCGTTTCCGCGGCAGCGCTCGCGCGCCGCACCGACCGCCTGAACCGCCTGCTTACGCCGACGGCTTGCGCGGCATCCCGAAGCCGCCCAGCAGCGCGGCAACCTGACGCTTCGGCCCCTTCTTCTCGGGCTGCTGCGCGGACTTCGTCTCTTCCGGCTGCTTCGCCGGCGCCGACGGTTCGTACGGCTTCAGGAAGAAGTCGTCGACCGGCGCCTCGTGACGACGGTGATGGCCGCGCTCGGACCCGCCCGAACGACGCCCCGACGCGCCGCGATGCTCGTCGCGATCGCGACGGCCGCCGCGATCACCGCGCTCACTACGGTCGCCCCCGCGCTCGCCGCCACGATCGTCGTGACGATGGCGCGCCGGCTTGTCGAGCGCGAGCGTCTGCACCTCGAGCGGACGCTTGATCAGTTTTTCGATATCGGCGAGCTGCTTGCGCTCGTTCGGGCTGCACAGCGACAGCGCATCGCCCGTCGCACCCGCGCGGCCCGTGCGGCCGATCCGGTGCACGTAGTCTTCCGCGTTGAACGGCAGGTCGAAGTTGATCACGGCCGGCAGTTCGGCGATGTCGAGGCCGCGCGCGGCCACGTCGGTCGCGACCAGCGCCTCGATCTCGCCGCGCTTGAACGCGTCGAGGGCCTGCATCCGCTCGATCTGCGTCTTGTCGCCGTGGATCGCCGACGCGACCACGCCGTCGCGCTCGAGGTTGCGGGCCAGCCGGCTCGCGCCGATCTTGCTGTTGCAGAACACGATCACCTGCTTGAGCCCGCGATCGCGCAGCAGCTGCACGACGGCGGCCTGCTTGTCGCCTTCGGCGACGTCGTAGACGATCTGCGTGACGTTCGCGTTGGTCGAGTTGCTGCGCGCGACCTCGATCGTCTGCGGGTTGCGCAGGTAGGTCGACGCGAGCTTCTTGATTTCCGGCGAGAAGGTGGCCGAGAACAGCAGCGTCTGGCGTTCCTTCGGCAGCAGGTTCAGGATGCGCTGCAGGTCCGGCAGGAAGCCCATGTCGAGCATCCGGTCGGCCTCGTCGAGCACGAGCATCTGCACCTGCCCGAGGTTCGCTGTCTTTTGCTGCACGTGGTCGAGCAGGCGGCCCGGCGTCGCGATCAGGATCTCGACGCCGCGGCGCAACTCGGCCATCTGCGGGTTCATGTCGACGCCGCCGAACACGACCGCGCTGCGCAACGGCGTGTGCTTGCCGTATGCATGCACGTTCGCGGCGACCTGATCGGCGAGTTCGCGGGTCGGCGTGAGGATCAGCGCGCGCACCGGGTGGCGCGCGGGTGATGCGCTCGTGTTGGCCTGCGGCAGCAGGCGCTGGAGGATCGGCAGCGAGAAACTCGCGGTCTTGCCGGTGCCCGTTTGCGCGGCGCCCATGACGTCGCGGCCGGCGAGCACGACCGGAATGGCCTGCGCCTGGATCGGCGTCGGCGTCGTATAGCCCTGCTCCGCAATGGCTTTCAGGATATCGGCGGCAAGGCCGAATTGATCGAAGGTTGCGTCGACTGGCTTGGCGACAGAATCGGACATGGTGGCGTTTCGCTCAAAAGGCGCGGCGGGGACTTCGTGCGTCAGGCCGGCCGGGCCTGCGCTCATCACATTTCGGAAGTAGACGGAGCCGCGGCGCGCCGCGCGGCGCCGCTCTGGCGCTCGGGACCGGTTCAATTCGAACATCGGGCGCCACAGGCCGTGCGGACTCCGTTCGGCGCGAATGCCGGCGGAAAGGGCCGTATTGTAGCACTGCGCAGCAATCTGTCCGTGACAACGCCGCGAACGGCCCCGGCGGCGGCTCGCGGCGTGCGCCGGCAGGCCGGCGCGGGGCGGATGCGTCGTGCGATCGGGCTATCTCGATCGGCTGATGGTGGAAATACGGGGTCGAATCTCGGGCATCTGCCGCGGGGCATCTGCCGCGGGGCATCTGCCGCGAGGAATCAGCCGGCGGCCAGCGAGCCCGGGCGCCGCCGGCGCCACGTTCCGGTCCGAGGTCGAACCCGGCTGCCCGCATCGATCGCGGCAACCGGCACGCCCGCGCGGCGTAGCCGATCGCGCGCCGCGTTCAACCCTTCTTCTTTTTCTTCTTCTCGACCTGCACGCAGTCGCCCAGCAGCGGTGCCGCGTTCTGGTCGGCGATCTCGTCGCGCAGCGTCCCTTCCTTGCCCTTCGTCCACCAGGTATAGCGTCCGGCCTGGTAACGCGCGCCCGACGCCGAAACGGTATCGACGAACAGCAGCTGCTGCCCGTTGACCGGCACCAGCGCGAAGCTCTGGCCGTTGCCCGCGCGCCAGTACGACACGCGTACGGGCTGCTTCTGGTTCGCGCACTGATAGAGGGTCTGCACGCGCGCATCGGCGTCGATCTCCTCGACGGTCAGTTGCGCGGCCTGCGCGACGGAAACGGCGGTGCCGGCCAGCGCGAGCGCGGCAAGGGTGTGGCGAATCATGCAGTTCCTCTCACGAGACGGGTGGAAGCGCGCCCTCGCGGGACGCGCGATTGTCGTTGGTTAGGGATCGAGGGTTCGCCCGTCAGGGATCGATGACGTCGGCGCACGCGTCGGTCGGCGCGGCCGCGACGTGGCCGACGAGCGGCACGATCTTCAGCCCGGCCGATGCGACCCGGCACGGCGCGGCCGCGAGGCCGCACCCCGCGAGACTCGCGACCAGCGCCAGCGCGGCGCCCAGCTTGCCGAGCCGTCCGATCCGCTGCCATGTCGACGCCATCGCGCTCTCCTGGTCCGGTCAGCGTGCCGAAACGGGCCGCACGGCCGCCGCGGCGCGCTTCGCGCGTTCGCGGGCTTCGTCGACGGTCGCGCCGGTCGCGAGCGCGACGCCCATGCGCCGCTTCGCGAAGCTTTCCGGTTTGCCGAACAGGCGCAGGTCGGCGCCCGGCACGGCCAGCGCGTCGCGCACGCCCTCGAACGCGATACCGCGCTCGTCGAGCCCGCCGTAGATCACCGCGGACGCGGCCGGCGAGCCGAGCGCCGGATCGACCGGCAGCCCGAGAATCGCGCGCGCGTGCAGTTCGAACTCCGACTGGCGCTGCGACGCGAGCGTGACGAGGCCGGTGTCGTGCGGCCGCGGGCTCACCTCGGAGAACCAGACTTCGTCGCCGCGCACGAACAGCTCGACGCCGAACAGCCCGCGCCCGCCGAGCGCCTCGGTCACCTTGTGCGCGATCTCGCGCGACTTTTCCAGCGCGACGGCGCTCATCGGCTGCGGCTGCCACGATTCGACGTAGTCGCCCGCCACCTGCACGTGCCCGACCGGCTCGCAGAAGTAGGTGCGCGTCTCGAGCGTCGCGGGGTCGATCGCGCGCACGGTCAGCTGCGTGATCTCGTAGTCGAAATCGACGAAACCCTCGACGATCACGCGGCCGTGGTTCACGCGGCCGCCCGCCATCGCGTAGTCCCAGGCGGGCTTCACGTCGGCCTCGGTCCGCACGACCGACTGTCCCTTGCCCGACGACGACATCACCGGCTTCACGACGCACGGCATGCCGATCTTCGCGACGGCCGCGCTGAACGCGTCGAACGAATCGGCGAACGCGTACGGCGAAGTTGCCAGCCCGAGTTCCTCGGCCGCGAGACGGCGGATGCCTTCTCGGTTCATCGTGAGCTGCGTCGCGCGTGCGGTCGGGATCACCTCGGCCAGGCCGGCCGCCTCGATCGCCGCGAGCGCATCGGTTGCGATCGCCTCGATCTCCGGCACGATCAGGTGCGGACGCTCGGCCTCGACGACCGCGCGCAGCGCGGCGGCGTCGGTCATGTCGATCACGTGCGCGCGATGCGCGACCTGGTGGCCCGGTGCGTCCGGATAGCGGTCGACCGCGACGACTTCGACGCCGAGCCGCTGCAACGCGATGATGACTTCCTTGCCGAGTTCGCCCGCGCCGAGCAGCATGACGCGCGTGGCCGAGGGTGAGAGCGGCGTACCGAGCCGCTGACCGATCTGCATGTGATTTCCCGCTGGTTCTGTTGGAGGACGAAAACGGCTTCGATGTTAACACGCACACCCGACGCACACCTCACGCGCACCCGCGCCGATCCGGCCGGTTTCGTCGCATCGCCCCCCGCAGCGCGAGGCTCGCGGGCGGATTGCGAACGTTTTCATGCGCGAAGTGTCGGCTCGCCTCGCGCGGGGCGGGTGCGTTACTCTTACGCCTTGATCAGAATCCGATGAGGAACGAGGCTCATGTCCCACCTGTCCGCCGCCGCACGCGCACGCACCGGCCTGCTTCGCCCGCTGCGCGCGCCGCTCTGCGCGTTGACGCTTGCCACGCTTCTCGCCGCCTGCGCGATGCCGACCCACCCCGATTCCGCCGCCCCCGCACCCGACCCGTACAACCCCGCCGCCGTCCAGCTGCTCGACGACACGAGCTGGGAGCTCACGAGCTGGGTGAACGCCGACGGCACGCCGCGCACGATTCCGCACGGCGACAACGGCGAGCCGATCAAGCTCGCGCTGTCCACCGAAGCGGGCGTCCGGCGCGCCAGCGGCTTTTCGGGCTGCAACCGCTATACGGGAACCTATGCGCTGAAGAACGGCCTGCTGAGCTTCGGGCCGCTCGCCGGCACGCGCATGGCATGCACGAACACGCTCGGCGGCCAGCTCGAGCACGCGTACCTCGATGCGCTCGCGCACATCGGGAAGACCGGCGTGCAGATGCGCGAGCCGCAGCAGTTGCAGATCGTGACCGAAGCCGGCGCGACGCTGACCTTCACGCGCCGGAGCCCCTGATGCAGCGCGCGGGCGAAGGCCGATCGGCCGCCTTCGCCGCGCGCGGATCCCGGACGCATGCCTCCCGCGGCCTGGAAGCGCTTCGACGCCTTCAAACTGCCTTAGAGTCCTGTTCGTCGGCCGGTTAAACTCGGCGGGTCGCGCACCGCGCTCCCCGCCCTCTTCCTGTTTCATCAAAGCATGCACACGGTTGTCTTCGGCTGGTTCGGCATCTCCGCCGTCTGGTTCCTCCTTCTCATCTGGCGTCTCGTTCAGGCGATGCTGCCCGGCGGCGGACTCGCCGGCCGCGGCTCGATTCGCCTGTGGCTCGGCTTCGCGGCCGTGTTCGTCGCGAGCTGCGCGCTGACGAGCCCGCTGTCGGGCCCCGACTCGAATGCGCTCGGCCACGCGTTCTCGAACGGCTTCGCGCATGTGCTCGGCCCGATCGGCACGCCGGTCGCGATGGTCATGCTGTTCTTCGCGGGCCTGCCGTGGCTGACCGGCATCGGCTGGCGGCAGTTCGCCGCGTGGGTCGACACGTCGTTCGGCGTCAAGCTCGCACGCGACGTCGACGACGACGACGTGCGCGGCGTTGCCGACCTGCCGCGCAGCGCGCTGCATCGCGACGACGACATCGTGCAGCCGACCACCGCCCATACCGTCAACTCGATGGCGCCGCGGCAGAACGGCCGGTATTCGCGCCCGACGTTGTGGAAGCCCGATCCGCAGGCGCGGCCGAAGCCGCGCAGCAAGCCCGCGCCGCGTCCGCTCGCCGAGCCGGTCGCGCCGACGGGCTGGCTGAAGCCGACGTCGGCCAATCGCATGCCGCCGCCGCCCGCACCGGGCGCGACGAGCGCCATGCCGCCCCCGACGACCGGCAGCACCGCCAGCCTCGCGCGCGCCGCCGCGAACAGCCAGGTGCCGCGCCCCAGTCCGGCCCCGCTGCCGGCCGGGTTCGAGCCCGTTCGACCGCAACCGACCGCCGCGCGACCGGCCGCAGCCGCGCTGAAGCAACCGGCCGCGCCGCGCACCGCGGTCACGCCGCGCCCGGCCGCCGCGACGCCGCGCGCGAGGCCGC
>NZ_QTQM01000024.1:0-113085 GCF_003854225.1 Burkholderia sp. Bp8986 | reverse complement strand
TCGGCGGCTCGGCGGCTCGGCGGCTCGGCGGCTCGGCGGCTCGGCGGCTCGGCGGCTCGGCGGCTCGGCGGCTCGGCGGCTCGGCAGCTCGGCAGCTCGGCAGCTCGGCAGTTCGGCAGCTCGGCAGGTCGACGGCTCGGTACCGAGGAAGCGGCGCGCGGCACGACGACCGCCGCCGCGCCGCTCAGATATCCAGCGGATCGACCTCGACGCTCCACCGCAGCACGCCCTTCAGCGCGCGCAGTTCCGGCTGCCATGCGCGCAGCGCGTGCTGCAGCGCGGCCCGCGATGCGCTTTCGAGCAGCAGCTGCGCGCGGTGGACGTTCGCGACCTTCACGATCGTCATCGGCACCGCGTCGTACACGGTCACGCGATCGGCACCCGGCAGCCCCGGCAACGCAGCCGCGGCCTGCAGCAGGAACGCGAGCGCCGCGTCGAGCGTGCGCCCCTCGGCGCGCAGCAGCGCCTGGTAGACGAACGGCGGCAGGTGCGCGTCGCGGCGCTCGCCGAGCGTCGAATTCGCGAAGCCGACGTAATCCTGCCGGCCGAGCGCGTGATACAGCGCGTGACGCGGATAACGCGTCTGCACCAGCACCTCGCCCGGCAGCCCCGCGCGCCCCGCGCGGCCGCTCACCTGCATCAGCTGCGCGAACAGCCGCTCGCTCGCGCGGAAGTCGTGCGAGAACAGCGCGGTGTCGGCATTGAGCACGCCGACGAGCGACACGCGCTGGAAGTCGTGCCCCTTCGCGATCATCTGCGTGCCGACCAGGATGTCGACTTCACCGGCGTGCACATCCGAGAACAGCGCCTGCGCACTGCCCTTGCGCCGCGTGCTGTCCGCGTCGATCCGCAGGATCCGTGCGCCCGGCACGGCCTCGGCGAGCGCCTCCTCGATGCGCTGCGTGCCGCGCCCGAGCGGCGCGATGTCGACGTTCCCGCATTCCGGGCACGAACGCGGAATGCGCGCTTCCCAGCCGCAGTGATGGCAGCGCAACGCGTGCTCGGGTTTGTGCAGCACGACATAGGCGCTGCAGCGCGGGCAACCGGCGACCCAGCCGCACGCGTCGCACGCAAGCTGCGGTGCGTAGCCGCGCCGGTTCAGGAACACGAGGCTCTGCTCGCCGCGCTCGAGCCGCGCCTTCAGCGCCGCGACGAGCGGCCCCGACAGCCCGCCCATCGACGCGCGCCCGCGCCGCCGCTCCTCTTCGAGATCGATCAGCCGCACGGTCGGCAGCGTCGCGTCGGCCACCGCGCGGCGCGACAGCGTGAGCCGCGTGTAGCGCCCCTGCTCGGCCTGCCACCAGGTCTCGAGCGAGGGCGTCGCCGAACCGAGCACGACCGGAATGCCGAGATGCTTCGCGCGCCACACCGCGAGATCGCGCGCCGAATAGCGCAGCCCTTCCTGCTGCTTGTACGCGGGCTCGTGCTCCTCGTCGACGACGATCAGCGCGAGCGTCGGCAGCGACGCGAGCACCGCGAGCCGCGTGCCGAGCACGATCCGCGCGCGGCCCGTATGTGCGGCGAGCCAGTTGCGCGCCCGTTCGCCTTCGGCGAGCCCGCTGTGCAGCGTGACGATCGCGTCGTCGGCGAGCGTGCCTGCGAAGCGCGCGCGAAACGCGGCCTCGAACTGCGGCGTCAGGTTGATTTCGGGCACGAGCACGAGCGCCTGCGCGTCGGGCCGCGCATCGAGCAGCGCGGCGAGCGCATGCAGATACACCTCGGTCTTGCCGCTGCCGGTCACGCCATGCAGCAGGAACGGCGCGAAGCCCTGCGCGGCGCGGATCGCGTCGAGCGCCTCGACCTGCTGGTCGGTGAGCGCCGGCGGCACAGTTCGTCCACCGGTTGTCGACAGGTTATCCACAGCTTTGGGCACAGGCGCGTCGGCCCAGCCGATTTCCTCGATCGCGACCCAGCCGCGCGCCGCCCAGTCGTCGAGCGTGGCCGCCGCCTTCGGGTGCAATGCGCGCGCATCGGGCAGCGTCAGCGAATCGGTGTCGGCGAGTGCCTGCGCGAGCCGCCGCAGCGCGGCCCCGCGCGCGGGCAGTGCGTCGGGGAGCGCCGCGCGGCCGGCTTCGGTCAGCCGGTGACGCACTTCGGGCGCCAGCAGCCGCCCCCAGCGCTCCGCGTCGCGCAGCGCCTGCGGCAACGCCGGCAGCGCGACTTCACCGCGACCGCGCTGGTAGTAGTCGGCCGCGAAGGAGACGAGCGCAAGCCAGTCCGGCGCCAGCGGCGGCAGCTCGGTACAGATCGCGTCGATTGCCCGCAAGCGGGACGGCGGCACGTCGGTGTGAGTCGTCACTTCGCAGACGAGGCCGACGACCTGCCGCTTGCCGAACGGCACCTGCACCAGGGTGCCTGGCTCGGGCGCCGGCTGGACGTCGCAGCGGTAGTCGAACAGGGTGGCGAGCGGATGGTCGAGGGCGACCCGCAGGTAGGTGCCGTCCATCACCGCGCTCCGGCGGCAGCGCACAGCGCACGGACGACTTGCATCCGAGTCCGCATCACGGTGACGGACTTAAAGTAAAACTTCAGATTCGGCGCTAAGTTTTGGATTCGCATTAGGAATCGCCGTATACCCTGACCAGCCTGTGGATAACTTTGTTGAGAACTCCCCGTCCAATCGCCGCAAAGCGCGCGGGGCCGTGCTTTCCGCTGTTTCCGGCCGCCGTGTGCCGCGCCCCGCGGAGCCTTATTCCATAAGGCTGCTATTCAAATTACCCAACCATAGCGAGACAATTCGACCGATGCAGGGCTCTACCGCGCTGCAACGTGGAAAATGTGCATAAGTCAAGTCTTGACAAGCGATGGATCGGCAACCGGGGCGGGGTTGCGCCCTGTTTAGCGCCGACAGCGAAACGCCGTCATCCCGCAGCGCAGCATGACAACGCTTGCGCTCAGCCCGCCGCTCCGCTACGAATCTTGCGGCTGTGCGTGTGCACTTCGTCGACGAGTTCGGCGACGTGGTCGGGCGACGTGAACTGCGAGATGCCGTGGCCGAGGTTGAATACGTGGCCGGGATGATTGCCGTAGCTGTCGAGTACCGCGCGGGCCTGCTCGCGCACCGCGGCCGGCGGCGCAAACAGGATCGTCGGGTCGAGGTTGCCCTGCAGCGCAACGCGCCCCGCGACACGCTCGCGTGCGGCGCCGAGGTTGACCGTCCAGTCGAGCCCGACCGCGTCGACGCCGGTCGCCGCGATTTCCTCGAGCCACAGCCCGCCGCCCTTCGTGAACGTGATCACCGGCACGCGCTCGCCGTCGTGCTCGCGCTTCAGTTGCGCGACCACCCGGCGGATGTAGTCGAGCGAGAAGCGCTGGTATGCGCCGTCCGCCAGCGCGCCGCCCCACGTATCGAAGATCATCACGGCCTGCGCGCCGGCTTCGATCTGCGCGTTCAGGTATGCGGCCACGGCCTGCGCGTTCACGTCGAGGATGCGGTGCATCAGGTCGGGGCGCGAATACGCCATCGACTTCACCGTGCGGAAGTCGTCCGACCCGCCGCCTTCGACCATGTAGCACGCGAGCGTCCACGGGCTGCCCGAGAAGCCGATCAGCGGCACGCGCTGGCGGCCCTGGCCGTCGGTCAGCGCGCGGCGAATCTCGCGCACGGCGCCCGTCACGTAGCCGAGCGTTTCCTCGATGTCGGGCACCGCGAGCTTCGCGACATCGGCCTCGGTGCGCACCGGATGCGCGAACTTCGGCCCTTCGCCGACCTGGAAGTCGAGGCCGAGGCCCATCGCGTCGGGAATCGTCAGGATGTCCGAGAACAGGATCGCGGCGTCGAGCGGGAAGCGCTCGAGCGGCTGCAGCGTCACTTCGGTCGCGTAATCGGGATTCTTCGCAAGGCCGAGGAAGCTGCCGGCGCGCGCGCGCGTCGCGTTGTACTCGGGCAGGTAGCGGCCAGCCTGGCGCATCAGCCAGATCGGCGTGTAGTCGGTCGGCTCGCGCAGAAGCGCACGCAGGAAGGTGTCGTTGAGCAGGGTATGGGCCACGGTAGGAGCGACGATGCGAAGGCAAAGCGGCATTTTACCGGAGCGGGGCCGCACGGCTGCGTATGTCGATGCGATGGCGGCCATATGACGCGCGCGATGGCTCCGTTATGATCGGACGCTGATATCGAACCGATCCACGGAGGAGACCGATGAAGACATTTGCCACGCGCGCCGCGCTCGCCGCCGCCACCCTGCTTTGCTGCGCCGCCGCGCACGCGCAGGGTACGACCGCACCGTCGTCCGCGGCCGCGGCCGGCTCGCGGCTCGACGACGTGCTCGCACGCGGCACGCTGCGCGTGTGCACGACGGGCGACTACAAGCCGTATTCGTACTACCGGAGCGACAGCCGCTTCGAGGGCATCGACATCGACATGGCCGAGTCGCTCGCGAAATCGCTCGGCGTGAAGGCCGACTTCGTGAAGACGAGCTGGTCGAACCTCACCAACGACTTCGTCGCGAAGTGCGATATCGCGGTCGGCGGCGTATCGACGACGCTCGAGCGCCAGAAGCGCGTGTTCTTCACGCAGCCGTACGTGGTCGACGGCAAGACGCCGATCGTGCGCTGCGCGGACGCCGACAAGTACCAGACCGTCGCACAGATCGACCGACCCGAGACACGCGTGATCGTGAACCCGGGCGGCACCAACGAGCGCTTCGCGAAGCAGTTCTTCACGCACGCGAACCTGACCGTCTACCCTGACAACGTGACGATCTTCAAGCAGATCATCGCGGGCAAGGCGGACGTCATGGTGACGGACGCATCCGAGACGCTGCTGCAGCAAAAGCTGAATCCGGGCCTGTGCTCGGTGCATCCGGACAAGCCGTTCCAGTTCGGCGAAAAGGCGTACATGGTGCCGCGCGGCGACGTCGTGTTCCAGCAGTATGTCGACCAGTGGCTGCACCTCGCGCTGTCGACCGGCGAATACCAGGCGATCGCCGACAAGTGGCTGAAGTAAGCACGATCGCGGCGGCGACGGCGGCCGATAGCAGACACGACCCCGCTATCGCAGCAGGCGAACGGGGCGCGGGCGGCAGCATGGCCGTCCGCCGCCCCCGTTACACACGGCGCAGGGGGCTGAAGACGTAAAACCGCGAAAATTGGCCGAATAGCCGACTACCGCGCGCGCCGATCACGTTTCAAAATCTTTCTGACGAATGAATCGTCATATGCGATATGTGCCGCGCGATGCACATTCGGGCGTGTAAATCGGCCATTCACCGATGTTGATACGCATGAAAAACGCATTATGTGCAACCGCTGAAAACTCTGCGGAAAAGATGGGTAAATATGACCTTTTTCAGGACCCCGAAAACAGCAAAAAATCCCGGAAAGCCTTATCTGGCGGGCGTTACAACCTGAAACACTTTGTTACCGCGAGGGGTGAGCAATTCGCCCACAATGGCCTCAACGGTTTCAACACGGATGCGGTCTCGTGTGCCAAGTGTGAGCGGACGCGAAGCGCTGCGAGCCAGTCGGTCACGTACCGAAGCCCTTCCGAGGGGCATCCCTGTTGGAGTCGTTTCCGGCCCCCCGCCGGATCCGGTTTCATCTTTGGTCTCCTCGCGCTAACCCCGTAGCGTGTGGTTTTTAGCGGGCTAATAAGCCCGCTTTTTTTCGTCCATCGAAAATGCAAGGCCCGCAGGCCGCCGCGTTTTTCCTGCCGCCGGCCAACCGGCCTCTCACGCGGTCTTCTGCACGTCCAGCTTCAGTTCCTCGATCATCCGGTCGCGCATCACGAACTTCTGCACCTTGCCCGTCACCGTCATCGGCAGCTCGTCGACGAAGCGGATGTAGCGCGGAATCTTGTAGTGCGCGATCTGGCCGCTGCAGAACGCGCGCACGTCGTCCTCGGTCATCTGCTCGTCCGCGCGCAGCACGATCCACGCGCACAGCTCCTCGCCGTATTTCGGATCCGGCACGCCGAACACCTGCGCGCTCTGAATCTTCGGATGCCTGAACAGGAATTCCTCGATCTCGCGCGGATACACGTTCTCGCCACCGCGGATCACCATGTCCTTCAGCCGACCGACGATGTTGCAGTAGCCGTCCGCGTCGAGCGTCGCGAGGTCGCCCGTATGCATCCAGCCGTCGACCAGCACCTCGCGCGTCTTCGCGTCGTCGTCCCAATAGCCGAGCATCACCGAATAGCCCTTCGTGCACAGCTCGCCCGTCGCGCCGACCGGCACGATCTCGCCGTTCGGATCGACGATCTTCACCTCCAGGTGCGGCTGGATGCGCCCGACCGTCGTCGTGCGCTTCTCGAGCGGATCGTCGGTCGAACTCTGGAACGACACGGGGCTCGTCTCCGTCATCCCGTACGCGATCGTGATCTCGCGCAAATGCATCTGCGACACGACGCGCTTCATCGTCTCGATCGGGCACGGCGAGCCGGCCATGATGCCGGTGCGCAGCGTCGACAGGTCGAACTTCGAGAAGTCCGGATGATCGAGTTCCGCGATGAACATCGTCGGCACGCCGTGCAGCGCGGTACAGCGTTCGTCGGCCACGGCCGCGAGCGTCGCGACCGGATCGAATGCCTCGCCGGGGAACACCATCGCCGCGCCCTTCGACACGCACGCGAGCACGGCCAGCACCATCCCGAAGCAGTGATACAACGGCACCGGGATGCAGAGCGAATCCTGTTCGGTGAAGCGCATCGCCGCCGCGATCGAGCGTGCGTTGTTGACGACGTTGCGGTGCGTGAGCGTCGCGCCCTTCGGGCTGCCGGTCGTGCCGCTCGTGAACTGGATGTTGATCGGCTCGGTGGCCACGAGCGTCGCGCCGATCGCGTCGAGCCGAGCGACATCGAGCGTGTCGCGGCCGCGCGCCATCACGTCCGCGAAGCGGAACATGCCGGCCGGCGCCGCCTCGCCCATCGAAACGATCGTTCGCAGGCTCGGCACGCGCGCCGCATGCAGGTCGCCCGGCGTCGCGCTCGCGAGCTCAGGCGCGATGGTCTGCAGCATCTCGACGTACGCGGACGTCTTGAAGCGCTCGGCCGCGATCACGGCCTTGCAGCCCACCTTGTTCAGCGCGTATTCGAGTTCCGCGAGCCGGTAGGCCGGGTTGATGTTGACGAGCACCGCGCCGATGCGCGCGGTCGCGAACTGCGTGAGCAGCCATTCGCTGCGGTTCGGCGACCAGATGCCGACGCAGTCGCCCTTCACGATCCCGAGCGCGGCGAGGCCCGCCGCGAGCACGTCGACCTCGCGTGCGAATTCGCGCCAGGTCCAGCGCACCTGCTGTTCGCGGAACACGACGGCCGGACGATCGGGAAAGCGGCCGGCCGTGTCGAGCAGGAACCGGCTGATCGTCGCTTCGGATAGCGGCACGTCGGTCGCGCCGCGCACGTACGACAGTCCGTTTTCGGGCGCGATCAGCGCCCCCTTGCCAAGGTCTGCTGCCATCGATGTCTCCGTCCGTTTTTGTCTGATCGGGCCGGCGCGCGGCTCGCGCGCCTGCCTGCTCCGCCACGATCGCGGCGGACTGCCTCTGCCGGATGATGCCGCGCTCTGCTGACGACACTCTGACATCAAATCGCGGCGGACGGATGAAATAGCACGACCGGACGATACGATCCGGCCCGCAAAAAAAACAGACGAAAAACGACGGGCGAAAAAAAAGCAGCCCGAAGGCTGCTTTCTTTCGCGGGATACGCGCGCGCGGCTCAGTGCCGGCTGCGGATCTTCGCCAGACGCTGGATCGCTTCGAGCTGCGCCATCGCGGTCGCGAGCTCGGATTGCGCCTTTGCGAGGTCGAGGTCCGACTTCGCGTTCTGCAGCGTTTCCTCGGCACGCTTGCGCGCTTCCTCGGCTTTCGCCGCGTCGAGGTCCTTGCCGCGGATCGCGGTATCGGCGAGCACCGTCACGGCGCCCGGCTGCACTTCGAGAATGCCGCCTGCGACGAACACGAATTCGTCGTTGCCGCCCTCGACTTCGATGCGCACCGCACCCGGACGAATCCGGGTGATGAGCGGCGTGTGGCCCGGCAGAATGCCCAGCTCACCCGTTTCGCCCGGCAGCGCGACGAATTTCGCCTCGCCCGAGAAGATCTGCTCTTCCGCGCTGACGACGTCTACTTTGATGGTTGCCATATCGACTCCAATCTCATCCACGGGTTGAGCGTATTGCGTCCGGCGCGAGCAGCCGGAACAAAGTCATCGCTGACTGATTGCTCCGGCCGCCACACGCCGGCTTGCGACTCACTCAAGCCGTTACTGGATCTTCTTGGCCTTTTCGAAGGCTTCGTCGATCGTGCCGACCATGTAGAACGCCTGTTCCGGCAGGTGGTCGCACTCGCCGTCGACGATCATCTTGAAGCCACGGATCGTTTCCTTCAGCGGCACGTACTTGCCCGGCGAGCCCGTGAACACTTCAGCGACGTGGAACGGCTGCGACAGGAAACGCTGGATCTTACGCGCACGTGCGACCGACAGCTTGTCTTCCGGCGACAGTTCGTCCATGCCCAGAATCGCGATGATGTCGCGCAGTTCCTTGTAGCGCTGCAGCGTCTGCTGAACGCGACGGGTGATCGAGTAGTGCTCTTCACCGATCACGTTCGGGTCGATCTGGCGCGACGTCGAGTCGAGCGGGTCGACCGCCGGGTAGATACCCAGCGAAGCGATGTCACGCGACAGAACGACAGTTGCGTCCAGGTGGCCGAAGGTGGTTGCCGGCGACGGGTCGGTCAAGTCGTCCGCAGGGACGTACACGGCCTGGACCGACGTAATCGAGCCCTTCTTGGTCGACGTGATGCGCTCTTGCAGCTTGCCCATTTCTTCAGCCAGCGTCGGCTGATAGCCCACTGCCGACGGCATACGGCCGAGCAGTGCCGACACTTCGGTACCGGCCAGCGTGAAACGGTAGATGTTGTCGACGAAGAACAGCACGTCGAGGCCTTCGTCACGGAAGTGCTCGGCCATCGTCAGGCCGGTCAGCGCGACGCGCAGACGGTTGCCCGGCGGCTCGTTCATCTGGCCGTACACCAGCGCGACCTTGTCGAGAACGTTCGAGTCCTTCATTTCGTGGTAGAAGTCGTTCCCTTCACGGGTACGCTCGCCCACGCCCGCGAACACGGAGTAACCGCCGTGTTCCTTCGCGATGTTGTTGATGAGCTCCATCATGTTGACGGTCTTGCCCACGCCAGCACCGCCGAACAGGCCAACCTTGCCGCCCTTCGCGAACGGGCAGATCAGGTCGATGACCTTGATACCCGTTTCGAGCAGTTCGGTCGACGGCGACAGTTCGTCGAACGCCGGAGCCTTCTGGTGGATCGAACGCGTCGTTTCGCTTTCGATCGGGCCGGCTTCGTCGATCGGACGGCCGAGCACGTCCATGATACGACCGAGGGTCGGCTTGCCGACCGGAACCGAAATCGGCTTGCTCGTGTTCTTCACGGTCAGGCCGCGGCGCAGGCCGTCGGATGCACCCAGACAGATGGTACGGACCACGCCGTCGCCCAGCTGCTGCTGGACTTCGAGCGTCAGTTCCGAGCCATCGAGAATGAGCGCGTCGTAGATCTTCGGCATGCTGTCGCGCGGGAATTCCACGTCGATAACGGCGCCGATGCACTGTACGATCTTGCCTTCTACCAAAGCAGCAGTACTCATCGCTTTTCCTTTAAATACCTGATTCTTTACTCGCGCAAGGGCGCAGTTGTCGTCCGTGGCGCGCGCTTAAACAGCGGCTGCGCCGCCGACGATCTCCGACAGTTCTTTCGTAATCGCGGCCTGGCGGCTCTTGTTGTACACGAGCTGCAGTTCGCTGATCACCGTCTTCGCGTTGTCGGACGCGGCCTTCATCGCGACCATCCGCGCCGATTGCTCGGACGCCATGTTCTCCGCGACGGCCTGGTACACCAGCGCCTCGACGTAACGCACGAGCAGTTCGTCGACGACTGCCTGCGCGTCCGGCTCGTAGATGTAGTCCCACGACGTGGCCGGCGTACCGTCATCGGCTTCGAAGTGTTCCGACGACAGCGGCAGCAGCTGCTCGATCACGGCTTCCTGCTTCATCGTGTTGACGAAGCGCGTGTAAGCGATATAGACCGCCGACAGCTTGCCTTCCGAGTACAGATCGAGCTGCGTCTTCACGGCGCCGATCAGCTTGTCCAGATGCGGGGTGTCGCCGAGGTGCACGACCTGCGACATCACCTTCGCGCCGAAGCGGTTCAGGAACCCGAGGCCCTTGCCGCCGATCGCGGTGGCTTCGACCTTCTGGCCCTTCTCTTCCAGCTCCTTGAACTTCTGCACCGTCGCACGCAGCACGTTGGTGTTCAGACCGCCGCAAAGACCCTTGTCCGTCGTGACGAGGATGATGCCGGCCGTCTGCGCGCCGTCGTTTGCCACCATGAACGGGTGGCGGTACTCCGGGTTCGCACGGCTCATGTGCGCGGCGATGGCACGGACCTTGTCTGCATACGGACGAGCGGCGCGCATGCGTTCCTGCGCGCGACGCATCTTCGATGCAGCCACCATCTCCATCGCCTTCGTGATCTTGCGCGTGTTCTGCACGCTCTTGATCTTGCCGCGAATTTCCTTCATTCCAGCCATAGCTTGCTCCTTGACCGAAGCGGCGCGGGCGCATCAGCACCCGCGCGGCCTCAGTGTGTCACTCGCGGATCAATAGGCACCGGACTTCTTGAAGGATTCGATCGCCGAGCGCAGTGCGCCTTCGTCGTCCTTCGAGAGATCCTTGGTGTCTTCGATGCGCTTGATGAGGTCAGCGTGGCTGGTCTTCAGGTTGTCGCGCAGGCCCTTCTCGAACGACAGCACTTGCTTGACGTCGAGATCGTCGAGGTAGCCGTTGTTCGCGGCGTACAGCGACACGGCCAGTTCCCAGACCTGCAGCGGCTGGTACTGCGGCTGCTTCAGCAGTTCCGTCACGCGGCGGCCGCGCTCGAGCTGCTTGCGGGTCGCTTCGTCGAGGTCCGATGCGAACTGCGCGAATGCAGCCAGTTCACGGTACTGCGCGAGGTCGGTACGGATACCGCCCGACAGCTTCTTCACGACCTTCGTCTGAGCGGCGCCACCGACTCGCGACACCGACACGCCGGCGTTGATTGCCGGGCGGATGCCTGCGTTGAACAGGTCGGTTTCCAGGAAGATCTGGCCGTCGGTAATCGAGATCACGTTCGTCGGAACGAACGCGGTCACGTCGCCAGCCTGCGTTTCGATGACCGGCAGTGCCGTCAGCGAGCCGCTCTTGCCCTTCACTTCGCCGTTCGTGAACTTCTCGACGTACTCTTCCGACACGCGAGCAGCACGCTCGAGCAGACGCGAGTGCAGATAGAACACGTCGCCCGGGTATGCTTCACGGCCCGGCGGGCGGCGCAGCAGCAGCGAGATCTGACGGTATGCCCAAGCCTGCTTGGTCAAGTCGTCATAGATGATCAGCGCGTCTTGGCCGCGGTCGCGGAAGTATTCGCCCATCGTGCAGCCGGCGTACGGCGCGAGGTACTGCATCGCTGCCGAATCCGAAGCCGAAGCGGCGACGACGATCGTGTATTCCATCGCGCCCGTTTCTTCGAGCTTGCGAACCACGTTCATGATCGACGAAGCCTTCTGGCCGATCGCGACGTAGATACAGATCAGGTCCTTGCCCTTCTGGTTGATGATCGCGTCGAGCGCCACGGCGGTCTTGCCGCACTGACGGTCGCCGATGATCAGCTCACGCTGGCCACGGCCGATCGGCACCATCGCGTCGATCGACTTGATGCCCGTCTGCACCGGCTGCGACACCGACTTACGCCAGATCACGCCCGGGGCGATCTTTTCGATCGCGTCGGTCAGCTTCGCGTTGACCGGGCCCTTGCCGTCGATCGGGTTGCCGAGCGCGTCGACCACGCGGCCGACGAGTTCCGGACCAACCGGGACTTCGAGAATGCGGCCCGTCGTCTTGACGATGTCGCCTTCCGAGATGTGTTCGTATTCGCCGAGAATCACCGCGCCGACCGAGTCGCGCTCGAGGTTCAGCGCGAGGCCGAACGTGTTGCCCGGAAACTCGAGCATTTCGCCCTGCATCACGTCCGACAGGCCGTGGATGCGCACGATACCGTCGGTCACGGAGATCACGGTGCCCTGGTTGCGAACGTCTGCGCTCGCTTCAAGGCCCTGGATCCGGCTCTTGATCAGCTCGCTGATCTCAGAGGGATTGAGTTGCATTATTCGCTCCTGATAGTCAATTCTGTTGCGTGCCGGCGTGGCGCTCAGGCGGTCAAGGCAGCCTGCATCGATGCGAGGCGCGCGCGAACCGAGGTGTCGAGCACTTCGTCGCCGACCGTCACGCGCACGCCGCCGATCAGCGACGAATCGACTTCGACCGTCGGCTTCAGCTTGCGCTTGAACTTGCGTTCGAGGCCAGAGACGAGGCTTTCGAGATCCGCGCCGTTCAGCGGGAACGCGCTCACGATCTCGGCGTCGGCTGCACCTTCACGTTCGTTCTTGAGCGCCTCGAACTGCTCGGCGATTTCCGGCAGCAGCGCGATGCGATGATTGTCGACCAGCATCTGCACGAAGTTCTTCGCTTCGGCGCCGGCCGCGACCGGCGACTTCACCGCAGCAAGCAGCAACTCGGCTACTTGCGTGCGCGTCACCTTCGGGCTCGACGCGACCGACAGCACTTCCGGCAGACGCGCAACCTGGGCCAGCTCTTGCACGAGCGTGGACCAGGCGGCGATGTCACCTCCCTCGGCCACGCGGAACAGCGCTTCTGCGTAAGGGCGGGCGATGGTTGCAAGTTCGGCCATGATCAGAGCTCGGCTTTCAGTTGATTCAGCAGTTGGGCGTGGGCCGTTTGATCGACTTCGCGCTTCAGGATCTGCTCGGCGCCCTTCACGGCCAGCGCGGCGACTTCGCCACGCAGCGCTTCGCGCGCCTTCACGATTTGCTGTTCTGCTTCCGCTTTCGCCTGGGCGACGATGCGGGCGGCTTCAGCCTGGGCGTTGGCCTTGATTTCCTCGGCGACCGCCTGGGCACGCTTTTCAGCGTCGGCGATGCGCTGCTGGCCGTCGTTGCGGGCCTGCGCGAGTTCCTGGTCCACGCGCTTGTGCGCTGCGTCGAGTTCCGCCTTGCCCTTCTCCGCGGCTGCGAGGCCGTCGGCGATCTTCTTCGAACGTTCGTCGAGGGCGTTGATCAACGGCGGCCACACGAACTTCATCGTGAACCACGCGAGGACCAGGAACACGACCATTTGCGCAAACAGAGTTGCGTTGAGATTCACGGTGTTTCCTTATCTGCTATTCCGGAAAAATGAAACGGTAAGGCGCTCATCGAGTTGCATTCGATCAGCGCCCCAAGTCTCCGTTCCGCCCTGCGCCGGCTCACGCCGGTCGCATATTTCCGAGGAACCTTAGCCTGCGACGAGCTTCGACAGGAGCGGGTTCGCGAACGCGAACAGCATTGCGACACCAACGCCGATCAGGAATGCAGCGTCGATCAGGCCGGCCAGCAGGAACATCTTCGTTTGCAGCGGGTTGATGAGTTCCGGCTGACGTGCGCAGGCTTCGATGTACTTGCCACCCATCAGCGCGATACCGATACAGGCGCCGATTGCACCCAGGCCGATGATGATGCCGATACCGATGGCGGTCAGACCCTGGATGTTGGCGATGTAAGCTTGCATGATCACTCCTTTGTGAAAAGACTTGGAACTGAGATTTAAAAAACTAAAACGGAAACTCTTTTTTGCACGCCGCGCTTAGTGCTTGTCGTGCGCTTGGCCGAGATACACCAGCGTCAGCATCATGAAGATGAATGCCTGCAACAGAACAATCAGGATGTGGAAGATTGCCCAGACGCTACCCGCGATCACGTGACCAACGAAGCCGAGGAACGTTGCGTCGCCACCGAAGCTCCACATGCTGCCGAGCAGGGCGATCAACAGGAACAACAGCTCACCCGCGTACATGTTGCCGAACAGCCGCATGCCGAGGGAGACGGTCTTCGCGAGATATTCGACGATGTTGAGCGCGAGGTTAGGGATCCACAGCAGCGGGTGGGCACCGAACGGGGCCGACAGCAGCTCATGCACGAAGCCGCCCGCGCCCTTGATCTTGATGCTGTAGTAGATCATCAGGACGAACACGCCGAGCGCGATGCCGAGCGTGCCGTTCAGGTCGGCCGTCGGGACGATGCGATGGTGGGAAATCACGTCCGACAGACCGAGCAGGCCGATCACGCGGCCCGGCAGGTCGACGGGGAGGAAGTCGAGGGAGTTCATCAGCGCGACCCACACGAACACCGTGAGGGCGAGCGGAGCGATGAAGGTGCGGTTGCCGTGGACGATGGCCTTCGATTGATCCTCGACCATTTCGACGAGCATCTCGATCGCGCACTGGAAACGGCCCGGCACGCCCGACGTCGCCTTGCGGGCGGCCAGACGCAGCAGGAGGATCGTCACGATGCCGCACACGATCGACCAGAACAGCGTGTCGAGGTTCCAGACGTGGATGTCGAAAATCGACGTCTGATGCGAGGTGGAGAAATTCTGCAAGTGGTGCGCAATGTACTCGGACGGATCCGGACCGCGCGTGCCTTCGCTAGCTGCCATATCGTTAATGCCACCCAAATTGTCGAAAATCGTTTTGCCCCGTTCCGCAATACGCTATTGCCGCGATTGCGGGAACGGGCCGGTGCGATTCGTTGTCGAAACCGCACGCTGCTTGTTGCTTACCGCCAGGCCAGCGCGATCCAGTACGTCTTCAGCACGACGAGGTAGGTGACGAGGAGTGCCGGCCAGTGCACGCCGGCGTAGCCGTACGCCACTGCGGCGAACATCCCGATCGTCACACCGAGCTTCAGGGCTTCGCCCATCACCCAGCTCATCACGGTGGCCGAGCCACCTGCCTTCAGTCGTGCCACGAACAACGCGCTTGGCACCCAGCCGATCGCCCCGCCCAGAAACGCGGATTGCGCAGCGGCACCCGGCGACTTTGAAAACAGCCACCACGCCAGCGTTGCAACCAGGGACAAGACCACCTGCGCGATCACCACCTTGTAGGGGGTCACGCGCGACGGCTTGCTCACGTCCGGACCGAACAACCTCTCGGCTTCCGTCCGCGTGAGCGGAACGATGTTGTTATCTTGCTGCTCGGCATCCCAGTCGTCGTCGGACTCGCGCCGCTCGCCGGCCGCTGAAGCGGTGCGTTGCGCTCGGTGATCATCGTGCCCGTCGTTCGGCGCCTGACCCGCCATCGCAATCTTCCGCAAAATCCTTGAACCCGGCCCCTGCTTTCCGAAAGCTTTCAGGGGTGCCTAGCTAACAAATCCGGGCGATTGTAAGCGATAGTTGCAAGTGATTCAAGGCTTTAGACGCGACAAAAACCTGCGTAAAACGACGCCTCATCATGTGAAAAACGCGCGAATCCACGACGTACGATGACAGTTGTAAGGTCGCTTTTTTGCACGGGTATTTCTTGCCCGAAAAAGTCCGGCGACGAGGCAATGACGTGGCATCGACGCCTGGTGCGGGCGACACCGGCGCGACGCGTTTGCAACAGGAATTCCGCTGTGACGCGATCACGGAAAATGATCGGGCGCAGCGATGCGAAGGAGAGGAAATACTGTGACCACCGCGACGAGCGCGATGCGCGAAATACGCTCGCACGCGAGCGCGTCGATGCCTGCAATCAGTTGTTGTGCCGCCACAGTCGATCGACTGTGGATCGCCGCACTTATCAACAGCCCCGGCTTCTCACCCACTGCGAATGCTGTGCCCCACCCCGCCAAGCTTGCAGCGCGCCTGCACCGCAGGCGGCCGCATCGCTTAACCGCGCACGAGCAACCATGCACCCAATGCCGCGCTCACGAGCGCGAACGGGATCGACACGAGGTGAAACGGCAGCCACATGCGCGGCTCCTTCGCGAGACGCACCGCGATCAGGTTCGCGAGCGAACCGATCGCGAAACCGAAACCGCCGACCGATACGCCGAACGCGAGCGCCCGCCAGTCGTGCGTGAATTCCGACAGCAGGATCGCCGCCGGCACGTTGCTGATGCCCTGTGACAGCACCGCGCCTGCCGCGAACACGCGCAGCGGCGAATCGAGGTGAGTCCGCGCGATCGCGTCGTGCACGACGGGCAGCGCGGCCGCGCTGCGCAGCACGACGAACATCAGCACGAAGATCAGCAGCAGCAGCCAGTCGATCTTCAGGACTGCATCACGTCTCGCCACCACCAGCGCGATCACGACGGCAATCAGGCCCGGCACGGGATGGTGCGCATCGGCGAGCAGCACGAACGCACCGAACAGCACCGCCGCGAGCAACGCATGCAGGCGCTGGACGGGGACGGCCTGAACGTCTCCCGACAGATCGAGCGGCTTCGCGCGAAACGCACACGCCGTCAGCACGAGCAGCAGCGCCATCAGCGCCAGCGCGAGCGGCCCGAGCGTGACGACGAAGCGGCCGAACGACACGCCGCTCAATTGCCACAGGAACAGGTTCTGGGGATTGCCGAGCGGTGTCGCGACGGACCCCGCATTGACGGCCAGCGCGACCACGATCACGAGCCGCCGGAAAGGCAGCGGCGTCAGCAGGCGCAGCGACACCATCAGCGGCACGACGACGAACAGCGCGACATCGTTGGTGAGCCACATCGCGAGCGCCGCCGCGAACACGACGAGCAGCATCGCCAGCCCGCGCTCGGAATGCACGTGATGCACGATGCGATGCGCGAGCCACATCAGGCACCCGGACAGCTCGAGCGCCTTGGTCAGCATCAGCAGACCCGCGAGCGTCGCGACGGTCTGCCAGTCGACGAGACCGGCCAATGTGGCAATTGGTTGCGGACGCAACCATTGAAGAATAATCAGTGCAAGCGCCAGTACCGCCAGCACCGGCTCCTGCATCAGCCATCCGAGCCATCGGCGCGGCGCTGCCGCGCCCATGTTCTCCGTCAATCGCACCTCGTTACTCTTCCGTCGCGACGTTGCCGCGAAGGCGCGCGAGAATGCCCTCGAGCGCGTCGAGGTTGCCGAAGTCGATCAGCACCTGCCCTCGCCCGCGGCGGCCGAGCTTGATCTTCACCGTCGACGCGAGCAGGTCGGACAACTCCTCCTCGAGACGGCGCGTGTCGCGGCCGCCGTCATCCTTCGCACGCGCCTTCACCGCCGGCGCTTCCTTCGTCGTGTGCGCGACCAGCTTCTCGGTCTCGCGCACCGACATGCGCTTGTTCACGACCTGATGCGCGAGCGTGATCTGCGTCGCGGCGTCGACCGCGAGCAGCGCACGCGCGTGCCCCATGTCGAGATCGCCGGCCAGCAGCATCGTCTGCACCGGCGAAGCAAGGTTCAGCAGGCGCAGCAGGTTCGATACCGCGCTGCGCGAACGGCCGACCGATTCGGCCGCCTGTTCGTGCGTGAAACCGAACTCGTCGAGCAAACGCTGGATGCCGTGCGCCTCTTCCAGCGGGTTCAGGTCCTCGCGCTGGATGTTCTCGATCAGCGCCATCGCCGCGGCGGCCTGATCGGACACGTCCTTCACGAGCACCGGCACTTCGTCGAGGCCAGCCAGGCGTGCCGCGCGGAAACGCCGCTCGCCTGCGATGATCTCGTATTTGTCAGACGAAATGGGCCGTACCAGGATCGGCTGCATCACGCCTTGCGCGCGAATGCTGGCCGCCAGCTCCTGCAGGCTGCCTTCGTCCATCCGCGTCCGCGGCTGGTACTTGCCGGCCTGCAGCTTGCCGAGCGCGAGCGTGTTCGGTGCCCCTTCGATCTTCACCGCTTCGGTGATGTCCGCACTGCCGCCGAGCAGCGCTTCGAGGCCACGTCCCAAGCCCTTCTTCTTTGGTACCGCGTTCATGTCTTTCTTCCTCGCTTCGCTCATGTCCGGATCACGACACCTCGAACGCGCGCACGCGATCGATCATCTCGGCACCGAACTGGAGATACGCCTGCGCACCGCGCGAATTGCGGTCGAACACGACGCCCGGCAACCCGTAACTCGGCGCTTCCGCGAGGCGCACGTTGCGCGGAATCACCGCGTCGAACACCTTGTCGCCGAAGTGCGCTTTCAGTTGATCGGAGACTTGCTGCTGCAGCGTGATGCGCGGATCGAACATCACACGCAACAAGCCGATGATCTTCAGGTCGCGGTTCATGTTCGCGTGAACCTGCTTGATCGTGTTGACGAGATCCGACAACCCTTCCAGCGCGAAGTACTCGCACTGCATCGGGATCACGACGCCATGCGCCGCGCACAGCCCGTTCAGCGTCAGCAGCGACAGCGTCGGCGGGCAATCGATCAGCACGAAGTCGTAGTCGTCGGCCACATGCTCGAGCGCGGCCTTCAACCGACGCTCGCGGTTGTCGATGCTGATCAGTTCGATCTCGGCACCCGACAGCTCGCGGTTGGCCGGCAGCACGTCGTACGTGACACCCTCCGGACGCACGCGTGCGTCCGTCACCGAGACGCCGTCAACCAGCACTTCGTACACAGTCGACTCGCAGGCGGCCTTGTCGATCCCGCTACCCATCGTCGCGTTGCCCTGCGGGTCGAGATCGATCAGCAGGACTCGTTGCTCCTGCGCTGCAAGGCTTGCGGCGAGATTGACCGATGTCGTCGTCTTGCCGACGCCCCCCTTCTGGTTCGCAACGCAGAAGATCTTTGCCATCGTTGGTGTGTTCCCTTTACCTTCAAACAAACAGCGCGCTACCGCGCGCCTTCAATTCGCCTCGTCGACGGTGACCTCGATCAGATGCCGTTCGGCATCGAGCATCGGTACCGCCAGCCGCATCGTCTGCTTTACGCGACTGCCTTCCGGCAGCCGTGCAATTTCGTCGTCCGGGTGGACACCCTTCATCGCCCAGATCGATCCGCCGGGCGCGACGAGATGTCGAGCAAGTTTAACGAAGTCGGATAGATCCGCGAAGGCGCGGGATACGATCATGTCGAATTTTTCCGGCACTTCGACACCCGGCTGCAGCGATTCGACCCGCCCGGTGACGACCGACAGGTTCGCGAGCTTCAGCTCCGCACGCATCTGAGTCTGGAATGCAGACTTCTTCTGCACGATATCGTTCAGCGTCACTTGCCAGTCCGGCCGGACGATCGCCAGCACGATACCGGGCAACCCGCCGCCCGAACCCACGTCGAGCACGCGCGCCGATGCACGGTCGCGCAGATGCGGAACGATGGAGAGTGAATCAAGAATGTGCTGGATCAGCATCTGCTTCGGGTCGCGGATCGCGGTCAGGTTGTAGACCGCGTTCCACTTGCCGAGCAGCGAGACGTAATCGAGCAGCTGGTTGCGTTGCGTATCCGTCAATGCGATGTCGAGCGCAGCCGTGCCGTCGACGAGCATTTGTTCAAGTACGTCCCGATTAACCGCCGGCGCGCGACGCGCCGTCATTGTTGCGTCGGGACGGTGCCGTCCCCCTGCTCGGTCGCCTCTGCGGCAGTGCCATTACGACGGCCGAGGCCACGGCGCTTCAGGTGCACCATCAGCAGCGAGATCGCAGCCGGCGTGACGCCCGAGATCCGCGATGCCTGGCCGATCGTTTCCGGCCGGAACTCGTTGAGCTTCTGGCTCACTTCGAACGACAGGCCGCGCACCTCGCGATAGTCGATACCGTCCGGCAGGCGCGTGTTCTCGTTCGCATCGTTGCGCTCGATCTCGCTCGCCTGGCGTTCGATATAGCCCTGATATTTGATACCGATCTCGACCTGCTCCTTGATCTGCTCGAGCAGCACTGGATCGTCGGCCAACGGCTCCGCCGGACCGCATTCGCCGCCCTTCAGGCCGCACACGCCGTCGTAGCTGATACCCGGGCGACGCAGCAGCTCCGCGAGGCTGTACTCGTGATCGATCGCCTTGCCGAGCAGCGCGGTCGCCTCTTCCGGCGGCAGCGTCTTCGGCGTGACCCATGTCGACTTCAGTCGTTCGGTTTCACGTGAAACAGCGTCGCGCTTCCGGCTGAATGCATCCCAGCGCACATCGTCGACCAGCCCCAGCTCGCGGCCGATCTCGGTCAGGCGCATGTCCGCATTGTCTTCACGCAGGCTCAGACGATACTCCGCACGGCTCGTGAACATCCGGTACGGCTCGGCCACACCACGCGTAACGAGGTCGTCGACTAGAACCCCAAGGTACGCCTGGTCGCGACGCGGGCACCATGCGTCCTTCTCCTGTACGTAACGGCCTGCGTTCAGACCGGCCAGCAGGCCTTGAGCGGCCGCTTCTTCATAGCCCGTCGTGCCGTTGATCTGGCCCGCAAAGAACAGCCCGTTGATCGCCTTCGTCTCGAGCGATGCCTTCAGCGCGCGCGGGTCGAAGTAGTCGTATTCGATCGCATAGCCGGGGCGCAGGATGTGCGCATTCTCGAGGCCGCGCATCGAGTGCACGAGTTCGAGCTGCACGTCGAACGGCAGGCTCGTCGAAATCCCGTTCGGATAGAACTCGTTGGTCGTCAGCCCTTCCGGCTCGAGGAAGATCTGGTGCGATTCCTTCGACGCGAACCGGTGGATCTTGTCCTCGATCGACGGGCAGTAACGCGGGCCGACACCTTCGATCACGCCTGTATACATGGGCGACCGGTCGAGGCCGCCGCGAATGATGTCGTGCGTGCGCTCGTTCGTATGCGTGACCCAGCACGGCAACTGCTGCGGATGTTGCTCCGCACGGCCCAGGAACGAGAACACCGGGATCGGATCGAGGTCGCCCGGCTGCTCGTCCAGCTTCGAAAAGTCGATCGAGCGGCCGTCGATACGCGGCGGCGTACCGGTCTTCAGGCGGCCCTGCGGCAGCTTCAGTTCCTTCAGACGCGCCGACAGCGACACGGCCGCCGGATCGCCCGCGCGACCGCCCGTGTAATTGTTCAGGCCGACGTGGATCTTGCCGTCGAGGAAGGTACCCGCCGTCAGCACCACCGCACGTGCGCGGAATCGGATGCCGATCTGAGTGACGGCGCCCACCACGCGGTCGCCTTCGACCATCAGATCGTCGACGGCCTGCTGGAACAGCCACAGGTTCGGCTGGTTCTCGAGCCGATGGCGGATCGCAGCCTTGTACAGGATACGGTCGGCCTGCGCACGCGTCGCGCGCACGGCCGGGCCTTTCGACGAATTCAGGATCCGGAACTGAATACCGCTCTCGTCCGTCGCAGCGGCCATCGCGCCGCCGAGCGCATCGACTTCCTTGACCAGATGGCCCTTGCCAATACCGCCGATCGACGGATTGCAGCTCATCTGCCCGAGCGTTTCGATGTTATGGGTCAGCAGCAGCGTCTTCGCACCCATACGGGCCGATGCCAACGCGGCCTCCGTGCCGGCGTGCCCGCCGCCGACGACGATGACGTCAAATTCTGTGGGAAAAAGCATGGTGGATTCCGCGCGCAGGACTGCGCACGAACCTATCTGAGAAATGTATGGGCCGAATTATAGCGGGTTCGCTTTTCACCCGAAGGCCGTCCGAATGGTAGGGACCGTTCATTTAGCCGGTTTTTTTCGGCCGATCGGCCGAGCTGTGCCGCCTAGCCGGCCTTGGCGGCGCTGGCGCGACCTCACCGCACATCGCCAAGCTGTGCAAAACCGAGGACCCGGTAGCGGCTCGTGAACCGACATCACCGTGACATCACAGTATTTCCGGTCAATCGCCCGGCACTTATCCCCTGTGGCGACCGACCACCGTCAACGCTCATTCCCTGTGCAACCCGACGCGATGAGCCCGCACTCTCGTCACAGTGCTTCCGCTGGTTGCTCCGGCACTTATCCCCACACTCGATTCACCGTCACGTCGTCCTCCCCCGAAACAAAAACGGCGTGTTTCACGTGAAACACGCCGCCCGTTTCCCGCCAACCGCCTCACCCATCAAGCCGTTTTCTTCGCAAGCCCCAGATACGTTTCGATTACCTGCGGATTCTGTGCCAACTCGGCAGCCGGCCCTTCCAGCGCAAACTCGCCGGTCTCCAGCACATAGCCGTAGTCCGAGATCTGTAGCGCGGCCCGCGCGTTCTGCTCGATCAGCAGCGTCGCGACGCCCGTGCCACGCAACGCGCTGATGATATGAAAAATCTCTTTCACGATCAGCGGCGCCAGCCCGAGGCTCGGCTCGTCCAGCATCAGCAGGTCGGGCTTACCCATCAGCGCGCGGCCCACCGCAAGCATCTGCCGTTCGCCGCCCGACAGCGTGCCGGCCGCCTGCTTGCGCCGCTCCTTGAGCCGCGGAAACAGCGCGAACACATGATCGAGCTGGTCGAGGAAGTTCGACTCACCCGCGACCTTGCGGCGATACGCGCCCAGCACGAGGTTGTCCTCGACGGTCATCGTGCTGAACAGCTCGCGCTTTTCCGGCACAAGGCACATCCCGCGCGCGACGCGCTGCTCGACGGGCAATGCGCCTACGTCGCTACCGCGGTAAACGATCGCGCCCGACGCGTGCCCGGTCACCGGCAACGCGCCCATGATCGCGTTCAGCAGCGTCGACTTACCGGCTCCGTTCGGGCCGATCACGCTGACGATCTGCCCTGCGCCGACCTTGATCGCCGCACCGTGCAGCGCCTCGACCTTTCCGTACCGCACCGCCAGCCCGCGTACCTCGAGAATCGGCATCGTCGTGTCCGTCATCACTCCACCCCGCCCAGATACGCTTCGAGCACCGCCGGATCCTGCTGCACGTCCTGCGGCAGCCCTTCCGCGATCCGCGTGCCGAATTCCATCACCACCAGCCGGTCGGTGAGGTTCATCACGAAATCCATGTCATGTTCCACGAGCAACACGCTCATCCCTTCGGCCTTCAGGCGCCGCAGCAAGTCCGCGAGCTGCTGCTTCTCCTGGTAGCGCAGCCCGGCCGCCGGCTCGTCGAGCAACAGCAGCGTCGGATCGCAGCACAGCGCGCGCGCGATTTCGAGAATCCGCTGCTGGCCAAGCGCGAGGCTGCCCGCTTCGTCGTACATGTGCTTCTCCAGCCCGACGCGGCGGATCTGTCGTGCCGCTTCAGCCAGCAGCTGCGCTTCCTCACGGGCATTGAGCCGCGCGATGCTGCGCCAGACGCCCGTATGGCCGCGCAAATGCGCGCCGATCGCGACGTTCTCGAGCACCGTCATCGTCGGCAGTAGCTTCACGTGCTGGAACGTCCGGCCGATCCCGCGGCGGACGATCTGGCGCGACGTGAGCCCGTTGATCCGCTCGCCGCGGAACGTGATCGTGCCGCCGGTCGGCTGCAGCACGCCGGTCACGAGGTTGAACGTGGTCGACTTGCCCGCGCCGTTCGGGCCGATCAGGCCGACGATCTGCCCCGCTTTCACGTCGAAACTGACGTCGTTGACGGCCACCAGCCCGCCGAACTGCTTGCGCGCGTTGTCGACCACGAGCAGCGGCTCGCCCGCCACCGGCTTCGCGCGCTGCGGCAGCGGGTCGGCATGGCCGGGCACATGTGCGCGCGGCCCGCGTGGAAACAGCTTCGCGACGAACGGCCATACGCCCTGGCGCGCGTACTGCAGCAACAGCACCATCAGCACGCCGAACACGATGATCTCGAAGTTGCCTTCCGAGCCGAGTAGCTTCGGCAACAGCGTCTGCAGGTAGTCCTGCAGCACGGTGAGGATCGCCGCACCGAGCACCGCGCCCCATACGTGCGACACGCCCCCGACCACGGCCATGAACAGGAATTCGATCCCGTGGTTCAGGCCGAACGGGGTCGGGTTCACCGCGCGCTGCAGGTGCGCGTACAGGAAGCCCGATACCGCGGCGAGCACGGCCGCGTAGGTGAAGATCACGACGCGCATCCACGCGGTGTTCACGCCCATCGCTTCGGCCATCACGCCGCCGCCGCGCAGCGCGCGGATCGCGCGGCCGGGCCGGCTGTTGAGCAGGTTCTGCACCGACACGATCGCGGCCAGCACGACGGCCCAGATCAGGAAGTACAGGCTGCGGCCGCTGCCGAGCTCGATGCCGAACAGGTTCAGTGCCGGAATCCCGTTGATCCCGTCGTACTTGCCGAGCAGCTCGAGGTTGCCGAACAGATAGAACAGCGCGAGCCCCCAAGCGATCGTGCCGAGCGGCAGGAAATGCCCGGACAGGCGCATCGTGACCGCGCCCAGTACCAGCGCGACGAGCGCCGTCAGCACGACGCCGACGATCAGCGCGAGCCACGGCGACACGCCGTATCGCGTGGTCAGGAATGCGGTCGCATACGCGCCGATGCCGACGAACGCGGCCTGCCCGAAGCTCGTCATCCCGCCGACGCCCGTCAGCAGCACGAGCCCGATCGCGACAATCGCGTAGAGGCCGATGTAGTTCAGCAGCGTGATCCAGTATTCGGGCACCTGCAGCGCGCCGGGCAGCACCGGCAGCGCGAAGAGCACCACGAGAAACACCCAGAAGGTCTTGTTGCGTACCATCGTCTTCATCGCGTCACTCCTCTTCCTCTTCCGCATGCGGCGCCGCGAAACTGCGCCACAGCAGCACCGGGATGATCAGCGTGAACACGATCACTTCCTTGTACGCGCTCGCCCAGAACGACGAATACGATTCGAGCACGCCGACCAGCAGCGAGCCGGCGGCCGCGAGCGGATAACTGACCAGCCCGCCGATGATCGCGCCCACGAAACCCTTCAGGCCGATCAGGAAGCCGGAGTCGTAATAGATCGTCGTCAACGGACCGACGAGGATGCCGGACAGCACACCGAGCCCGGCCGCCAGCGTGAATGCGAGCCGCCCTGCTTCGGTCGTGCCGATGCCGACCAGCCGCGCGCCGAGCCGGTTCACCGACGTCGCGCGCAGCGCCTTGCCGGCGATCGTGCGGCCGAAGTACACGTAGAGCGCGCCGATCAGCACCAGCGCGGTCACGACCACGAGGATGCTCTGCACCGACACCGTCATGCTGCCGACCGACAGCGACGCATCCGCGAAGCCGTTGGTACGCGAGCCTTCTGCGCCGAACATCACGAGCCCGAGGCCGACCATCGCGAAATGGACGGCGACCGACACGATCAGCAACAGCAGCGTCGTGCCTTCGGCGATCGGCTGGTAGACGAGCCGGTAGACGAACGGCCCCATCGGCACGACGATCGCGAGCGTCAACGCGATCTGCGCAAGCATCGGCAGCGGCTGCGCGGCAAAGCTGCGCGTGATCGCGAACACCGCGAGCGGCAGCAGCACGTAGCGGCTGCCGAGCGTCGCGAGCGTGCGGCCGAGTTGATGGCGGCGTTCGCGATGGCGGACCAGGCCGCCGACTTCCAGCAGGAAGCACGCGATGCCCATCACGAACAGCAGCCAGCAGGTGGCGGGAAATTTCTGCGCCTGCAACGCCGCAAGCGTGAGCGCACCGTAGGCGACGAATTCGCCCTGGGGAATGAAGATCACCCGCGTGACGGAAAACACCAGCACGAGCGCCAGCGACAGCAATGCATAAATGGCGCCGGTCGTGATGCCGTCTTGCGCGAGGATCGCCGCAATCGAGAGATCCATACGTTTCGTGTATCGAGAATGCTGCGGAGAAACGGCGACGGGAACGGCCCGCGCGCGGACGGCAAGACCGGCGGTCAGGCGTCGCGTTGCGGGCTTCCCGGCATTCCATGCGGCGCGAGCACGGATCGCCGCGCCGCCGACGGCGCGCACGGCGCCGTTCGCGCCGCGCCCGCCGGTTTCACGTGGTGCTTACTCGGCCTGCAGCTTCCACTTGCCGTCGACGATCTGCACCATCACGCGCGCCCGCGTGTCGAAGCCGTTGTGATCGGTCGCCGTCGTGTTGATCACGCCGTGCGACACGGGCAGGTCCTTCACGCTCTCGAGCGATGCGCGCAGCGCCTCGCGGAACGCCTCGGTGCCCGGCTGGCCCTTCTTCAGCGCATCGGGAATCGCACGCTGCAGCAGCAGGCCCGCATCCCATGCATGGCCGCCGAAGGTCGCCAGCGAACCGGCCCCGTACGCCTTTTCGTATGCGGCCTTGTAGCCGAGCGCCGGCTTCTTCACCGGATTCGAATCGGGCAGCTGGTCGGTCACGAGCACCGGGCCGGCCGGCAGGATCTCCCCTTCGCAATCCTTGCCGCACACGCGCAGGAAGTCGTTGTTCGCGACGCCGTGCGTCTGGTACACCTTGCCCTTGTAGCCGCGCTCCTTCAGCGTCTTGGCCGGCAGCGCGGCCGGCGTGCCCGAACCGGCGATCAGCACCGCGTCGGGATTCGAGCCCAACAGCTTCAGCACCTGCCCCATCACCGACGCGTCGGTGCGGTTGAAGCGCTCGTTCGACACGAGCTTCAGGCCGCTCTTCTCGGCCGCCGCGCTGAACGTCTTGTACCAGCTGTCGCCGTACGCATCGGCGAAGCCGATGAAGCCGACCGTCTTCACGCCATGCTTCGCCATGTAGCCGGCGATCGCGTCGGCCATCAGCTGGTCGTTCTGCGGCACCTTGAACATCCATGCGCGCTTCGCGTCCATCGGCGAGATGATCTGCGCGCTCGCCGCGAGCGAGATCGTCGGCGTCTTGCCCTGCGACACCGGATCGAGCATCGCGAGCGAGTTCGGCGTGACGGACGAGCCGATGATCGCGTCGACGTGATCCTCGTCGATCAGCTTGCGCACGTTCTGCACCGCGCGGCTCGTGTCGGACGCATCGTCGAGCACGATGTACTGGACACTCTTGCCCGCGATTTCCTTCGGCAGCAGCGCGATCGTGTTCTTTTCCGGAATCCCGAGCGAGGCGGCCGGCCCGGTGGCCGACAGCGTCACGCCGATCTTCACCTGCGCCGACGCCGTGGCCGCCGCACCCACGAGGCCCGCGGCAAGCAGAACCTCCATCCATCGATTCATCTTCATTTACGTTGTCTCCAAACGCTGCTCGAAAAATCCGTGGGTCGCTCGGGCGGCTCCCGGTCCTCAAACAAGTTAATAAATTAACTATCTCGCCGTACCGCGTCTACGCTCGTTTTCCCGTGAAACGCCGGCGTCGCAATCGAGCCCCGGCGATCGCACGCACGCGCCGCGGCGCGTTCCGAAACGGTCGTTCGACCGCCACGATGCGCGGCAGCAATGTCGCCAGGATGAAGGGAACGGAGAAACGCAGCGTTGCGCGAGACGCGATCGATGCGAATGCAACGATCGCGGGAAGGTCGGCCGGCCGAGCCTGGTTCGGCTCCGCAAGCGCGCGGCACACGATCGGAAAACCGGCGGTTCATGCGCATCCGAACGACGCGTCGGATGCGAACGCAACGACCGGAGAAGCCGCCGTGCCGGGCAATCGCTCCAGAACGCGCATACCGTCCGCAGGACGGCTCGTGAAAGCCCGGGCATACCGATGCACCGCCGCCCCCGAACGAGCGGCGCCAGCCGCCCGTCGCACCCCGATCCATCGTCCCGCGCTTCTCATCCAACCGCACTCCCTCTTCTGCATTTTGCTTGTAGGAGAACTGCCGAGTATTTTCCCGACCGCACGGTCGGCGAAAGCTGAGTGTAACGGACGCTTTTTGCGCACGCCAACCGGGTAAGCCCGGACGGCATGCGCGTGGCTGCGCGCCAGCGGCGATCGACCGGCAGGAGTGGACGAAAACGGGGGGACGGGATGAAACGCGAGCGATGCGAGATGAGGTGAGGCAGAAACGGGCGGGAAACGCGGCGCCACTCGCCTGCACCATCAATGGAAATTCGCGCACACAAATGAAAAAGCGCTGTTGGATTCCGTCCAACAGCGCTTTGGGGTCCGGGCACTTTGTGCCTCGATTGTCTCCTCGTTCTCCACCTGCAAATTCGTTTCGCGGTGCATCAGAACTGAAACGAAGATTAAAGGACCTTTCACTCTGCGACAACTTAGCATTTACCCCTATGGTGCATCGCCGCACGAAAATGGGGCACCAGCCTTGCCGCGCGGCACCGTCCCGAGGCCGCCGCGACGCCCTTCCCGGCCGCGCCGGATGGTGCTTCGCATCAACGCGTCGCCACGCCGCGGCGCGCTGCAATCAGGACGGCCTGAGCGTCTTGACCCGTGCGACCATCTCGCCGACGATCCCGCGCCGGAACGCAAGCACGCATGCGATGAAGATCAGCCCGGTGACGATCGTCGCCGATTCGCCGAGCGAGTGGAACCAGCCGATGCCCGTCATCGACGCGAGCCATTCGCCGATGTCGCCGAGCCGGTCCTCCAGCGCGACGATCAGCGCCGCGCCGAGCAGCGGCCCGAACAGCGTGCCCATCCCGCCGACGAGCGTCATCAGCACGACGAGGCCCGACATCGTCCAGTACGCGTCGGACAGCGTCTCGAAGCCGAGCACCAGCACCTTCAGCGAACCGGCCAGCCCCGCGAGCCCGGCCGACAGGATGAACGCGAGCAGCTTGAAACGGTCGGTGTCGTAGCCGAGCGAGATCGCGCGCGCCTCGTTTTCCTTGATCGCGACGAGCACCTGGCCGAACGGCGAGTGCACGATGCGCACGATGAACGCGCACGCCGCGACGATCACCGCGAGCACGACGTAGTAGAGCGCGACGTCGTTGGACAGGTCGACGACCCCGAACAGATGCCCGCGCGGCACGCCCTGCAGGCCGTCCTCGCCGTGCGTGAACGGCGCCTGCAGGTAGATGAAATAGACCATCTGCGCGAACGCGAGCGTGATCATCGCAAAGTAGATGCCCTGCCGGCGGATCGCGAACAGGCCGACGACGAGCCCGAGCAGCGTCGCGGCGAAGGTGCCGACGAGCACGCCGAGCTCCGGCGTGAAGCCGAGCGTCTGGATCGTATAGCCGGTCGCGTAGCCGGCGGTCGCGAGGAACATCGCATGGCCGAACGACAGCAGCCCCGTATAGCCGATCAGCAGGTTGAACGCGGCCGCGAACAGCGCGAACGTGAGCACCTTCATCACGAACACCGGATACGCGCCGATGAAGGGGGCTGCGAGCAGTGCGGCGAGCAGCACGCCGTAGAGCACTTTTCTCTGCATCATTTTTCCTTGCCGAACAGGCCAGCCGGGCGGATCAGCAGCACGATCGCCATGATCACGAACACCACCGTGGCCGACGCTTCCGGATAGAACACGCGCGTGAAGCCCTCGATCACGCCGAGCATCAGCCCGGTGATGATCGAGCCGAGGATCGAGCCCATCCCGCCGATCACGACCACCGCGAACACGGTGATGATCATCGGCTGGCCCATCAGCGGCGACACCTGGATCACCGGCGCCGCGAGCACGCCCGCGAATGCCGCGAGCGCGACGCCGAAGCCGTAGGTGAGCGTGATCATCATCGGCACGTTCACGCCGAACGCCTCGACGAGCTTCGGGTTCTCGGTGCCCGCGCGCAGATAGGCGCCCAGGCGCGTCTTCTCGATCACGAACCAGGTCGCGAGACACACCGCGAGCGACGCGACGACCACCCACGCGCGGTAGTTCGGCAGGAACATGAAGCCGAGATTGGTCGCGCCGGACAGCTGCGACGGCACGTCGTACGGCTGGCCGGACGACCCGTAGATCGAGCGGAACACGCCTTCGACGACGAGCGTGAGGCCGAACGTGAGCAGCAGCCCGTACAGGTGATCGAGCTTGTACAGCCAGCGCAGCATCGAGCGCTCGACCAGGATCCCGAACGCGCCGACGATCAGCGGCGCGAGCGCGAGCATCGCCCAGTACGGCAACCCGAAATACGACAGCCCCATCCACGCGAGCATCGCGCCCAGCATGAACAGCGCGCCGTGCGCGAAGTTGATCACGTTGAGCAGCCCGAAGATCACCGCCAGCCCGAGGCTCAGGATCGCGTAGAACGAGCCGTTGACGAGCCCGAGCAGCAACTGGCTCAGCATCGCCGGCAACGGAATGCCAAAGATTTCCATCGACTTAGCCGTCCGAATGAGTTTCGTTGCGTGCGCAACCGTCATGCCGTCGTGCACGCGGGCGGTGCAGCGGCCACATCGCTGCGGCCGCGCCCGCGCTTACTTCCATGCCGCGCAGCGCGTCTCCTGCTTGGTCGTGAACGCCTGCTCGCCCGGAATCGTCGCGAGCACCTTGTAGTAGTCCCACGGCTCCTTCGATTCCGACGGCTTCTTCACTTCCATCAGGTACATGTCGTGAATCATGCTGCCGTCCTGGCGGATGTAGCCCTTCGCGTAGAAGTCGTTGATCTTCGCCTTCTTCAGCTCGGCCATCACCTTGTCGGAGTCGGTCGTGCCGGCCGCCTGGACCGCCTTCAGGTAGGTCGTCACCGACGAGTAGTCGGCCGCCTGCAGGCTCGACGGCATCTTCTTCATCTTGCCGAAGTAGCGCTGCGCCCACTGGCGCGCCGTCGCGTCGCGGTTCCAGTACCAGCTGTCGGTCAGCACGAGGCCCTGCGTCGTCTCGAGGCCGAGGCTGTGCACGTCGTTGATGAACATCAGCAGCGCGGCGATTTTCATCGTCTTCGTGATGCCGAACTCCTTCGCGGCCTTGATCGAGTTGATCGTGTCGCCGCCCGCGTTCGCGAGGCCGAGGATCTGCGCCTTGGACGACTGCGCCTGCAGCAGGAACGACGAGAAGTCCGACGCCGACAGCGGGTGCCGCACCGTGCCGAGCACCTGGCCGCCGCTCGCCTTCACGACGTCCGACGTGTTCTTCTCGAGCGCCTTGCCGAATGCGTAGTCGGCGGTCAGGAAGAACCAGCTCTTGCCGCCCTGCTTCACCACCGCCGAGCCGGTGCCCTTCGCGAGTGCCATCGTGTCGTATGCGTAGTGGACCGTGTACGGCGTGCACTGCTCGTTGGTCAGCGTGTCGGCGCCCGCGCCGATGTTGATGTAGACCTTCTTCTTCTCGGCCGCGACCTGGTTCATCGACAGCGCGGTCGCGGAGTTCGTGCCGCCGACCAGCAGGTCGAGCCCACCGCGGTCCATCCATTCGCGCGCCTTCGACGCGGCGATGTCCGCCTTGTTCTGGTGATCGGCATAGACGACCTCGATCGGCTTGCCGAGCACCTTGCCGCCAAAGTCGGCGACCGCCATCCGGATCGCCTCGAGGCCGCCCTGCCCGTCGATGTCCGCGTACAGCCCCGACATGTCGGTGATGAAGCCGATCTTCACGCTATCCGCGGCGTGTGCGGCGCCGGCGG
This sequence comes from Burkholderia sp. Bp8986, assembly GCF_003854225.1. NCBI lineage: Bacteria > Pseudomonadati > Pseudomonadota > Betaproteobacteria > Burkholderiales > Burkholderiaceae > Burkholderia > Burkholderia sp. Bp8986. The sequence continues at coordinate 82,103 of NZ_QTQM01000024.1, read as the reverse complement.
TGAACGCTGCGGTCGCGACCGCCAGACACGCGTGTGCGAGGGTCTTCATTTTCATTGACGTCTCCTGTTGTTCTGATGCGTTGTGGTTGTTCGTAGGCCGCCACGGCTAGCGGCAAGGGAAACGGGGCGGCGTCACACCCCGAGCAGGTCGTGAAGGATCGGCATCTTGCCTTCCAGTTCGGATGAGCGGAAATGCTCGACGATGCGGCCATGTTCCATCACGTAGAAGCGGTCGGCGAGCGGCGCGGCGAAGCGGAAATTCTGTTCGACCATCACGACCGTGTAGCCGCGCGCCTTCAGCGCGACGATCATGCGCGCGAGCGCCTGCACGATCACCGGCGCGAGGCCTTCGGAAATTTCATCGAGCAGCAGCAGGTTCGCGCCGGTGCGCAGGATCCGCGCCACCGCGAGCATCTGCTGCTCGCCGCCGGACAGCCGCGTGCCCTGGCTCTGCCGGCGCGACGCGAGGTTCGGGAACATCGTGTAGATCTCGTCGAGCGACATCGCGTGCTCGCGCGGGCCGATCGGCGGCGGCAGCATCAGGTTCTCCTCGCACGACAGGCTCGAGAAGATTCCGCGCTCCTCCGGGCAATAGCCGACGCCGAAATGCGCGATGCGGTGCGTCGCGAGGCCGATCGTCTCGTTGCCCGAAACCTTGATCGAGCCGCTGCGGCGGCCGGTGAGGCCCATGATCGCGCGCAGCGTCGTGGTGCGGCCCGCGCCGTTGCGGCCGAGCAGCGTGACGACCTCGCCGCGATGAACGCTCAGGTCGACACCGTGCAATATGTGGGATTCCCCGTACCAGGCCTCGAGGCCCGTGATCTCCAGCGCGGGCGTGCCGCTCTCGACGCCGCTCAATTCGCGTTCCTCCCGTTCGCTGTGCTTCATGCGTGCGCCCCCGCGAGCGCCGCATCGGCGCTGCCCATGTAGGCCTCGATCACCAGCGGATTCTTCGACACTTCCGCATACGAGCCCTCGGCCAGCACTTCGCCGCGTTGCAGGACGGTGATCGTGTCGGAGATGCCCGCGATCACGTTCATGTTGTGCTCGACCATCAGGATCGTGCGGCCGCTCGCCACCTTCTTGATCAGCGCGGTCACGCGATCGACGTCCTCGTGGCCCATCCCTTGCGTGGGCTCGTCGAGCAGCATCAGTTCGGGTTCCATCGCGAGCGTCGTCGCGATCTCGAGCGCGCGCTTGCGGCCGTATGCGAGTTCGACCGTCGGCACGTGCGCGAAATCGGTGAGGCCGACCTGCGTGAGGAGATCCATCGCGCGATCGTCGAGGCGCCGCAACGTGCGCTCGCTGCGCCAGAAGTGGAATTCAGTCCCGAGCGCGCGCTGCAGACCGATGCGCACGTTCTGCAACGCGGTCAGGTGCGGGAATACCGCCGAGATCTGGAAGGAACGAATGATGCCGCGCCGCGCGACCTGCGCGGGCCGCTCGTCGGTGATGTCGATGCCGTTGAAGACGATCTGGCCGGCCGTCGGTGTCAGGAACTTGGTCAGCAGGTTGAAGCAGGTGGTCTTGCCCGCGCCGTTCGGTCCGATCAACGCATGGATCGCGCCGCGCCGCACACGCAGGTTGACACCGTTCACGGCGGTGAAGCCCCTGAATTCCTTCGTCAGTCCGCGTGTTTCGAGAATCGTGTCGCCGAGAATCATGTTCCCTTCCGTACGAAGTCAGGCGAAGCACCGGGAGGATTCGCGCAAGCGACCGCGAACAAGTCCGCGGATCAGCGGGCTGCCCCCGGGGCGCCGTATTACGCCTCGAGGGTGGTCTCCCGCGCCGACGCGTATGCACACTGCGCAACATTGTCGCGCCGTTGGTGCAGTGCAATCATCGGGATTTGCACTTATAGGGCGGGCTGCCATATCGGGCGCGGCTGAGCGAGAATTTTCGACGCGCTATTTTGACGCGCGCATCATCAAGGTGCGCATGCTCGCATCGGACGTGCCTGATTGAACGCATGCATGTGACGCTGCGCGTCATGTCGTCGCGCAAAAAAAAGCCGCGTGACATAAGCGATAAGCGGGTGCGCGAAGCAATTGCCGTGCGCATCGCCGGCCCGTGTCATTGTGATGCTCGCGCGTCACCTTTGCTTCGCATAGCGAAACAGCGGGCGCTCGGATGACAGCCCGCTGTCGCGCGTGTCAGCGTGGCGTCACGCAGCCGTCATCGTCGCGTCCATTCGCACCTGCGTCGCGTCGTGCGCCGCGCGTCGATCGGCGCGAATCATGTCGCTTGCGCGCTCGGCGATCATCAGCGTCGGCGAATTCGTGTTGCCCGACGTGATGAACGGCATCACCGATGCGTCGACGATCCGCAGCCCGGCGATGCCGCGCACGCGCAGCCGGCTGTCGACGACGGCACGCGCGTCGTCCGCGCGCCCCATCCGGCACGTACCGACCGGATGGAAGATCGTCGTGCCGACCGCGCCCGCCGCTTCGATCAGTTCGGCTTCGGTCCGGTATCGCTCGCCCGGCAGGATCTCCTCCGGACGGTAGCGCGCGAGCGCCGGCGCGGATGCGATGCGGCGCGTGAGGCGCAGCGCGTTCGCGGCGACCTGGCGATCGTGGTCGGTCGACAGATAGTTCGGTGCGATCGACGGCGCCACGCCGGCATCGGGGCTCGCGATATGCACGCTGCCGCGCGAACTCGGCCGCAGATGGCAGACGGACGCCGTAAAGGCGTTGAAGCTGTGCAGCGGCTCGCCGAAGCGCTCGAGCGACAGCGGCTGCACGTGATATTCGAGATCGGGGCGCGTGAGCGCGGGATCGTCGGGATCGGATTTTGCGAACGCGCCGAGCTGGGACGGCGCCATCGACATCGGCCCGCGTTGCAGCAGCGCGTATTCGGCACCGATCATCAGCTTGCCCCACCAGTGCGCGGACAGCGTGTTCAACGTGCGGACGCCTTCGACGCGAAATGCCATCCGCAGCTGCAGGTGATCCTGCAGGTTCTCGCCGACGCCCGGCAGGTCCTGCACGACGTCGATGCCGAGCGCCTGCAGCCGTGCGCCCGCACCGATGCCCGACAGTTCGAGCAGCTGCGGCGAATTCACCGCGCCGGCGGTCAGCAGCACTTCGGCGCGTGCGTGCGCGACGTAGTCGGTGCCGCCGCCGCGATACTCGACGCCGACCGCGCGCCGCCCGTCGACGATCACGCGCTGCGCATGCGCGCCGGTTATCACGGTCAGGTTCGGGCGCGTCATCGCGGGCCGCAGGAACGCCTTCGACGTATTCCAGCGCACGCCGCGCTTCTGGTTCACCTCGAAATAGCCGACCCCGCTGTTGTCGCCGCGGTTGAAATCGTCGGTCGCCGGGATGCCCGTCTGCTGCGCGGCCTGCGCGAACGATTCGAGGATCTCCCAGCGCAGCCGCTGCTTCTCGACGCGCCAGTAGCCGCCTGCGCCGTGTGCGTCGCTCGCACCCGCGTGGTGGTCCTCGCTGCGCTTGAAGATGGGCAGCACGCTGTCCCACGACCAGCCCGCGTCGCCGGTTTCCTGCGCCCAGCTGTCGTAATCCTCGCGCTGGCCGCGCATGTAGATCATCCCGTTGATCGACGAGCAGCCGCCGAGCACGCGACCGCGCGGATACGACAGTGCGCGGCCGTTGAGCGCCGCCTCCGGCTGTGTCTTGTACAGCCAGTCCGTGCGTGGATTGCCGATGCAGTACAGATAGCCGACCGGGATGTGGATCCAGTGATAGTCGTCCTTGCCGCCCGCTTCGAGCAGCAGCACGCGGATCTCGGGATCCTCGGTCAGGCGGTTCGCGAGCACGCAGCCTGCGGTGCCCGCGCCGACGATCACGTAATCGAATTCGTCCTCGAGCGTGCGTTGAGTCGTCACGACGTGTCTCCTGTCGACCCGAGTTAGCGCTTCAGCGCTTACTCGGGTCCCATGGCGTGGCTGGATGGAGTTGGCGCTTCAGCGCTTACTCCATCCCCACGGCGGTCGACTCGAGTTAGCGCTTTAGCGCTTACTCGGGTCCCATGCTTTGCGGTCGACCCGAGTTGGCGCTTTAGCGCTTACTCGTGCCCCGTGCTTTGCGGTCGACCCGAGTTAGCACTTCATCGCTTACTCGTGCCCCATGCAAAGCGCATTGTTGTGTCCCGCGCGGCGCAATCCCGCGCGTCGTTTTCAGCATAGTGCGTCGCAGGCGACGCGATCGATGAAGCGTACTCCGCCTGCCATCCGCCGATCCAATGAGTTATGCTGAACTGCGTTATAAGCTGCGCTCATATCACGACGATGGATCTCACCCTGCTCCGTGCGTTCGCGACGGTCGCCCGCGAAGGCAACCTGACGCGCGCCGCCGTGCAGTTGCACCTGACGCAGCCGGCCGTCAGCCTGCAGATCAAGCATCTGCAGGAAACGCTCGGCGTCACGCTGTTCACGCGCACGTCGCGCGGGCTCGCGCTCACACGCGACGGCCAGACGCTGCTGCCGCATGCGGAGCGCGCGCTGGCCGCAGCCGCCGACGTGCAGCGCGCCGCTGCCGCGCTGCGGCACGAGGTGCGCGGCCAGTTGCGGATCGGCACGATCCTCGACCCCGGTTTCCTGCGGCTCGGCGGCTTCCTGCGCGCGCTGGTCGAAACCCATCCGCAGATAGAAACCGCGCTGCGGCACGGGATGTCCGGCTGGGTGCTCGAGCAGGTGCGCGCGCGGGCGCTCGACGTCGGCTACTACATCGGCCGGCCCGGCGAGGACGAGCCGCGCGACGACACGCTGTTCCACACGGTCACGCTCACGCGTTTCCAGTACCGCGTGCTCGCGCCGGCCGGCTGGAAGGAGCGCGTGCAGCGCGCGCACGACTGGCGCGCGCTCGCCGCGCTGCCGTGGATCTGGACGCCGCCGGCGTCCGCCCATCACCGGCTGCTGTCGCGGCTGTTCGCGGCGGCCGGCGCGCAGCCGGTGAAGGTCGCCGAGGTCGACCAGGAGCAGTCGATGCTCGATCTCGTGAAATCGGGGATCGGGTTGACGCTCGCGCGGGACTCGACCGCGCTGGCCGAAGCGCACGCGCACGCGCTGACGATCGTCGAACGCGTAACGGTGCCGACCGAGCTGACATTCGTGGCGCTCGTCGAACGGCGCGACGAACCGGCAATCGCGGCCGCGCTGCGACTGATCGAGACGCAGTGGGCGATATGAGCGTGGCTGATGTCGGTGTGACGGGTCGTGCAGTGGACTTTTGCGGCTGACTTGCGGATCTTGCGGATCTTGCGGATCTTTCAAATCGCCAACTCGCCCGCGCATGACCGGCGAAAATCACATACGAGCCCCAATCGCCCGCTCCGCGTCGCGTTGCCGCGCGCCGGTCGCTCGTCACGCCACCATCGCAGGCTTTTTGCTAGATTGTCCGTTCGCACACCGCGAGACCCCTGATTGAAGGAGACCCGCATGGCCCGCAACATCGAGATCAAAGCCCGCGCCCGCGAATTCGACCAGCTGCGCGAACGCGCCGCGACGCTCGCAACCGAAGCACCGCTCTTCTACCGCCAGCAGGATTTCTTCTACGACGTGCCGCGCGGCCGGCTGAAGCTGCGCCGCTTCGAAGACGGCACGCCGGCCGAACTGATCTTCTACCAGCGCGACGATCGCGACGGTCCGAAAGCGTCGTACTACACGCGCAGCCCGGTCACGAACCCGGACGCGATGCACTCGCTGCTCGCGACCGCGCTGACCACGCGCGGCATCGTGACGAAGGAACGGCACGTGTACCTCGTCGGCCGCACGCGGATCCACCTCGACCGCGTCGACGGCCTCGGCGACTTCATCGAACTGGAAGTGGTGCTCGGCCCCGACGACGACGAAGCCGGGGGCGAAGCCGAGGCGCATGACGTGTTCGAGAAGCTCGGCGTGGCGCACGAGGATCTCGTCGCGGTCGCGTACGTCGACCTGCTGAACGCCGACGCGCAATCCGCAGCGGCCTGATCGAGCCCTATCCGCGGCGCCGCCTTGCGCCCCGCCGCCAGCCCTGCCGCCGCGTCACGCGGCGCCGGGCGCCAGGTGCGCGAGCGGCAGCGCGCCATTGCGCTTGAACGTCGTCAGTACGATGTTCGAGCGCACGCTGTCGACGCCCGGCACGCGCATCAGCTTCTTCATCACGAACTGCGACAGCGCGTTGAGATCCGGCGCGACGATCCGCAGCAGATAGTCGGCATCGCCAACCACTGCATGGCATTCGAGCACCTCGGGCAGCACGTCGATCTGCTGCTGGAACTGCTCGATGATCGAATCGCCGTGGTGCTTGAGCTTCAGGCTCGTGAACGCGGTGACGCCGAGCCCGAGCTTTTCGGGGCGCAACATCACGCGATAGCCTTCGATCACGCCGGCCGCCTCGAGCCGCTGCAGCCGACGGCCGATCTGCGACGGCGACAGCGGCACCTCCTCGCCGAGCTGCTGGTGCGTCGCGCGGCCGAAGCGCTGCAGCACGTCGAGAAGCGCGAGATCGAAGTGATCGAGTTCCAGCATGAGCATTCTCCGCATTGATTCCTGTTTTGATGCGCGATTATCGCATCATCAAGCGAATCAACGCCATCTTTGCGCCCATTCCGCATGTCCCCCGCTCTACACTTGCATGGTTCCCATCACAGCGTGCAGAGCCTCACCATGTCCACCGTCGTCACCGCGAAACTGCAGGAGCAGTTCGATGCGGGCCTCGAAACCCGCGCCGATTTCACCATCGACCAGCCGCTCGAACGTTACGGCCAGGTCGACCACGCGGTGTGGCAGCAGCTCTATGCGCGCCAGTCGGCGCTGCTGCGCGGTCGCGCGTGCGACGCGTTCGTCGCCGGGCTCGGGAAGATCGACCTGCCGGCCGATCGCGTGCCGTCGTTCGCCGACGTGAATCGCCAGCTGAAGCCGGTCACCGGCTGGGAAATCGTCGCGGTGCCGGGCCTCGTGCCCGATCGCGTGTTCTTCGAGCACCTCGCGAACCGGCGGTTTCCGGTCACCTGGTGGATGCGCCGCCCGGACCAGCTCGACTACCTGCAGGAACCCGACTGCTTCCACGACCTGTTCGGCCACGTGCCGTTGCTGATCGAGCAAGTGTTCGCCGACTACATGCAGGCCTACGGCCGCACCGCGCTCGCGGTCGCGGACGACGAAGCGGCGCTCGCGCGCCTGGCACGCCTCTACTGGTATACGGTGGAATTCGGCCTGATCCGCGACCCGCACGGCATGAACGGGCTGTCGATCTATGGCGCCGGGATCGTGTCGAGCAAGGGCGAGAGCCTCTACAGTCTCGAAAGCGCGGCGCCGAACCGGCTCGGTTTCGACCTCGAGCGCGTGATGCGCACGCGGTACCGGATCGACACGTTCCAGAAGACCTACTTCGTGATCGACGATTTCGCGCAGCTGTTCGCGCTGGCCGACGTCGACGGCCGCGCGCTGGCCGACCGGCTGGCCGCGCTGCCCGAATTCGCGGCCGGCGCGGTATGCGATGGCGATCTCGTGCTGCATCGCGGCACGGGAGAAGGCTGGCCGGACGACGCGGACGCGTAAGGCCGCGGGCCACGCCGGCGTGATTCGTGCACCGGCGCCCGCCTTCCGATGCCCGTCACCGAATGCCCGTCGCCCAACTATGAAACAATGACCGGTACCGGCTTTGCCGCGTGGCCTTTGCCCGCGTGCGGGCGCCGTTACCGAACGAGGTGCAACATGATCCACAAGCTCACATCAGAAGAACGCAAGACCCGGCTCGAAGGCCTGCCGCACTGGACGGCCGTGCCGGGCCGCGACGCGATCCAGCGCAGCCTGCGCTTCGCCGATTTCAACGAGGCCTTCGGCTTCATGACGCGCGTCGCGATCAAGGCGCAGGAAATGAACCACCATCCGGAATGGTTCAACGTATACAACCGCGTCGACGTGACGCTGTCGACCCACGATGCGGACGGCCTGACCGAGCGCGACATCGCGCTCGCGACGTTCATCGACCAGGTGTGCGCACATACCCAACCGGCCGCCTGAGGTCGTCCTCTACCGCCGCGCGTCTTTCGACGCGCGGCGCGTCAACTTTTCATTTCGATGAACGTTTTCTAGGATGTACTCAGCGAAAGCCTTCAACTTTCCAAGCCATCCTTAAGGCGCACGTAAGTCTCGTACGCTTTCCGCGCCCTGGGGTCCAAACCTTCCAGTTGCAGCGCGCTTGCGCGCTGTACAATCAGCAGCGCATACGGCTTGGAGAGCGCGCTGGCCTCTTCGCAGAGTTTGAGTTCGTCGCCGCTCGACGGCGAGCGGGCGCGCCAGAAATTGATCGCGGCTTCGAGGTCGTGGATCGAAATATCGGACATGATTGGATTTAATCGTTCGCTGGCCGCCATGCTTGATGTCAGGCGATGCGGCGCCCCTGTGGAAACGGCGTCGTGCTGTCCGCGTGCCTGAACCGCCAACCCATTGTACTTGAGCGAACTTCATGCGACTCCTTCTGATCGAAGACGACCGCCCCATCGCACGCGGTATCCAGAGCAGCCTCGAGCAGGCTGGCTTCACCGTCGACATGGTGCATGACGGCATCTTTGCCGAACAGGCGCTGGCACAGAACCGCCACGAACTCGTGATCCTCGACCTCGGCCTGCCGGGCATCGACGGGATGACGCTGCTCACGCGTTTCCGCCAGACCAACCGCCACACGCCGGTCATCGTGCTGACCGCGCGCGACGAACTGAACGACCGGATCCAGGGCCTGAACTCCGGCGCCGACGACTACATGCTCAAGCCGTTCGAGCCGGCCGAGCTCGAAGCGCGCATCCGCGCGGTGATGCGCCGCAGCGGCCCGCACAGCGACATGCCGCGTCCGGAAGTGTCGCTCGGCGGCGTCCGCCTGTCGGGCGTCGATCGCCGCATCTTCAACGACGACAAGCCGCTCGAACTGTCGCCGCGCGAATTCGCGGTGCTGGAAATGCTGCTGCTGCGTCACGGCCGCGTCGTCAGCAAGGCCCAGCTGCAGGATCACCTCACGCACTTCGGCGGCGATCTCGGCGACACCGCAATCGAAGTCTACGTGCATCGCGTGCGCAAGAAACTCGAGCAGTGCCGCGTCGAAATCGTCACGGTGCGCGGCTTCGGCTATCTGCTGCAGGAAATCCGCCAGACCGCGAGCGTCTGAGCGGCGCCGCACGCCGGCCGGCCGCGTGCCGCCGGCGAGCCGCCCTGCCCGCGTCGCCGTCCGGCGCACGTCCGCGCCGCTCCCCGTGAGCGGCGCTTATCCATTTGCCCGTCGAAATGTCTTCTGATCCGGCTGTGACCACCAGCCTGCGCCGCTCGCTGCTTCGGCGCCTCGCCGCGCCGCTGTCGATGCTCGCGCTGATGAGCGGCCTGATCGCCTACTGGCTCGCGTGGCAATACACGCAACACGTGATCGACCGCTCGCTCGCCGACCTCGCGACCGCCATCTCCAAACAGATCCAGATCGCCGGCCCCGACGCGCCGTTCACGGTGCCGCCGCTCGCGCAGGCGATGTTCTCCGATCCGGCCGAGGCGCTGATCTACCGGATCAGCGACGGCGAGCAGGAACTCGCCGGCGATCCGAAACTGCCGCTGCGGGGCATCAACGTGCGCCGCATGCATCACGCGTACGTGTTCGAGGCCGAGTACGACAACCGCGCGGTGCGGGTCGCGCAGGTGCGCGTCGAGGAAGTCGACGGCGGCCGGCCGATGGTGGTCGAGGTCGCGCAGCCGGTGCGGCACCGTTACCGGATCGCGGCCGAATTCCTCGTCGCGATCATGATGCCGCTGCTGCTGCTGCTGCTCGCGGGCTGGGGCATCGTGTGGCGCGTCGTCAACCAGCAGCTCGGCCCGCTCACGCATCTCGCCGATTCGCTGAACCGGCAGACCCACACGTCGCTGGAGCCGGTCGACGAAACCGACGTGCCGCTCGAGATCCGGCCGCTGACGAGCGCGATGAACGCGCTGCTCGGCCGCCTGAAGACCGCGCTCGACGCGCAGCGCAAGTTCATCGCCGATGCCGCGCACCAGCTGCGCACGCCGCTCACGGCCGTGAAGCTGCATGCCGAGCAGGCCGCCGTCGCGCGCGACCCGCAGCAGACCTATGCCGCGGTGCGCGAACTGCGCGCGGCCGCCGACCGCGCGGTGCGGCTGTCGAACCAGCTGCTGTCGCTCGCACGCGCGGAGCCGGGCGAACAGGCCGCGCGTTTCGTCGACGTCGACCTGGCCGCGATGGCGTTCGAGACGGGTGCCGAATGGGTGCCGCGCGCGCTCGCGTCGCATGTCGACCTCGGCTTCCAGCGCAGCGACGATCCCGGCGAAGACGAAACGCTGAACGTGCGCGGCAACCCCGTGCTGCTGCGCGAGGTGATCGCGAACCTGCTCGACAATGCGTTGAAATACGTGCCGCTCGCCCGGCCGCACGGGGCGCGGATCACGGTGAACGTCGCCCGCGGCGCGCTCGAGACCGGCGAACCGGCCGCCGAGATCGTCGTCGAGGACAACGGCCCGGGCGTGCCGGCCAATCAGCAGGCCGACCTGTTCAAGCGCTTCTTCCGTGGCGACGCGCAAAGCGGCAACGGCGTCGAGACGGGCGCCGGGCTCGGGCTCGCGATCGTGCACGACATCATCGCGATGCACGGCGGCACGGTGTCGTACGAGGATGCATCGGAAGGCGGTTCGCGCTTCGTGGTGCGGGTGCCGCTCGCCAGGCGCACCGGGAAGCCGGCGAGCGAGACGCCGGCCGCCGCGCCGACTCACTGAGGCGCGCGCGGCGAACCCTCATCAGGCTGGATGGACGGCCGCGCGGCGGCCGTCCGGCGGTGAAGCAGCCGCGCGCGATGCGCGGCCTCACCGGTCACTTCTTCTTTTTCTTGTCCTTCGCGCCGGACTCGGACTTGCCGTCCTTCCTGTCCTTCTTCTTTTTCTTCTTGCCGTCGTCGTCCGGCGTGGCGAGCAGCGTGCCGCGGCATGCGGTCGCGCCGCAATGGCACGCGTATTCCCGCTTGAGTTTCTTCGTCAGCTTCTCGTCGATCACGAGGCCGTAGTCGTAGAACAGCTCTTCTTCCGGCCCGATGTCGCGCAGTGCGTGGATGAACACGCGGCCCTTGATCTCCTCGGCCTCACAGTTCGGCGCGCACGAATGATTGATCCAGCGCGCGCTGTTGCCGTCGATCTTGCCGTCGATCACCCCGCCCTCTTCCAGTGCGAAGTAGAACGTATGGTTCGGCTCGTTCGGGTCGTGCGGATGGCGGCGCAGCGCTTCCTTCCACGAAATTCGCTCGCCCTTGTATTCCACTACGCGTTCGCCGGCCTTGATCGGCTCCACCGCGAACACGCCCTTGCCGTGAACTCCCGAGCGGCGTACCGCGATCCTGCGTGAACTCATCGAACGAATCCTTTGAAGACGACTTGAATGGAAGACGGCCGCGCTGTCGTTTTGCGCGGCCCTGCGTCGCGCAAAACGAAAACGCGGCACCGGTCGGTGCCGCGTCGGGACATGCGGCGAATCACCCGCATCCTACACGTTCAAGATTGCTTCGCTCAACATCGCGCGCAATATTGCGCGCATGACGCTCAGCGCTGGCCGAATGCGATGTCGCCGAACAACGCCTTGTGCTCGCGCGGCTGCGAACGCCAGTACTGCGGCGGCGCCGACACCTGCGCGCCGAGCTCGGCAGCCGCATGCCACGGCCAGCGCGGGTCGTACAGCATCGCGCGCGCCATCGCGACGAAATCGGCGTCGCCCGACTCGATCAGCCGGTTCGCATGCGCGGGATCGTTGATCAGGCCGACCGCGATCGTCGGCATCCCGACCGCCCGCTTCACCGCCTGCGCGAACGGCACCTGGTAACCGGGCGACAGCGGAATCTTCTGTAGCGGCGACACGCCGCCGGACGACACGTCGATCCAGTCGCAGCCGCGCTGCTTCAGCTCGTGCGCAAACGCGATCGTGTCCTCGAGTTCCCAGCCGCCCTCGACCCAGTCGGTCGCCGACACGCGCACGCCGACCGGCCGGTCCGCCGGAAACGCCGCGCGCACGATCTCGAAGATCTCGAGCGGAAAGCGCATCCGGTTTTCGCGCGAGCCGCCGTATTCGTCGGTACGCTGGTTCGCAAGCGGCGACAGGAACTGATGCAGCAGGTAGCCGTGCGCCGCGTGCACCTCGATCGCATCGATGCCGAGGCGCGCGGCACGCTTCGCGCTCGCCGCGAACGCGTCGCGGATCCGGTTCAGGCCGGCCGCGTCGAGCGCGAGCGGCGGCGTCTCGCCGTCCTTGTGCGGCAGGGCCGACGGCGCATGCGGCAGCCAGCCGCCATCGGCGACGGACACGAGCTGGCCGCCCTTCCACGGCACCTCGCTCGACGCCTTGCGCCCCGCGTGCGACAGCTGCATCGCGATGCGGACCGGCGAATGCTTGCGGATCGCCGCCAGCACGGGCTTGAGCGCTGCTTCGGTCGCGTCGTCCCACAAACCGAGGTCGCCGGCCGTGATGCGCCCGTCGGGTTCGACCGCGGTCGCTTCGATGCAGAGCAGGCCCGCGCCGGACAGCGCGAGATGGCCCAGGTGAATCATGTGCCAGTCGGTCGCCTCGCCGCGCTCGGCCGAGTACTGGCACATCGGGGAGATCACGATCCGGTTCGGAAGGGTCACGCCGCGCAGCGTGAACGGGGAAAACAGCGCAGTCATGGAGGCCGCTCGCCAGGAAAGGGAAACAGCGGACGAGCGTAGCATGCGGGCTCGAAGCCTGCTGGCGGCCGGTTCGGCAGTAAGCGGATGGTCAGGTACCGCCGGCAGCGATGCCGCGCGCACACGGCATGCAGCGGTGCGCCGGCCGGCAAGGCCTGCGGGCCGGTCACGCGCGGTGCCGCTCGCTCGGGATCAAAGCCCGACGCTGTCGAGCCACTCCGCGAACATGCGTCGCGCGGCCGCCTCCAGCGCGGGACCGTGCTGCACGGTGTCGGCGCGCAGCTGGCGTGCGTCGATGCCGGGCGTCGACGCGATTTCGCCGGCGTTGCCGATCAGCCAGGGTTCGAAGCGGTCGGCACGGATTTCGGGATGGCATTGCAGCGCCAGCACGTGCTGCCCCCACGCGAACGCCTGGTGGCGGCAGGCCGGTGTCGAGGCCAGATGGATCGCGCCGCCCGGCAGGTCGAACGTATCGCCGTGCCAGTGCAGCATCGAGGTCGCCGCGCCGTCGAGATGGCGCAGCGGCGACGCGCGGCCCGCGTCGGTGAGCGTCAGCGGCGCCCAGCCGAGTTCCTTCTGCGCAGCCGGATAGACGCGCGCACCGAGCGCGCGGGCGATGAACTGCGCGCCAAGGCAGATGCCGAGGATCGGCAGCCCGGCGTCGATGCGCTGGCGCACGAGCGCCGTGAGCGGCGCGATCGACGGATACTGCGCGTCTTCGTACACGCTGAGTGGCCCGCCGAGCATCACGAGCAGCGCCGGCTTGAGCGCGTCGAGCACCTCGACGCGCGACGCGCCGACGTCGACGTAGCGCACCCGCCGCCCGCGCGCCCCGAGCACCTGCTCGAAGCTGCCGAGGTCCTCGAAATGCACGTGGCGGATCGCCACCACTTCAGCGTTCATCATCGGCCTCCCGGTCGATCGACGGACGTCAGCCGGCGAACACCTTCCAGGTCTTCTTTTGCGTTGCCGCGTCGGCTTCTTCGTGCACCGAACAGTCGAGACGCAGATCGCTGTCGGCCATCGACAGGTCGAGCGCCGCGCAGTGATGCACGGTCTTCTTCGACTGCTTGCCCGGCTGGAAATGCGTGCACGTCAGGCACATGCGCTGCGGCGGCGTCGCGCCGGCCACCTGCAGTTCGCGCAGCGTCTTCAGCAGCGCGCGGTACAGCGCGCCCTGCTCGTCCGCGCCGAGCTTGCCGACCGCCTTCGTCAGGAATTCCGGCCATTGCAGCGCCTTCTTCGCCGCGGTACGGCCGCGCGCCGACAGGCGCACGGCAAGCGCGCGGCCGTCGTCCAGCGCGCGGCGCTTCTCGACGAGCCCCTTCGTCTCGAGCGTGCTGACCGCATCGCTGGTGGTCGCAGCCGTGAGCTGCGTCTCGCGCGCGATCTCGCCGAGCCGCATCGGGCCCTTGCGTTGCAGCAGCAGCACGAGGATCTCGCCCTGCGTCGGCGTGAGGCCCGCGCCTTCCGCCCAATCCCATGCCTGGCTTCGCATGGCCGTACTCAACCGCAGCAAGCTGTGGGTCACACGTCCCGAAGCCTGATTCCCGTAAACGCCTTCGCTCATAGTCTTTTCGCTTTGCCGCCGCCCGGATTGCCGAGCAGCCGTAGTGTGGAGATCGAATGTCTATCTCAAAACAGACGCTCATCGAGGAGCGTCGACACGGCCGTCGCGAGGCACACGCGGCGGTCGCGTTCGCGGCGACCGGTGAGACACAGGTCATTCCGGTGTCCGCAAAGCCGACATTCTAAGCGAGAGCGGAAAATCGCACAGCTAAGTTATCCCCTTCATTCTGTGGAAAATCGCTGGATAACCGGATTTTTTCGTTGTGCCGGCAATCCCTGCCGGCCTCACGGCGCAACGCGCAAACATTTTCCTGTTCGAATCGGCCATCGTGCGGCTGGTGGCGATCCACCGGGTTATCCATACCGCAGTGCGTTGACTTTGCAGCGGAATATCCAGTTATCCACAGATTTTCAGGAGGACTGGCGACGCGGAACGCCCGAATCGGCGTCGACCGGCATTCAGCGAATCGCCGCGCGGTCGAGCCTGTAATCTGCAAAACATTTTTTCATTCACGCCAGCGCAGGCACTGCTGGCGGACCGTCTCGTTCAGCGATTTTTCCTGTTTGAAAACGGTTCTCAACCACGATGCGTCATTCACGCGCGCCTTCGCGAGCGCACCGATCTCGTCGAGTGCCGCGCGCGAGCCGAGCGCGGCCGCATGCGGCGCGATCCGGTCGAGCGTGTCGAGGATGTCTTCCGCGATCGTGCGGCGCTCACCTGTCTGAGGATTGACGCAGGTGCCCTCGAGCCCGAAGCGGCAGGCTTCGAAACGGTTGAATGTGTAGACGAGATAGTCGTCCTCCGACAGCTTCAGCGGCCGGTCGGTCAGCAGGTAGCGCGCGAGCGTCTGGATGTAGCACGCGATCGCGGCCGCGCGGTCGACCGACAGCGGCGTGTCCATCACGCGCACCTCGATCGTCCCGTAGCCGGGCTTCGGCCGGATGTCCCAGTAAAAGTCCTTCATCGAGTTGACGACGCCCGTGTTGACCATCTTCGTGAAGTACTCCTCGAAGCTGTCCCAGGTCAGCACGAACGGCGCGCGGCCCGACAGCGGGAACGCGAACACCGAATTCAGGCGCGCCGAATGGAAGCCGGTGTCGACGTTCTGCACGAACGGCGACGACGCGGACAGCGCGATGAAGTGCGGAATGAAGCGCGACATCGAGTGCAGCAGGAACAGCGCGCTGTCCGGATCGGGACAGCCGATGTGCACGTGCTGGCCGAACACGGTGAACTGCTTCGCGAGATAGCCGTACAGCTCGGAGATGTACTGGAAGCGCGGCGCGTCGTAGATCTGCCGGTCGCTCCATTGCTGGAACGCGTGCGTGCCGCCGCCGGCGAGCCCGACGTTGAGCTGGTCGGCCGCCTTCACCAGCACGTCGCGGATCGCGTGCAGCTCGGAGACCGCCTGCTCGTGCGAATGGCAGATGCCGGTCGACAGCTCGATCATGCTCTCGGTGATTTCAGGCGTGATGTTGCCGGGGAAGGTCTCGCCCTGGATCAGGCGCATCAGGTCGGATGCAGCCTTGGTGAGGTCGTAGTTGTGCGTGTTGACGACCTGGATCTCCAGTTCGACGCCGAACGTGAACGGTTCGGAATTGACGAAGGTTTCGAGTGCCATGGCAGGTTCCGGAATCAGTTTCTGTCGCTGCGTTCGCTGACCGCTGACAGGCAGCGGTAGACGACGAACGGGCTGACGAGCTGCAGGATCACGATCGTGCACATCACGATCGCGCGCAGGTGCGGGTCGAAATTCGGATAGAGCTGGTAGGTGTCGTCGACGAGCAGGTACGACAGCGCGGACATCGGCGTCAGCGCGATGCCGAGCGCGACGCCCTGCTTCATCCCGAGCCCGCTCGGCTTCGCGAACGCGACGACGCCGGCGAGCTTGGCGGCGAGCCGCGTGACGATCAGCGCGATCGCGAGCAGGCCGCCGAGCGCGATGTCGCCCCACGTGAACGACGTGAGCGTCAGCACGAACAGGATCACCGTCAGCAGCCAGCCGGCCGTGCCGAAATGCTCGGGCCACAGCTGCGGCCGCGCTTCGAGGTTCTTCACGATGATGCCGGCGAGCAGCAGCGTGAGCAGTGTCGACAGCTTCAGCGCCTGCGCGACCGCGATCGCGAGCATCACGAGCCCGAACAGCGCGACGAACGAATGCTCGTCGCGCATCGTCGCGGTCATGTGACGGAACAGGTAATTGCACGCCCGCGCGACCAGGTACGCGACGATGAACGAACCGGCGATCAGGTAGGCGGGTTGCAGGATCGTCGCGAAAACGTTCCCGTACGCTTCCTGGTGGAGCCAGCTCGTGACGAGCTTGGTCAGCACGATCGCGTACACGCTGTTCAGCGCGGTCAGCGTGATGAGGCGCTGCGACACCTGCCCTTCCGCGCGCAGCTCGGTCTTGAGCTGGATCACCATCGACGGCGACGTCGCGATTGCGATCGCCGACAACACGAGCGCGACCATGCCCGACACGCCGAGCGCGAGCATCACGAACAGCACGAGCACGAACGTCAGCGTCGCCTCGGCCAGGCTCGACGCAATGAGCCACGGATTGCGGCGGATCCATTTCAGGTCGAGGCGGCTGCCGAGCTCGAACAGCAGCAGGCCGAGCGCGACGTCGATCAGCAGCCGCGAGGTTTCGTCGGTGCTCGCGTCGATCACGCCGAATCCGAACGAACCGGCGATGAGACCGATCACCGCATACCCGGTGATGCGCGGCAGCCGCCATGCGCGATAGCACAGCTCGCCACACAGACCGGCCGCGAACAACGCGAGCCCGGCCCAGAACACGGCATCCGGCGCGAGCGGCCAATTGGGCAGGAATGAGAACGCCGACTTCATCGTGGTGACTTCTCCTTTGGAAGCAATCGCCAGCGGCGCGGGGTCAAGCGTCAGAAATGAGATGCGCGCCGGCTGGGTATCGCCCCGAGTGTGAATGTTGTGGTCGACGACGGCGGGACATGGGATCCGCCTCTTTCCGCCATCCGGCGGAACTGTCGTTCAGGCTGCCGATCTGGATTGTCGGCCTGGTGTGTGAACGGACTGCGCAGTCTCGATGATTCAGATTCGAAATCGAGCCGACCGTTCCATTGAAGCATGTCCGGCGCTTGGCCGAACGAACGCGAAGGAAACCGATTGTGCCACAGCTTTTTCGCTCCGGAACCGATTGAATCGACTCGCGGCGCTGTGAGGCGCCACAGGTCTTTGGTTTCAATGGTTTACTTGTATATATACGTAGTAGAAGTTAACAAGGCGCTCACAGTTCTGTGGATAACTTCGGTTTACGCAACAAGATCAAGGCGTTGGCGCGGCCATAAGTCGTTGCACAGGCTGTTTGCTCACAGAGGTTTGAGTTGGGCAACTTTCGGGCCGTTTCACAGCTGTGCCGAGTTGCCCAGTTTACGTCCACTGTGATTGCACACGAAGTGCGTGCGGATTTCGCGCGGTTATCCACAGCGTCGCGTGGATAACCTTGCGCGAAAAAATCGAAGGACTGTGAGGATTCGGCTGACGAGATCAGCCGATCTGGCGGCCGCGCAGCGCGCGGATCAGGAACCGGGCCGGGTCGACGGCATCGGCGAGTTCGCGCTCGAGCGGCAGCGGCTCACCTTCCAGTTGCGACGCGATCAGTTCGGCGCCGAGCGCGGCCCACACGAGGCCGCGGGAACCGTAGCCGAATGCGCCGTACAGGCCCGCGGTGCGCGGCAGGTCGCGCGCCCTCGCACCGCTCAGCGCGCGTGCGTTCGCGACGGCCTGCGCTTCGTCGGCGAGCGGGCCGATCACCGGCACGCGGTCGGCGACGACCCAGCGAAACGCGACGCGCCCGCGCAGCGTATCGACGTCCGGCAACTCGCCGATCAGGCCGGGCAGCAGATGCCGGACGCGCTCGATATTTTCGATATGCCCGGCGCCGCGCATCGCCGGATCGAGGTCGTCGGGTTCGAACGTCGCACCGATCAGCAGCGTGCCGTCGTCGAGCGGTACCGCATAGCCGTCGCCGATCGCGGGGCACGGCAGCGGTGCCGTGCTGCCGGGCGGCAGCAGCGTGAGCTGGCCGCGCACCGGCTGCAGCGCGACGTGTCGCAGGCCCGCGAGACGCACGGCGTCGCCGGCGTTCGCGAGCACGACGACCGGCGCCTCGGCGAGCGTCGCGCCTGCCGCGTCGACGGCGCGCCACGTGTCGCCATCGCGCTCGATTCGCGCGACTTCGGTGCCGGCGAGCAGTGTCACGCGTTCACCGGCCGCCGCGACTTGTGCGGCGCAGACCCCGGCCGGCCAGACGGCGCCGCCGTGCGGAAACAGCAGGCCGCCATGTGCGACCGGCAGGTTCAGATGCGCGCGCGCGGCGTCCGTGTCGAGCAGCGACACGTAGTCGGACGGTGCGCCGAGCGCGTCGAACGCGTCGCGCATCCGCACGAAATCGTCGGCCGATTCCGCGAGATGGATCATCCCGCGCGTGCTGCGCGCGAACGCATGACCCGCATGCTCGAGCGCGCGCCAGCGTGTCAGTGCATGCAGGAAACCGCTGCGCGTGAGGCGGCTCGCGACGTTGTCGTCGCGCGTCATCAGTGGATGGAATACGCCGGCCGGATTGCCCGATGCGTCGCTCGCGATCCGCGCGTGCCGCTCGATCAGCGTGACGTTCCAGCCGCGCGCGGCGAGCCGTTCGACGACCGCGCAGCCGGCCAGCCCCGCGCCGATCACGATCGCGTCACGCGCGGCAACCGGCAAGGCGCGCGGCGGTTCGTGCCGGCGCATCCGCCAGCGCGGTGCGTATTCGCCCGCGAGCATCGCGAACTTGCCGGCCAGCCCGGCCATCTTGCGATACGTGAAACCCGCTTCGAGGAGCGCTTGTTTCACCACGCCCGCGCTCGAATAAGTCGCAAAGGTCGCCTTCTCGGCGGCGATACGTGCGAGCGCGCGGAACACGTCGGCCGACCAGAGATCCGGGTTTTTCGCGGGCGCGAAACCGTCCAGATAGAACGCATCGGCGCGTGCGACCAGTTTCGGCAGCATCTCGCACGCGTCGCCCAGCGCGAGCGTGAGCACGACCCGGCCAGCGTCGAATTCGAGGCGATGAAAACCGGGAACGAGCATCGGCCACGCATCGGCGAGCATTTCTGCTTCCGTCGATATCGTTGTGTTCGCAACCATATGGGACAGTGCCCGGCGCAGGTCATCGCGCGAAAACGGATGCTTCTCGAACGACACGAAATGCAGCCGTTCGCAGCGCGCGGGATCGTCGCGCCAGGCGGCCCAGGTCGCGAGGAAGTTGACGCCGGCGCCGAACCCCGTCTCGACGATCGTGAACGTGCGCCGGCCTTGCCAGCGCCCGGGCAGCGCGTTGCCCGCGATGAACACGTAGTTCGCCTGCGCGAGCGCGCCCGCGACGTTGTGATAGATGTCGCCGTACGCGGGCGAGATGAGGGTGCCGTCGTCGCGGAACGCGAGCGTGGCGGGAACGAGTCGGTCGGGCATGCGAAACAAAAAACGTGGCAGCCAAGCCTGGCAAGGGATTGCGCGGAGGCGTCCGGCGGGTCGTTGGCAAAAACCAACGGCGTTGCGCGGCGGCGGACCCGGCTGCGTATCCCGTCCGGTTGGCGCAGGTCAAAAAACGGGCAATCGACGATTCATTCGGCGAAATACCGATGAAAATCTTTGAAACCCTTGTCGTTATTGGGTTTGCGCTGCGCTATCATAGCAACGCCGTACCGCGGGGTGGCCTTCCGGCAAACCGGACGGCACGTCGCGCGGGCCAGGATTCGGCGCTGTGCCGTCGAAGTCTGACTCTCGACGGCACGGTTCGCGCACGTATAATCGGCGCGTTCGCGCTGTTCGTGTCAAACCTAACCTGAAAAAGGAACCTTAATGAACAAACAGGAACTGATCGACGCCGTCGCCGCCCAAACGGGCGCCAGCAAGGCTCAAACCGGCGAAACGCTGGACACGCTGCTCGAAGTCATCAAGAAGGCCGTGTCGAAGGGTGATGCGGTTCAGCTGATCGGCTTCGGCAGCTTCGGTTCGGGCAAGCGCGCAGCACGTACGGGCCGCAACCCGAAGACCGGCGAAACCATCAAGATCCCGGCAGCCAAGACGGTCAAGTTCACGGCTGGCAAGGCGTTCAAGGACGCCGTCAACAAGCGTTAATCCAGCGCCTGTTCCAGGAAAAAAACCCGCCGTTCGGCGGGTTTTTTGTTGGGCGCGCGCGGCATTTTCGCCACAGTTCGCGCCCCTCTTGCAAGATTTAACGGTTGCCTGTCGCAGGCTGTTTTTACCGCGTATTACGCGTGCACGATCTGCGTGTCGCCGGGATCGTCGTCGTCGTGCGCATCGACATCCCACACCGGGAACGGATCGTCGAACGCGCTCCATTGCGCCGCACCGAGCGCGAATTCCGCGTCGGTGAGCAGGCATGCGTCGAGTTTTGCGCGCCATGCGTCGGCATCGAGCCCGATGCCGATCAGCACCAGTTCCTGACGGCGATCGCCGACCGAGCGGTCGTCGAGGTCGCCCTGCCACTCCGTGCGAATTTCGGCGAGCAACTCGTCGTCGTCCGGCCATTCCGCGCGATCCTGCGCGGCCCACCAGAGGCCCGCCGGGCCATGCCGGCACACGCCGCCCGCCTGCGACAGCGAGCCCGCGATGTCGTTGCGCGTCGCGAGCCAGAAGAAGCCCTTGCTGCGCAGCACGCCCGGCCACTCCTGATGCAGCAGCGCCCAGAGCCGTGCCGGATGAAACGGCCGGCGCGCGCGGTAAACAAAATTGCCGATGCCGAATTCGTCGGCTTCGCCATGCACGTGCGCATGATGCGGATCGTGGCACTCGGGATCGTCGCAATGCGTGTGATCGTGATCGAGCGACGCGAGCCAGCCCGGCGCGTTCGCGGCCTCGTCGAAATCGAAGCGGCCGGTGTTCAGCACTTCCTCGAGCGGCACGTTGCCGAACGTCGACACGACCTGGTGCGCGCGCGGGTTGAGCCGCGCGAGGATGTGCTGCAGACGCGCGAGTGCTTCCGCGCCGACGAGGTCGGTCTTGTTGATCACGAGCACGTCGCAGAACTCGATCTGCTCGATCAGCAGCTCGACGAGCGTGCGATCGTCTTCGTCCGATGCGGCGATGCCGCGCGTCGCGAGCGCGTCGTCGGAACCGTAGTCGCGCAGGAAATTGTAGGCGTCGACCACGGTGACGAGCGTGTCGAGCCGCGCGACGTTCGACAGCGATGTGCCGTCGTCGTCGACGAACGTGAAGGTTTCGGCGATCGGCATCGGCTCCGCGATGCCGGTCGATTCGATCACGATCGCGTCGAAGCGGCCATCCGCCGCGAGATTGCGGATCTCGACGAGCAGGTCGTCGCGCAGCGTGCAGCAGATGCAGCCGTTCGACATCTCGACCAGGCGTTCCTCGACATGCGACAGCGCCTGCGCATCGCGTACGAGCGACGCATCGATGTTGACCGCCGCGAGATCGTTGACGATCACGGCGACTTTCAGGCCTGCGCGGTTCGCGAGGATGTGATTGAGCAGCGTGGTCTTGCCGGCGCCGAGGAAACCGGACAGCACGGTGACGGGCAACGGCTGGTTCATTGCCGGATTCATAACGATTTGCACCAACGGAAAAAAGGGAAAAGCGGCCGCGGCGCCCTGACGGGGCGCGATCGGCCCGGAGCCGGTCGCCCGGGCCGGTCGAAACCGCGGCGTGAGATCCGCATTGTGCATCAAACGCGCGCCGGCCGAGCGGCACGGCGTCGGCAAGCGCCGCGGCGTCACTGCTCGGGCGGCATCAGCTTCCACTGCGTCAGGATCCCGGCGATCTGCCGCGCATACTTGTCGCGCAGCGACGGCGTTTCCGAATGATAGGCGCCGACGGCCTGCCATGTGTTGCCGTAGCGATTCATCTTCTGGCGCAGGTGCCACGCGGCGATGTAGACGTTCTTGCACGGCTGCATCAGCGTGTCGCGGCCGATGCCGTAGCGCGACAGCGCCGGCAGGTGGATCGAATTGATCTGCATCAGGCCGTAGTCGACCGAGCCGTTCGTATTCTTGTTCAGCGCGTCGGGCCGGTTGTGCGACTCCTGCCACGCGATCGCGCGCAGGATCAGCGGATTGACCTTCTGGTAGCGGGCGGCCTCGTCGAAACAATCCGCGCGTGCGCTTCCGCAGGCGAACCACACGCCGGCGGCGATCAACGCGATCGAAGCGAACCGTCTGTTCATGGTGCGGAAAACGAAAGAAATGGGCGCAAGGATCGGGAAAACCCGTGTCCGTTATTCGTGCGACTGGAAACGTGCCGCCCGTATCATACCGAGAGTCCGTCACGTGGCGGCATGCGAACGACGGCTGCCCGTTTATACCGCATTTTCGTGTCGATTCATCGCAAAAACGACGGCGATGAACGGCACGCCGGGGCGGCGCCGAAATCTTACATATTGCATACGGTGCGCCGGATACATGTCGTATGTGAGACAGTCCTCGGCTCAATGTGATATTCCGGACATGAAAAGCTGCTAATGTCGCCTCTTTCGGACCTGGATCCCAGCACTACCGCCGGAAGTGGCCTGAGCCGGCATCGACCCATTCATCCATGACAAGAAATCGCTTCGTTATGCGGCGCATCGCGACGACCCTGATCGTCGCCGGCATCATCGTCTCGCAGGCCGCCTACGCTCAGGTCACGCTCAATTTCGTGAATGCGGACATCGACCAGGTCGCCAAGGCGATCGGTGCCGCAACCGGCAAGACCATCATCGTCGACCCCCGCGTGAAGGGGCAGCTCAATCTCGTGGCCGAACGGCCGGTGCCGGAAGACCAGGCGCTGAAGACGCTGCAGTCGGCGCTGCGCATGCAGGGCTTCGCGCTCGTGCAGGATCACGGGGTGCTGAAGGTCGTGCCGGAAGCCGACGCGAAGCTGCAGGGCGTGCCGACCTATGTCGGCAATGCGCCGCAGGCGCGCGGTGACCAGGTCATCACGCAGGTGTTCGAGCTGCGCAACGAATCGGCGAACAACCTGCTGCCGGTGCTGCGGCCGCTGATCTCGCCGAACAACACGGTCACCGCCTACCCGGCGAACAATACGATCGTCGTCACCGACTACGCGGACAACGTGCGCCGCATCGCGCAGATCATCTCGGGCGTCGACAGCGCCGCGGGCGCGCAGGTCCAGGTCGTGCCGCTGCGCAATGCGAACGCGATCGACCTCGCCGCGCAGCTGCAGAAGATGCTCGACCCGGGCGCGATCGGCAACAGCGACGCGACGCTGAAGGTGTCGGTCACCGCCGACCCGCGCACCAACTCGCTGATGCTGCGCGCGTCCAGCGCGTCGCGCCTCGCGGCCGCGAAGCGCCTCGTGCAGCAGCTCGACGCGCCGAGCGCGGTGCCCGGCAACATGCATGTCGTGCCGCTGCGCAACGCCGATGCGGTGAAGCTCGCGAAGACGCTGCGCGGGATGCTTGGCAAGAGCAGCAGCGACAGCGGCTCGTCGGCGTCGTCCAACGATGCGAACAGCTTCAACCAGAGCGGCGGCTCGTCGTCGAGCGGCAACTTCTCGACCGGCACGTCGGGCACCCCGCCGCTGCCGTCGGGCGGCCTGGGCGGTTCGTCTTCGTCGTCGTACGGCGGTGGTTCGTCCAGCGGCGGCGGTCTCGGCACGGGCGGCCTGCTCGGCGGCGACAAGGACAAGAGCGGCGACGACAACCAGCCGGGCGGGATGATCCAGGCCGACGCGGCCACCAACTCGCTGATCATCACCGCGTCCGATCCCGTTTACCGCAACCTGCGCTCGGTGATCGACCAGCTCGACGCACGGCGTGCGCAGGTCTATATCGAAGCGCTGATCGTCGAGCTGAACTCGAATACGTCCGGCAACCTCGGCATCCAGTGGCAGATCGCCCAGGGCCAGTTTCTCGGCGGCACGAACTTCAGCGCCCCCGGTACGCCCAGCGGCAACATCCTCGGGGTGTCGGGCGCGGTTGCCGCCGGTGGTACGGCGGGGCTTGGCGCGCTGGGGCAGACGCTCCTGCCGGGCCTGAACGTCGGCTGGCTGCACAACATGTTCGGCGTGCAGGGCCTTGGCGCGCTGCTGAATTATTTCGCGGGCGTGAGCGACGCGAACGTGCTGTCGACGCCGAACCTCATCACGCTCGACAACGAAGAGGCGAAGATCGTCGTCGGCCAGAACGTGCCGATTCCGACGGGGTCGTATTCGAACCTGACGAGCGGCAACACGAACAACGCATTCAATACCTACGATCGCCGCGATGTCGGCCTCACGCTGCACGTGAAGCCGCAGATCACCGACGGCGGCATCCTGAAGCTGCAGCTCTACACCGAGGATTCGGCGGTCGTCACCAGCACGTTGACCGCCACGACCGGCCCGACCTTCACCAAGCGCTCGATCCAGTCGACGATCCTGGCGGACAACGGCGAAATCATCGTGCTCGGCGGCCTGATGCAGGACAACTACAACGTGTCGAACAGCAAGGTGCCGCTGCTGGGCGACATCCCGTGGATCGGCCAGCTGTTCCGCTCGGAATCGAAGAACCGACAGAAGACCAACCTGATGGTGTTCCTGCGCCCGGTGATCATCACCGACCGGCAGACCGCGCAGGCGGTGTCGGCGAACCGCTACGACTATATCCAGGGCGTCACGGGCTCGTATAAGTCTGACAACAACGTCATGCGTGACAAGGACGATCCGACCGTTCCGCCGATGCCGCTCGGCCCGAGCGAAGGCGGCTCGGCACTGAACCTGTTCGACCTGACGAAGATTCGCCGCCAGCAGCAGGGCCCGCAGCCGGCGCAGCAGGCGCAACCGGCCGTCCAGCCGCAAGCCGTGCCGCAGCAGCAGATGCAGCAACAGCCGCTGACGGTGCCGTCGGGAGCCTCGCAGTGACCGACGTGCTCGCGTCCTCCGCCCACGACGGCGCGCCGGGCGAACGGCAGCCGCCGTCGCCGCTCGCCGCGCGCCTGTTGCCGTACGGCTTCGCGAAGAGCGGCCAGGTGCTGATCGCGCACCAGCTCGACGACACGCTCGAGGTGTGGATCAGCGAACGCACGAACGATGCGGCGCTCGCCGAAATCGCGCGCAACTTCGGCTCGATCTCCGTGCATCGCGTGCCGGCCGACGAGCTCGCGCAGGCGATCAACCAGGCCTACGCGCGCCAGGACGGCAGCGCGGCGCAGATCGTCGGCGAGGTCGAAGGCGAAGTCGACCTGTCGCGGCTGATGCAGGACATCCCCGAAGTCGAGGATCTGCTCGAATCGGAAGACGATGCGCCGATCATCCGGATGATCAACGCGCTGCTCACGCAAGCGGCGCGCGAACAGGCGTCGGACATTCACATCGAGCCGTTCGAGAATGCATCGGTCGTGCGGTTTCGCGTCGACGGCACGCTGCGCGACGTCGTGCGCCCGAAGAAGGCGCTGCACGGCGCGCTGATCTCGCGGATCAAGATCATGGCGCAGCTCGACATCGCCGAGAAACGCCTGCCGCAGGACGGCCGCATCACGCTGCGCGTCGGCGGCCGGCCGGTCGACGTGCGGGTGTCGACGCTGCCGACCGGGCACGGCGAGCGCGCGGTGCTGCGTCTGCTGGAAAAGGATGCGCAGCGCCTGAACCTCGAAGCGCTCGGGATGGGCCGCGACACGCTCGTCCAGTTCGACAAGCTGATCGCGCGACCGCACGGCATCGTGCTCGTCACGGGCCCGACGGGCTCGGGCAAGACGACGACGCTGTATGCGTCGATGTCGCGGCTCGAAACGGCGACGACCAACATCATGACCGTCGAGGACCCGATCGAATACGACCTGTCCGGCATCGGCCAGACGCAGGTGAACGAGCGGATCGGGATGACCTTCGCCCGCGCGCTGCGTTCGATCCTGCGCCAGGATCCGGACGTGATCATGATCGGCGAAATCCGCGACCTCGAAACCGCGCAGATCGCGGTGCAGGCGTCGCTCACGGGCCACCTCGTGCTCGCGACGCTGCACACCAACGATGCGGCGTCCGCCGTCACGCGCCTGACCGACATGGGCGTCGAGCCGTATCTGCTCGCGTCGTCGCTGCTCGGCGTGCTCGCGCAGCGCCTGGTGCGGCAGCTGTGCCCGGTCTGCAAGGAAGAGCGGCAGGAGGAAGGCCGCACCGTGTGGCATCCGGTCGGCTGCGACAAGTGCGGGCATTCGGGCTACACGGGCCGGCGTGGCGTATACGAACTGCTGGTGGTCGACGATTCGATCCGTACGCTGATCCACCGCAACGCGGCCGATGCGGAGATTCTCGCCGCGGGCCGCGCGGAAGGGATGCGCACGCTGCGCGACGACGCCGAGCGTTGGCTCGCGGCCGGTGCGACGTCGCTCGAGGAAGTGCTGCGCGTGACGGGAGGCGCATAGCGCGATGTCGGCATTCCGTTTCGAAGCAATCGATTCGGCCGGGCGCGCGCAGAAGGGCGTGATCGATGCCGACAGCGCGCGCGCCGCGCGCGGCCAGCTGCGCACGCAGGGGCTCACGCCGCTGGTGGTCGAGCCGGCCGCCAGCGCGAGCCGCGGCGCGCGCTCGCAGCGCCTCGCGTTCGGCCGCAAGCTGTCGCAGCGCGAACAGGCGATCCTCACGCGCCAGCTCGCGAGCCTGCTGATCGCGGGGCTGCCGCTCGACGAGGCGCTCGGCGTGCTCACCGAGCAGGCCGAGCGCGACTACATCCGCGAACTGATGGCCTCGATCCGCGCGGAGGTGCTCGGCGGCCACTCGCTCGCGAATGCGCTGGGCCAGCATCCGCGCGACTTCCCGGAAATCTATCGCGCGCTCGTCGCGGCGGGCGAGCACACCGGCAAGCTCGGCATCGTGCTGTCGCGCCTGGCCGACTACATCGAACAGAGCAACGCGCTGAAGCAGAAGATCCTGCTCGCGTTCACGTATCCGGGGATCGTCACGCTGATCGCTTTCGGCATCGTCACGTTCCTGCTGAGCTACGTCGTGCCGCAGGTCGTCAACGTGTTCGCGAGCACGAAGCAGCAGTTGCCGATCCTCACGGTCGTGATGATGGCGCTGTCGGATTTCGTGCGGCACTGGTGGTGGGCGATCCTGATCGCGGCCTCGCTCGTCGTGTGGGTCGTGAAGGCGACGCTGTCGCGCGACGGGCCCAGGCTCGCGTTCGACCGCTGGGTGCTGACCGCGCCGCTCGCGGGCAAGCTCGTGCGCGGCTACAACACGGTGCGCTTCGCGAGCACGCTCGGCATCCTGACCGCGGCCGGCGTGCCGATCCTGCGCGCGCTGCAGGCGGCCGGCGAGACGCTGTCGAACCGCGCGATGCGCGCGAACATCGACGACGCGATCGTGCGCGTGCGCGAAGGCTCCGCGCTGTCGCGCGCGCTGAACAACGTGAAGACGTTTCCGCCGGTGCTCGTGCACCTGATCCGCTCCGGCGAGGCGACGGGCGACGTGACGACGATGCTGGATCGCGCGGCGGAAGGTGAGGCACGCGAGCTCGAACGCCGCACGATGTTCCTGACGAGCCTGCTCGAGCCGCTCTTGATCCTGGCGATGGGCGGGATCGTGCTCGTGATCGTGCTGGCCGTGATGCTGCCGATCATCGAGCTGAACAACATGGTGCAGTGACGGCCTGACCGCCGGTCAGGCCACCGCCGTTCAACGCATGTAGATCGCGGGCGACGGCGTGTTCGCGGGGAGCTGGACTTCGGCGCGCGCGCCGTTGCGGTCGACGATGATCGAGCGGTTGCGCACTTCGGCGAGCTTCGCGCCGGGCGCGAGCTCCGCGCCGAGCGACACGGCGCGCGGCGGCTCGCCGCCGATGCCGACGATCGCGGCGCCGCCATGATCGAGCGCGAGAATGCCGAACAGGTGGATGTCCTGCACGGGATTCTTGTCGAGCTGGCCGCCGAAGAGCGCGGCGGCGTCCTCGGTGCGGATCGGCAACCGCGCGGCGGCGGCGGGCAGCGGCGCTTCGCGGGCCGACAGCGTGACGACCCAGTAGGTGGCCGTCGCGCACAAACCCGCGAAGAGGGCTAGGGAGAGGATCCGGATCGAGAGCGCGTTCATGCGCGCTATTGTACGGATGTATATGAAATTTGCGTTGGGTGAAAGCCCTCGGCAGTGCGCGCCTTACAATGCGTGCTCCGCGCCCGGGGGAAACGGAAGCTGGCCGTCAGGCAAACGTCCGGAATGCGCCGGGTGCGTCACTTAATCGACGACATTTTTTGGAAGAGGTAGTCAGTCATGCAAACGTGGATCACTCGCCGTAATGCGGCCGTGCGCCGTCAGCGCGGTTTCACGCTGATCGAGATCATGGTGGTGGTCGCGATCCTCGGGATCCTGGCGGCACTGATCGTGCCGAAGATCATGAGCCGTCCCGACGAGGCGCGCCGTATCGCCGCGAAGCAGGACATCGGCACGATCATGCAGGCGCTCAAGCTGTACCGGCTCGACAACGGCCGCTATCCGACCCAGGAACAGGGCCTGAACGCGCTGATCCAGAAGCCGACCACCGATCCGATCCCGAACAACTGGAAGGACGGCGGCTATCTCGAGCGCCTGCCGAACGATCCGTGGGGCAACGGGTACAAGT
This sequence comes from Burkholderia sp. Bp8986, assembly GCF_003854225.1. Lineage (NCBI taxonomy): Bacteria > Pseudomonadati > Pseudomonadota > Betaproteobacteria > Burkholderiales > Burkholderiaceae > Burkholderia > Burkholderia sp. Bp8986. The sequence goes on along the minus strand of NZ_QTQM01000024.1, from coordinate 53,315 downwards.
ACCTGAACCCGGGCGTGCACGGCGAGATCGACGTGTTCAGCTACGGCGCCGACGGCAAGGAAGGCGGCGAGAGCAACGATTCCGACATCGGTTCGTGGCAGTAAGCCTGCGCTGACCGTCCCGACGTTCTCCCCGTTCTTCACTCCATGCCCGCCCCTCGCACGCCCTTGCGCTCCGCTCGCGCTCGCCGCGACGGCCGCGTGCGGCGCGGCGCGGCCGTGACCGTGGCACGCGCACGCGGCTTCACGCTGCTCGAGATGCTGGTCGTGCTCGTGATCGCGGGCCTGCTGGTGTCGCTCGCGTCGCTGTCGCTGACGCGCAATCCGCGCACCGACCTGCGCGAGGAAGCGCAGCGCATCGCGCTGCTGTTCGAGACGGCCGGCGACGAAGCACAGGTGCGCGCGCGCCCGGTCGCGTGGCAGCCGACCGCGCACGGTTTCCGCTTCGACGTGAGCTCGCCCGACGGCTGGCACACGCTGCGCGACGACGTGCTGCGCCCGCGCGACTGGGACGGCGGCGTCACGGGCGCCGATATCGACTATCCCGGTTCGGACACGCGCGCGAGCCGCGTCGTGTTCGGCACGGAAAGCATCGACACGCCGGTGCGCGTGACGCTGCATTCGGCGGTCGGCAGCGCGACGATCGTCGGCACCGGCAACGGCCGCTACGAGGTGCAATGACGATGCGTCGTCGCCTGCCCTTTCCGGCCGCTTCCCGCCCCCCAAGGGGACTCCCTTCGGGGCACCCCAGGCGTACTTCCTCCGGAGACCGGCCTGCGGCCGGCCTCGTCGGGGCGCGCGGCTTCACGATGATCGAGGTGCTGGTCGCGCTCGCGATCATCGCGGTCGCGCTCGCCGCGTCGATCCGCGCGGTCGGCACGATGGCGACCAATGCATCCGATCTCCACCGCCGGCTGCTCGCCGGCTGGAGTGCCGACAACGCGCTCGCGCAACTGCGCCTCACGCATGCGTGGCCGGAGGTCGGCGAACAGAGCTTCGACTGTTCGCAGGGCAACCTGCAGCTGGTCTGCACGCAGCGCGTGAGCACGACGCCGAACCCGGTGTTCCGGCGCGTGCAGATGTCGGTGAGCATGCCGGGGCGCGCCGGCGTGCTCGCGCAAATGGTGACGGTGGTCGCGAATGAAACCAGCCGTCCGCTCTGACGCGCCGATGCCGCGCCGGCCGCTGCGCGCCGCCGGCTCGCGCCGCGTGCGCGGCTTCACGCTGATCGAACTGATGATCGCGATCGCGATCCTCGCGGTGGTCGCGATCCTGTCGTGGCGCGGGCTCGACCAGATCATGCGCGGCCGCGACAAGGTCGCGGCCGCGATGGAAGACGAGCGCGTGTTCGCGCAGATGTTCGACCAGATGCGCATCGACGCGCGGCTCGCCGCGACCGACGACGAAGCCGGCCAGCCGGCGATCGGCGTCGCCGGCAACACGCTGCAGATCGTCCGCGAGCTCGACGTGCCGGGCGCCGCGCCGCGGCTGCAGGTGGTCCGCTACCGGATCGCCGGCGGGCGCGTCGTGCGCTATGCATCGCCGCCGCTCGACGACGCGAACCGCCTGCGCGACGTGCTGAAGGACAGCAGCGTCGACGGCTGGAGCTGGGTCGCGCTGATGGGCGGCGTCGGTGCGATCGACGCGAAGCTGTACGTGCCGCGCGTCGGCTGGACCACCAACCTGCAGACGGCCAACGACGCGCTCGCGCAGAACAACGACGCGCTGAAGGTGCCGCAGATCGGCAACGCGCCGCCGGCGCGCGCGGTGACGGGGCTGCAGGTCAGCATCGGCGCGACCTCGCTGCGCGTGCCCGTCACGCGCATCTTCCTCGTCGGGGAATGACGATGCGCGCGCGCCCTCACCGTTCCCGGTTCGCCGCTCGTGGCGCCGCACGCGCCCGCCGCGAGCGCGGCGCGGCGATCATCACCGCGCTGCTCGTCGTCGCGCTGTCGGCGATCCTCGTGTCGGGGATGCTGTGGCGCCAGCAGGTGCAGATTCGCCGCATCGAGAACCAGCGCGTGATCGCGCAGGCGCAGTGGGTCGCGCGCGGCGCGCTCGACTGGACGCGCATGATCCTGCGCTCCGAGGGCGACACGGCGCCCGGCATCACCTATCTCGGCGGGATCTGGGCCGTGCCGATCGCGAAGACGAAGCTGTCGGATTTCCTCGGCCGGATCGGCGCGCCGAACGACAACGGCGGCGAAGACACCTACATCTCCGGATCGATCGAGGACGCGCAGGCGAAGTACAACCTGCGCAACCTCGTGTCGTCGCCGGCGCCCGGCGTGCTGCAGCTCAACGCGATGCAGCTCAAGGCGTTCCAGCGGCTGTTGACGACCCTCGGCTACGACGGCGCGCTCGCGAAGCGCATCGCACTGCAGATGCGCGCGGGCCTGATGCACTCGGCGACGCGTTTCCAGACGCCGACGCTGCCCGGCGCCGGAACGGCCGCGACCGCGCCGGTGCCCGGCGGCGACACGGCCGGCAACTTCACCGACGAGCCGGGGATGTCCGACGGCGACCGCGGGCCCGCGCCGCTCGTGATGACCGGCGTCGACAGCCTGCTCGACGTCGACGGCGTCACGCCCGAAATGGTCGCGCGGCTGCGCCCGTTCGTCACCGTGCTGCCGACCACGACGCCGGTGAACATGAACACCGCGCCGGCCGAGGTGATCGCGGCGCTGATGCCGGGGATGAGCGTGTCGTCCGCGCAGGCGCTCGTAGCGCGGCGCGAGACCGTGTTTTTCCGCAACGTCGGCGACGTGCAGCTCGCGCTGCGCGGTGCCGGCGCGCCGAACGTGACGATCGACTCGAGCCTCGTCGACGTCAATTCGAGTTACTTCATCGTGCATGGCCGGATTCAGCACGATCGCGCGGAGGTCGATCGCACCTCGCTCGTGTATCGTGATCCGACCACGCACTCGACGCGGGTCGTGCGCATCCGCGACCAGCTATAACGACGCCATCCGGGAGAGGAGCTCTTGAGCACGCTGATTGTTTCTTTGCCGCCGCGCGAGCCGGCCGTGCCGTTGCAGGAATGGCAGTGGCCCGAGCTGCCGTTCACGCTCGTGGACAAGGCCGGCCAGGTGCAGCGCGCGGGCCGCGCCGCGCTCGCGCTGCTGCCGCGCGCGAACGCGACGGTGCTGATCGTCGCCGCGCGCGACGTGCTGCTGCTGGCCGCGACCGTGCCGCCGCTCAAGGGGCCGAAGCTGCGCCAGGCGCTGCCGAACATCGTCGAGGATCAGCTGATCCAGGATCCGCTCGGCTGCCATGTCGCGCTCGATCCGGTCGCGCTGCCCGACGGCCGCCGCGTGCTGGCCGTCGTCGACCGCGCGTGGTTCCGCGCGATCTGTGATGCCTTCACCGCGGCCGGCCACCGGCACCTGAGCGCGGTGCCCGCGACGCGCTGCCTGCCCGCACCGCGCGCGCCGGCGGCGGAAGCTGCACCGGATGCGCATGCCGACGGTGAGGCCACCCAAGCCGACGCGCTCACGGATGCGGTCGAGCCGCCTGCGCGCCCGACCGCGGTCGCCGCGGTGCTCGGCCTCACGACGGCGATCGAGCCGGTGCTCGTGGAAGCCGGCGCGCAGCCGGCCGCGGCCGGTGCGCCGCGTCTCGAGTTCGCGGTCGCGCGCGGCGCGCTCGGCGAAGGGTTCGCGGCGCCTGCGTCGCGCGCGGCCGGCACGCTCGCCGCGCTCGCGGGCGGCGGCGACGTCGAACTGTACGAACTCGGCGAACCGGGCGCGGAGCCGCGCCTCGCGTCGGTCGGACGCGCCGACGGCCCGCTGCTGCCGGGCGCGCAACCGCTGCCGTTCGATGCGTTCGCGCGGCGTGCGCTGACCGAGCGCTTCGATCTGTGCCAGTTCGAATTCGAATCGCAGCCGTGGCGCTTCGACCGCGCGACGCTGAAGCGCCTGCGCGTGCCGATCGCACTCGCCGCGGCCACGCTCGGCGTCGCGGTGATCGGGATGAACCTGCACTGGTGGAAGCTGTCGCGCGAGCGCGACGCGCTGTCCGCGCAGATCACCGAGACGCTGCTGTCGGCCTTCCCCAAGACGACGACGGTGCTCGATCCGCCCGCGCAGATGCAGCGACAGCTCGACCAGCTGCGCCTCGCGGCGGGCGAGCTGTCGCCGAACGATTTCCTCGCGCTGTCGAGCGGGCTGTCGCGTTCGATGGGCGCGCTGCCGCTGAACGGTATCGCGTCGCTCGATTATCACGACCGGCGGCTCGACGTCGGCTTCAAGCCGGAGGTCAAGGTCGACCCCGATTTCCCGCAGCGTCTCGCGCGCAACGGGCTGGCCGGCGAAGTCGACAGCAGCACCGGCAAATGGACGATCCGGAGCCGCTCATGAAGACGGAACAACTGACCCAGACGCTGGCCCAGTTCTGGGGCGAGCGCACGCCGCGCGAGCGGACGCTGCTCGGCTGGGGCGGCGCCGTGCTGGCCGTCGCGATCGCGTATTCGGTGCTGTGGTCGCCCGCGGAGGAAGGCCGCGCGCGGATCCGGCGCGAGCTGCCGACGATGCGCCAGGAACTCGCGCAGATGACCGCGCAGGCCAACGAGGCGAAGTCGTTGACGGCCGCCGCGCAAGGCGTCGCGCCGACCGGTCTTGCGCTGAAGGACGCGCTCGCCGCGTCGCTGTCCGATCACGGGCTGCAGGGCGCGCAGGTGCAGGTCGTCGGCAACGGTGTGCAGATCCAGATGAAGAACGCCTCGTTTCCGGTGTGGACGCAGTGGCTCGACGACGCGCGCCGGCAGTTCAAGGTGCAGGTCGGCGAAGCGCACGTGACCGGACTGAAGGAAGACGGCCAGGTCGACCTGACGGCCGTGATGCAACCCTCGACGCAGAAATGACGCAGTGGATGAAACCAGCGACGGTCGGCCGATGAGGCCAGGGATCAGGCGGCTCGTCGCCGCATTGCCGTGGGTGGTGGCGGGCGGGTTCGCGACGGCGCTGACGCTCGTCGCGCTCGCGCCGGCCGCGTGGATCGCGCCGCAGTTCGCGCGCGCGAGCGGCGGCCACGTGAACCTCGTCGATCCGGACGGATCGCTGTGGCACGGGTCGGGCACGCTGATGCTCGCACCGGGCGCGGACCAGAGCGCGGCAACGCTGCTGCCGGGGCGGGTCGAATGGACCACGGGCTTCTGGCCGCTCCTGACCGGGCGCGTGCGGATGCGCATGCGGCAGACCGAGGCGATGCCCGACGCCGTCACGCTCGACGCGACGTGGCGCGGCGCCGTGCTGTCGGCGGGCACGATGGCCGTGCCCGCGTCGCTGCTTGCCGGGCTCGGCACGCCGTTCAACACGCTCGACCTGCAGGGCGACGTGCGGCTCGGCTGGACCGACTGGCGGATGATCGGCAACAGCGCGTTCGGCCAGCTGACGGTGACGATCGATTCGATGAGTTCGCGCGTGTCGCGCGTGAAGCCGCTCGGGTCGTATCGCGCAGTGCTGCAGGCGAAGGGCTCGGGCGCCGATCTCGACCTGTCGACGACGCAGGGCCCGCTGTTCCTCGACGGACACGGCAGCTTCGGCCCCGGCCAGGGTTCGTTTCGCGGCACCGCGCATGCGGCGCCCGAACAGCAGGCGAACCTCGCGGGGCTGCTGAACCTGCTCGGCCATCCGATCGGCAACAACGAAGTGTCGCTGATCTTCGGCGACGCGACGCGCTGACGCGCGCGCCACCCTCTCCTTTCCGTCTTACTTCTGCGCGAGCGGCACGGCGGCCGACGGCGCGGTCGCGGCCGGCGCCACCGCACCGGATGCCGGCGCCGGTGCCGCCATGTCACCCGTTTCGCGCGCGATGTCCGACGCATCCCAGCCGCCGCCGAGCGCCTTCACGAGCCCGACCGACGACACCATTCGCTGGCCGGCGATCGTCGCGAGCTTCTGCTGCGCGGTGAACGCGGTGGTCTGCGCGGTCAGCACGTTCAGGTAGGCGACCGTGCCGGCCTTGTACTGGTTCGTGACGATCGCGAGCGCGTGCTGGGCGCTGTCGACGGCCTGCCGCTGCACGTCGACTTCCTGAGCGAGGATGCGCTGCGACGCGAGGTTGTCCTCGACGTCCTGGAACGCGGTGAGCACCGCGAGGCGGTACGCGGCGACGTCCTGGTCGTAGGTCGCGCGCGCAGCATCCGTTTGCGCGGCGCGCAGGCCGGCGTCGAACAGCGTCGCCGCGAGCTGCGGGCCGACCGTCCAGAACCGCGCGGGCAGCGTGAACAGTTGCGACCACACCGAGCTCTGGAAGCCGCCGGTGGCCGACAGGGTGAGCGTCGGGAAGAACGCGGCGATCGCGACGCCGATCTGCTCGTTCGCGGCCGCCGCGCGGCGCTCGGCCGCCGCGATGTCGGGCCGGCGCTCGAGCAGCGCGGACGGCACGTCGACCGGCGTGATCGGCGGCTCCGCCGCGAGCGGGTTCGGCGCCAGCGAGAACGTCGATGCCGGTTCGCCGATCAGTGTCGCGATCGCATGCTCGTACTGCGCGCGCGCGACGCCGTTGTCGATCGACGCGGCCTGCGCGCTCTGCAACTGCGTCTGCGCCTGGATCACGTCCGCGCGCGCGGCGACGCCCTGCGCGTACTGGTTCTGCGTGAGCTTCAGCGATTCGCCGTACGACTTCACGGTGTCGTCGAGCAGCTTCTGCAGCGCGTCGGACGTGCGCAGCTGGAAGTAGGTCTGCGCGAGCAGCGCCTGCTGCGAGAGCCGCGCGTTCGCGAGATCGGCCGCGGCGGCCGCTTCGCCGGCGCGCTGCGCGCTGACGGTGCGACTCACCTTGCCCCACAGGTCGGGTTCCCAGCTCGCGTCGAGGCCGACGCTGTAGCTGTTGCTGATCGACGAACTGCTGCCGAAGCTCGACGAAGACGACGTACGCCCCGTCCGGGAGCGCGAGCCCGAGGCGGTCAGCCCGACGGTCGGGAAGTACGCGGCACGCGCTTCGGCGACGAGCGCGCGGGCCTGCCGGTACGCGGCGGCCGATTGCGCGATGGTCTGGTTCGATGCGTTGAGCTTGCCGACCAGCGCGTCGAGCTGCGGGTCGTTGTAGACGCTCCACCACGGACCGCGGTCGGCGCGGTCGGCGGGCTGCGCGACTTTCCAGCCGGCCGGCGCTTCCTTGAAGGCGGCGGGGATCGACGTGTCGGGCCGGTGATAGTCGGGCCCGACGGCGCAGCCGGCGAGCAGCACGGCCGTCGCGACGGCGACGGCGGCGCTCAGCGGGCGAAGGGCGCGCGGGAGGGGAGCGTACGGCATGGTGGTTTTCCTGTCGGGATGCTGCGGCCGGCGAGCGGCGTCGCGCGATGCGGTCGTCGTGCCGCTGGCGGACAAATGGTAACTGACGGCGGGAAAGCCGCGCAGCCCTAAGGGTACGGTGCGCGGCGGCACGAATGTGTTACCGGCGCGGCCGGCCGGTTTACCGGTCATTACGGATCGCTTGCGCTCGAGGCAGGCGACGAATGCGGCGCAGACGAAGCCGGGCCGCGGGGTGCGGCCGGCATTCGGTCGGGATGACGGGAGCCGGCGGTGTCAGTGACAGCGCGCGGGCACCGGGACGGGATCGGCGGCGGACCGCCATGTCGACGGCTCCGTGGCCGCCGGCCGGCTCGTGCGGCGGGCGGCGCCCTTCGCGTTGCGCTGCCGGCGGTGATCGAACCAGGCAAACCCGAGCGCCGCGAGCGACCCGCCCGGCACCACCAGCATCGTCACGTACAGCGCGATCTTCCAGCCGCGGTGCGGCCCGGAGAACACATGATGAGCGGTATCGGTCAGGTTGCGGCGCAGCGCGCCGGCGGCATTTTTCAGGAACAGCATTGCGAACATCCTCGGGTGCCCGGCAGCGCGGGCTGAGCGGTCAGAACATCGTCTCCGGCAGTGCGGCATGCACGTCGTAACTGGTTGCCTGAAATAATATTGACTAAGCAATCATTTTTCAAGATACTGGGCGCGTTTTGACCTGAAACGCACTGTTGCTGCGCGCGCAATTCGCATGAACGGCGGCCTCTACGATCCCGACACCATCGCACTGGAAACGAGCCTCGGTTATTACCTGACCAAGGCCCGGCAGGCGCTCGTCGAGCGAATGGACCGCGCACTCGAGCCGTACGACCTCACCGCGCAGCAGATCGGCGTGATCCTGCTGCTGTCGCGCGGTTATGCGCGCACGCCGTTCGAGCTGTCGCGCAAGATGTCGTACGACAGCGGTTCGATGACCCGGATGCTCGACCGCCTCGAGCGCAAGGGCCTGGTCGCGCGCTCGCGCAGCGAACAGGACCGCCGCGTGATCGAGCTGACGCTGACCGAGCGCGGCGCCGACGCGGCCCGCGCGCTGCCGTCGCTGATCGCGACCGCGTTGAACGCGCAGCTCGCCGGTTTCTCGGCCGACGAACTCGCGCTGCTCACCGGCCTGCTGCAGCGGTTCATCGCCAACGGGCCCGGCGACGCCGGCTGCCCGAAGCCCGACGAACCGGATTGCTGAGCGCGGGAGGCCCGATGTCTAGGTTAAGTATTCGCTTATTTCTCTGTCTGGGCAGAAGATGACGAGGCACGTGCTCCATCTCTCCCCTCACCCGTTCCACCCGTCCGGGCCGCGCGATAGGGTGCGCCCGTGTGTTGTGCCGGCGCGCTGCGCGCGTCGCGTCTAGGAGATTCCGATGTCCGCCACCACGGCATCCGCCGCGCCACCTGCCGCCCAGCCCGCGCCGCTCACCGGCGGCGCGCTCGCGCTCCTCACCGTCGGGCTCGCGCTCGGCACCTTCATGGAAGTGCTCGACACGTCGATCGCGAACGTCGCGGTGCCGACCATCTCGGGCAGCCTCGGCGTCGCGACGAGCGAAGGCACGTGGGTGATCTCGTCGTATTCGGTCGCGTCCGCGATCGCGGTGCCGCTGACCGGCTGGCTCGCACGGCGGGTCGGCGAGGTGCGCCTGTTCACGCTGTCGGTGCTCGCGTTCACGATCGCGTCGGCGCTGTGCGGCCTCGCGGAGAACTTCGAGACGCTGATCGCGTTCCGGCTGCTGCAGGGCCTCGTGTCCGGGCCGATGGTGCCGCTGTCGCAGACGATCCTGATGCGCAGCTATCCGCCCGCGAAGCGCGGGCTCGCGCTCGGGCTATGGGCGATGACGGTGATCGTCGCGCCGATCTTCGGCCCGTTGCTGGGCGGCTGGATCAGCGACAACTACACGTGGCCGTGGATCTTCTACATCAACCTGCCGATCGGCATCTTCTCGGCGGCCTGCGCATACTTCCTGCTGCGCGGCCGCGAGACGAAGACGACGAAGCAGCGGATCGACGCGATCGGCCTCGCGCTGCTCGTGATCGGCGTATCGTGCCTGCAGATGATGCTGGACCTCGGCAAGGACCGCGACTGGTTCAACTCGAGCTTCATCGTCGCGCTCGCGCTGATCGCGGTCGTGTCGCTCGCGTTCATGCTCGTGTGGGAGGCGACCGAGAAGGAACCGGTGGTCGACCTGTCGCTGTTCAAGGACCGCAACTTCGCGCTCGGCGCGCTGATCATCTCGTTCGGCTTCATGGCGTTCTTCGGCTCGGTCGTGATCTTCCCGCTGTGGCTGCAGACGGTGATGGGCTACACGGCCGGCAAGGCCGGCCTCGCGACCGCGCCGGTCGGGCTGCTCGCGCTGGTGCTGTCGCCGCTGATCGGGCGCAACATGCACCGGCTCGACCTGCGGATGGTCGCGAGCTTCGCGTTCATCGTGTTCGCGGGTGTATCGGTCTGGAATTCGACGTTCACGCTCGACGTGCCGTTCAACCACGTGATCCTGCCGCGGCTCGTGCAGGGGATCGGCGTCGCCTGCTTCTTCGTGCCGATGACGACGATCACGCTGTCGAGCATCTCCGACGAGCGGCTCGCGAGCGCGTCCGGGCTGTCGAACTTCCTGCGCACGCTGTCGGGCGCGATCGGCACCGCGGCCAGCTCGACGTTCTGGGAGAACGATGCGATCTATCACCACGCGCGGCTGTCGGAATCGGTGAGCATCTACGCGCAGAGCACGACCGACTACCAGGGCGCGCTCGCGCAGCTCGGGATCGTCGGGCAGACGGCCAACGCGCAGCTCAACCAGCTCGTCACGCAGCAGGGCTTCATGATGGCGACCAACGACTTCTTCCATCTGTCGGCGGGCGTGTTCATCGCGCTCGCGGCGCTCGTGTGGATCACGAAGCCGAGGAAAGGCGCGGGGCCGGCGATGGGGCATTGAACGCGCGGCGGGCCGCGCCGGCCTCCGCCCGTTCGTCGTATCGCTGCGCCGCCCGCGCCGCGCGCCTCACTCCCGCGCCCGCAACCCGCCGAAGGCCAGATCGTCGCCCGACGCGATCGGCAGCGTCGCCCGCGCGACGTCGAGCCACGCCCGCGCCGCGTGCGACAGGTAACCCTTCTTCAGCCAGCCGAGCGCGATCGCCCAGGTGATCTCCGGCTCGACGATCGGTCGGCACGTGAACTGCCGCGCATCGAGCCGCCGGCAGTACGGCTCCGGCAACAGCGCGATGCCGACCCCCGCGTGCACCAGCGCGGCCATGAAATCCCAATGACCGCTGCGGCTCACGATCGACGGCGTGAAGCCGGCCTGGCGGCACGCGTCGAGCACCGCGTCGTGCAGCGCGAGGCTTTCCGCGTAGAACACGAACGACTCGCGCGCCAGATCGGCGAGCGGCACGGCCGTGTGATCCTCCCAGCGCGACTCGCGCGGCGCGACCAGCCACAGCGGCGCGCGCACCATCGGCAGTCGCTCGAACGTGGCCGGATCGACCGGCTCCAGCAGCCCGCCGAGCTCGAGCTCGCCCGACATCAGCGCGGCCTCGATCATCCGCGCGCCCTGCTCGAACAGCTTCAGCTCGATGTTCGGATAACGCTGCTTGTACGCGGCGATGATCGGCGTGAACAGCGATCCGCCGAGCGGCGGAATGCCGATCGTCAGCTCGCCGCGCCCGAGCGTGCCCAGATCCTTCAGCTCCGACTGCAGCTGCGCCTGCGCGGCGAGCACGTCCTGGCCGCGCTGGAACACGATCCGCCCCGCGTCGGTCAGCACCATCTGCCGGCCGTCGCGCAGCAACAGCGGCGAGCCGATCTCGTCCTCGAGCGCCTTCACCATCTTGCTGATGGTCGGCTGCGTGACGAACAACCGGTCGGCGGCCGCCGTGAAGCTCTGCTGACGGACCACCTCGACGAAGTACCGCAGCGCGCGCAATTCCATCGATGACTCCCCAAGTTGGTGCAACGAACCAAGCTGAATTCCGAATTGGAATGACAAGGATAGAGACAAGTCATTTTATTTATGGTTAGGGGAAACCCTATACTCACACCATCAACGCAACATCTGTATGGAGCCCGCCATGACCAAGCCGACCGCCACTGCCGCCGCCCGCCCCGCCGCTGCGGGCAACGTTGCGCGTACGGGCCGGATCGTGCTGCAGGCCACCGCGCTCGGCGTGCTGTGGATGGCGGTCGACTGGGCCGTGCGCGCGGTCGGGCTGCCGGTGCCGTCCGGCGTCGTCGGCCTCGCGGTGCTGCTCGCGCTGCTGTTCTCGGGCCGGGTCGCGCCCGCGTGGGTGAAGGACGGCGCGAACTGGCTCCTGTCCGACATGCTGCTGTTCTTCGTGCCGGCCGCTGTCGCGGCCGTCCAGTATGGCGGGCTGTTCCGCGAGGACGGCTGGCGCATCGCGCTGGTCATGCTCGCCGGCACCGCGTTCGTGATGGTCGCGGTGGCGGTGGCGGTCGACCTCGCCGCGAAGCTCGAGCGCCGGCTCGCCGCGCAGCGCGTGTTCGCCGAGCGCCGCCGTGCGCGCCTCGCGACCGCGTCGGCCCACTGAGCCGGAGCCTGCGATGCTTGCGCTGCTGTCGAACCTGTCCGCCGACCGCGTGAATACCGCGATCTCCGTCGGCTGCTTCGTGCTGACGGTCGTCCTGTATTTCGTGTCGAAGCGGCTCTACGCATACAGGAAGACGCTGCTGTTCTCGCCGCTCGTGTTCGTGCCGGGCGTGCTGGCGCTGCTCGTCGTGCTGACCGGCATCCCGTATTCGGTCTACTTCCGCGACACGCGCTGGCTGATGTGGCTGCTCGGCCCGGCGACGATCGCGTTCGCGGTGCCGATCTACGAGTATCGCGACCTGATCCGCCGCCACTGGCTGTCGCTGTCGGTCGGCGTCGCGGTCGGGATCGGTGCCGGCGTGTGCGGATCGCTGCTGCTCGCGAAGCTGCTGCACCTGTCGCCCGAGCTGCAGCGCTCGCTGATGACGCGCTCGGTGTCGACCCCGTTCGCGCTCGCCGTTTCCGACAAGATCCATGCGCCGAAGGATCTCACCGCGCTGTTCGTGATCGCGACCGGCATCTGCGGGATGCTGCTCGGCGAGATCGTGCTCGCGCTGGTGCCGATGCGCACGCGGCTCGCGCGCGGCGCGCTGTTCGGCGCGGCCGCCCACGGCGTGGGCACGGCGAAGGCGCGCGAGATCGGCAGCGAGGAAGGCGTCGTGTCGAGCCTCACGATGATGATCGCGGGCGTGGCGATGGTGCTGATCGCGCCGCTGCTGTCGCTGCTGCCGATCTGACGATGCCGGGCGGGTGCCGCCGCCCGCCCTTCCCGCCTGAAGGCCCGGATGCCCGCCGGTCGCCTGCCTCACCGCTCGCAGACGCCGTTTTCCCGCCGCTCGTACCCTGCATCGAGCCGACACCCTGCCGACAATCGGCTGAGATAGCCGCAATTCCCCCCTCTTTTCCGCCCATCGGGCTCGGCCCGGATGCCGAACAATGCATGCTACGAGACATCACGCACGCATTCACATGGCCTCCACGACCGCAAACCCGACTGCCGACAAGCCGGCCTCGTCCGGCAAGTTCAAGCGCATCGCGCTCATCGCCGTCATCGCGCTGGGCGCAGCGGCCGCCGCCGCGGGCGGCATGTACGTGTTCCTGAGCAAGACCGGCGTCGGCCATGCGAGCGCGCCCGCCGAACCGGCGCCGCTGGCAGCCCCGGTGTTCTTCCCGCTCGACCCGCTGACCGTCAACCTGCAGTCGGACGACGGCGTGCAGCACTACCTGCGCGTCGGCCTGTCGCTGAAGCTCACCGACCCGAAGGCACAGGAGCAGCTGACCGCGCGCATGCCGGAGACCCGCAGCCGGATCCTGCTCGCGCTGTCGAACAAGCATCCCGAGGATCTCGCGACGCCGGACGGCAAGCGTTCGCTCGCGAAGGAGCTGCGCGAGCTGATCGAACAGCCGACGCAGCCGGGCAACCAGCGCGCGAAGGTCGACGACGTGCTGTTCACCGAATTCGTCGTCCAGTAACGCGGCCGGAAAAGGAGCGCGCATGGGCCACCAGGAGTTCATGTCCCAGGAGGAGGTCGATGCCCTCCTCAAGGGCGTCACGGGCGAAACCGACGCAATCGACGAGCAGCGCGATACGTCGGGCGTCCGCCCCTACAACATCGCGACGCAGGAGCGGATCGTCCGCGGCCGGATGCCCGGCCTCGAGATCATCAACGACCGCTTCGCGCGCCTCTTGCGGATCGGCATCTTCAACTTCATGCGGCGCACGGCGGAAATCTCCGTGAGCCAGGTGAAGGTGCAGAAGTACAGCGAGTTCACCCGCAACCTGCCGATCCCGACGAACCTGAACCTGGTGCACGTGAAGCCGCTGCGCGGCACGTCGCTGTTCGTGTTCGACCCGAACCTCGTGTTCTTCGTCGTCGACAACCTGTTCGGCGGCGACGGGCGTTTCCACACGCGCGTCGAGGGCCGCGACTTCACGGCCACCGAGCAGCGGATCATCGGCAAGCTGCTGAACCTCGTGTTCGAGCACTACACGACCGCGTGGAAGAGCGTGCGGCCGCTGCAGTTCGAATTCGTGCGCTCGGAGATGCACACGCAGTTCGCGAACGTCGCGACGCCGAACGAGATCGTGATCGTCACGCAGTTCTCGATCGAGTTCGGACCGACGGGCGGCACGCTGCATATCTGCATGCCGTACTCGATGGTCGAGCCGATCCGCGACGTGCTCGCGTCGCCGATCCAGGGCGAGGCGCTCGAAGTCGACCGCCGCTGGGTGCGCGTGCTGTCGCAGCAGGTGCAGTCGGCCGAGGTCGAGCTGAGCGCTGATCTCGCCGAGATCCCGTCGACGTTCGAGAAGATCCTGAACCTGCGCGCGGGCGACGTGCTGCCGCTGGAGATCGCGGACACGATCACCGCGAAGGTCGACGGCGTGCCGGTGATGGAGTGCGGCTACGGCATTTTCAATGGTCAATATGCGTTGCGCGTACAGAAGATGATCAGCGCGGGCGACACGATGAAGGAAGGTGGATATGAGTGAGCTGAACCCGACGACCGAACTCGACCCGCAGGCACTCGCCGACGCGGCCCTCGCGGAATCGGCCGCGGCCGTGCAGGCAGCACCCGCCGCCGCGGAAGAGGATTCGGGCATTGACGACTGGGCTGCCGCGCTCGCCGAGCAGAACCAGCAGCCGGTGCAGGCGGGCGCGACCGGCGCCGGCGTGTTCCAGCCGCTGTCGAAGGCCGCGGCCAGCTCGACGCACAACGACATCGAGATGATTCTCGACATCCCGGTCAAGATGACCGTGGAGCTCGGCCGCACCAAGATCGCGATCCGCAACCTGCTGCAGCTCGCGCAGGGGTCGGTCGTCGAGCTCGACGGCCTCGCCGGCGAGCCGATGGACGTGCTCGTGAACGGCTGCCTGATCGCGCAGGGCGAGGTCGTGGTGGTCAACGACAAGTTCGGCATCCGGCTGACCGACATCATCACGCCGGCCGAACGGATCCGGAAGCTGAATCGATGAAAGTCGTGACGTCCGGCCGCCGCGCGCGCCTGTTCGCGATCGCGGCGGCGGCTGCCGTTGCCGCGTCGCTTGCGTGCGCGCCGGCCGGCGCCGCCGACATGAACGCGGTGAACAACGCCGGCGCCATCGCATCGAGCGTGACGGTCGGCTCGGCCGTGCCGTCGCTCGGCGTCGGCGCGGTGCTGCAGACGCTCGTCGGGCTCGCGGTCGTGATCGGCCTCGTGTTCGGCTGCGCGTGGCTCGCGCGCCGCTTCGGGTTCCAGCCCGCGCGGCGCGGCGGCCCGCTGAAGGTCGTGTCGAGCGTCGCGCTCGGCGCGAAGGAAAGCGCGACGATCGTCGAGATCGGCGACACCTGGCTCGTGCTCGGCGTCGCGCCGGGCAACGTGCGGCTGCTGCATACGCTGCCGGCCGGCTCGGCGGCGGCCACCGCGACGGTCGAGGCACCTGCCGGCGGCACCGCATCCGGCGGCGGCCAGCCCGGCACGTTCGGCGCGCGGTTTCGCGACGCGCTCGCGGGCGAAGCCGCGAAGCGCTTCGGACGCGGCAAGGACCGCTGACATGGCGTCGCGCCCTCTTTCCGTACTCGCATTCCGATGAAACACGAATTCCTGCGTCGCGCGGCGCGCTTCGCGCCCGTGCTGATCCTCTGCGCCGCCCCGGCGCTCGCGTGCGCGCAGGCGGCCGGCCTGCCCGCGTTCAACACGAGCCCGGGCCCGAACGGCGGCACCACCTATTCGCTGAGCGTGCAGACGATGCTGCTGCTCACGATGCTGTCGTTCCTGCCGGCGATGCTGCTGATGATGACGAGCTTCACGCGCATCATCATCGTGCTGTCGCTGCTGCGCCAGGCGCTCGGCACCGCGACGACGCCGCCGAACCAGGTGCTGGTCGGCCTCGCGATGTTCCTCACCTTCTTCGTGATGTCGCCGGTGCTCGACCGCGCGTACGCCGACGGCTACAAGCCGTTTTCCGACGGCTCGATGCCGATGGAGCAGGCCGTGCAGCGCGGCGTCGCGCCGTTCAAGACCTTCATGCTGAAGCAGACCCGCGAGACCGATCTCGCGCTGTTCGCGAAGATCTCGAAGGCCGCGCCGATGCAGGGCCCGGAAGACGTGCCGCTGTCGCTGCTGGTGCCCGCGTTCGTCACGAGCGAGCTGAAGACCGGCTTCCAGATCGGCTTCACGATCTTCATCCCGTTCCTGATCATCGACATGGTCGTCGCGAGCGTGCTGATGTCGATGGGGATGATGATGGTGTCGCCGTCCACCGTGTCGCTGCCGTTCAAGCTGATGCTGTTCGTGCTGGTCGACGGCTGGCAGCTGCTGATCGGCTCGCTCGCGCAGAGCTTCACGTAAGCGGAGGACGCGCACGATGACACCCGAACAGGTGATGACGCTGGCGCACCAGGCGATGATGGTCGGCCTGCTGCTGGCCGCCCCGCTGCTGCTGGTCGCGCTCGCGGTCGGCCTCGTCGTGAGCCTGTTCCAGGCCGCGACGCAGATCAACGAATCGACGCTGTCGTTCATCCCGAAGCTGCTCGCGGTGGCCGCGACGCTCGTGATCGCCGGCCCGTGGATGCTGACGACGATGCTCGACTACCTGCGGCAGACGCTGCTGCACGTCGCGACGCTCGGCGCCGGCTGAGCGGCGCGTCCGGCTTTCGTTCCCCGCCGATGTTCTCGGTTACCTACGCGCAGCTCAACGGCTGGCTGACGGCCTTCCTGTGGCCGTTCGTGCGGATGCTCGCGCTCGTCGCGACGGCACCCGTGGTCGGCCATGCGGCCGTGCCGGTGCGCGTGAAGATCGGCATCGCCGCGTTCCTGGCGCTGGTCGTCGCGCCGACGCTCGGCGCGATGCCGGGCGTCACGGTGTTCTCCGCGCAGGGCATCTGGATCGTCGTCACGCAGTTCCTGATCGGCGTCGCGATGGGCTTCACGATGCAGATCGTGTTCGCGGCCGTCGAGGCGGCCGGCGACTTCATCGGCCTGTCGATGGGGCTCGGTTTCGCGACCTTCTTCGACCCGCATTCGAACGGCGCGACGCCGGCGATGGGCCGCTTCCTGAATGCGATCGCGATGCTCGCGTTTCTCGCGGTGGACGGCCACCTGCAGGTGTTCGCGGCGCTGGCAGCGTCGTTCCAGACGCTGCCGGTGTCGGCCGACCTGCTTCACGCGCCCGGCTGGCGCACGCTGGCCGCGTTCGGCGCGACCGTGTTCGAGATGGGGCTGCTGCTCGCGCTGCCGGTCGTCGCGGCGCTGCTGATCGCGAACCTCGCGCTCGGGATCCTGAACCGCGCGGCGCCGCAGATCGGCATCTTCCAGATCGGCTTTCCGGTCACGATGCTGGTCGGGCTGTTGCTCGTGCAACTGATGATCCCGAACCTCGTGCCGTTCGTGTCGCATCTGTTCGACATGGGGCTGGATGCGATGGGGCGGGTTTTGGGAGGATGGCGGTGATGTGCGGATCATTCATTCAGGTCGGGTCGCCGCCTTGGCCAATTCGTCAGGATTTAGGCTGGATTCAAGGTTTCTTCATCCATGTATGCGAAGACCCAAGTCAGAAACGCCGAAGCGAGTACAGAACTATGTGAATCATGCCGTTATCGGAACAATCTGTCATTGCAATTCGCCACCTCACATTTGACGCTTTCGCGATGCATCATGGCCACGGTTCGCGCGACCGACCGTCAGACAGTGGCGCTTACAGGCAGATGATCTCGGCGCGATTTTTCCGGCCAGTAATGCTTGTGGTGCGTCGACGGAATAGACGTCAGCTGCTTCCGCTGCCTGTCCTGAAGGTCATCTTGTGTTGAGAGGCCGGTAGACTAAGCAGCGTTGCGAGAATCGTGTCTGCAGCCTTTACTTGAGTGGCATCATCTACATCGATGGTTCCTTTCGCGGATAAAACACTGCAACCGTAGATCTTGCAGTTCAGGTTTTGATGATTTTCGGGTCGAAATCGACATTAGATTATTTTTTATTGGAGAATTTCTTTACATATTCTGTTATTCCTATGTCGCTTGCCGAGACAGTCTCCGAATTCACGTCTTCGATATATTCAAGGAAATTTTGGGGGCTCCTGATTTCCTGATTTATATCCTCAATCATCTGTTCAATGTTGAGATCTTTTATGTCATGGAAGGGTAGCGAGGTTCGCAAAAAATCCCTGTTCTTTAGTTTTCTTTTGGTTATCCAGTCGATGTAATCCAAGTATTTATTCGTATGGATGCCGGCAGCAATATGGAACGTTGGTTCATCAAGGGCGGTTGCTGAGTGCCACCATCCACGAGGAATGTATACGATATCCCCTTCTTCCAGGATGAAGTCCAGTTCTGGGCGAATCGGGCGAAGGTGTTTTTGATCCTTGCTCGTTTGTCCTTCAATTGGTAGCTTGAATGTCGGGTTGTAGATTTTCCATTTTTTTCTTCCTATTAATTGCACAGCAAAAACATCGTGAGTATCCCAATGGTCGCCAAAAGATCCCCTTCTCCCGAATGAGAGATAGCCATTTGCCACGACTGTCATCGCCAAAAAATCAGAAATATGTTGGCATAGTTTTCTGATTTTAAGCGATAGCGATTCAATTCTATTGAAAACCAGTGTGGATCCATTGTCTAGCTGGCGATGAATCTCGGTAGAGTTAAGCTGACTTTTTAGAACGCCAACTTCAAGGCACTTCCATTCGTAATTCTCGGGTTCGAGAAAACTGCTTCCGGAGTGCATCTTGATTTTTAGTGGGCTAGATTGACTAGCATATATTGACTCATCGACATCAAGCCAATCAAATTTTTTCCCTGAAGCTGCGCCTCGAAATAGTGCCGGCTTTTTTCAAAGAAATTCTGGAAAAACTCTTCTTTGCTGATAGGGAAATGGATCATGACGCAAGGAATTTTAGATTGATGAGACACCGGACCCGTTATCTTGATCCGGTGTATTGATGTGTTGGGGATTGATTAGCCGTCGCCATCTTCACCAAAATTGGGGTACATGGTTGACGATGAGGAGCCCGGGGCCCAGCAGGTTCCATTCGCGTCAACCCACCCGTTCTTCTGCGTGCCTCTCAAGTCAATCACGTTGCTCGACTCTTCTTCTCCGGACAAATCAAGTCCCCCAGAAATTTCTGCGGCCTCGGATTTGGAAATGATTTTCATAAGTCATATTCCTCAGTTGCATCCAAATTTATTAATTCGATAAAGAACGTCAGAAATACTTTCTCTCGATAAGATATCTCCTTTCATGATTGATACTTTGAGTGAGGATGAGAATGTATTTTTGTATTTTATAAATGATCGATGGTCGATTTCTCTCAAGCCGCACATGGCATACATTTTTGATTCAAGGGTTGCATCTTTGGACTCCAATATCTTGACGAAATATGATTTTGCCCCCGCGGTTTGTTTTATTTTTCTGTACATCTTTTCTTGCGGGCTGATGTGCCCGACAAACCCCACCAATCCCAGAGAAAAGACGTTAATATCTTTAAATTCCTCCTTTGGAATTTCCATTGAATTTACCGAAACTGGGATTGACATTTGGATGACCATCAAAATTCCGATGATTTTATTTTTTATCTTGCCCGTGAGGCGGAATTGCCAGCCGCTTCGATGCAAATTATTTGCAATAAATTTCACGAAATTCGGCGAGATAAAAATTATTTCAAATAATGATCCGAATAATATTGATGCGTAATCTTTGAATGGGAAAGATCGGAAAGTTGTGACCCTATGCACGGTTTTTCTCCCTTTTTTGATTGCACATGCAGGTGAATGTGCTGAGTTGCGACTGACATGTCAACTTCAAAATCCATCCGATTCCGGAATGTGTTGCATTGCTTGCCCGTTGTCAATCGATCTGAATTACTCAATGCGACGCAATATCAAAATGCTAGGTGATCTGCTGCGCGGGGAAAATCGCGAATTGTCTCGAGCACGCAGCATGATCATTGGCTGTGCCGGCTGCATGAATGGTGATGCGATTGTCGATATGGTGAATATGATGCGTCACTAATTAATATGCGATGTTTGTCGACGGATGGAAAAGCGCGCATGAATCGTTGCAGACTGTCACGCATTGGATCCTACTGATTGCGTATCCGCTTTCGATTGCCGGCATGAGCGTATCGAGCATCGCGTGGTCGCTGCCGTGTACTTACCTTGTCGGCCCCGAAAATCACATGTGCACGGTCATTCGGCACACACCGAAATCCGCATCGGCGAGCAAGTCACGGCGTTCGGAGTCGCAATATCAACGTCGATTGCGAGTCGACGGTATCTGCAACGACCTGAAATTGGACAAACGACGATATCTTGTCGTCTTATCTGACTGAACAATCTTCTGCTTTACGGTGCTACTTCGCCGTGGCTCTTGCGACCGTTAGGCAGCGGCACATACAGACAGATGATTTCGACACGACTCTTCCTTCTGGTGGCCTTCCTCGGATGGCTCGATGTGACATGGCCGGCGCGCGCGGCCAACCTGCTTGACGCGGTGAACGCGGCGCAGCACTTCGATGCGAGTATCGGCGCGGCGCGCAACGCTCGGCTCTCCGGCCGCGAGAAACGCTGGCAAGGTCTCGCCGGCCTGCTGCCGCGCGTGGAGCTCAACGGTCACTACACGAAGCAAGATCAACCCACCGTGGCGTACGCGGCAGCGGTCCGCCGTCACAGTGCCTCAGCAATCGTTACCCAGCCGCTCTTCGATGTGTCTCGCTTCGCCGATTTCCAGCGTGGCGGCACACAGGCCGACCAGGCCGACATCGAGTACGAAAAGGCCTGGCAAACACTAATCAACGAGGTTGCCAACGCCTATTTCGACGTTCTGTACGGGCGCGAGGTGTTGCAAGCCGCCGAAGCCGCGCAGCAGGCGTTCCACGCGCAGTTCGACCAGTCGCTGGCTGCGCTGCGGATCGGCGACGGCACACGGACTGACGTCGACGAGGCGCGTGCGAATCTCGACGAAGCTCGCGCGCGTACGGTTGGCGCGCAAACGGACCTGGCGGTCGCGAACGGTACACTGCAGCGGCTGACCGGCCTGAGTGACGCCGAGCTTGAGCCAATCGCGTGGTCATGCGCACAGCAGGCTGCATCGTCCGATCTCGTGGCCGCGATGGACGACGCAGCCCGCGACAACGTCGACGTGCTGATCGCCGGCAAGCAGCTGGACCAGTCGCAGGCCGACATCGTCGCCGCGGCGGGCGCACACCTGCCGGTCGTGAATCTGCAGGCGAGCTACGGCACGAACTGGAGCCGCGGCGCCAACGAGAACGGGCTCGACACGGTGTTCGGCACGACGTCGAAAACGCGTTCGTCGATGATCGGCGTGACGGTCACGATCCCGCTGTTCGCCGGCGGCGGCCCGCTATCGGCGAGCCGCGAAGCCTATCGGCGGCGCGACCAGGCGCGCGACGCGCTCGAGGATGCGCGCCGCAAGGCGCGCGAGCGCGCCCGTGCCGCCTATCTCGGCATCACCAACGGCCTCGCACTGATTCGCGCACGGGAACGTGCGCTCGCGTCGGCCGGCAGCAAAGTGAAGTCGACGCGTCTCGGGCGCGAAGTCGGGCTGCGCACGCAGATCGACGAGCTGAATGCGCAGCAACGCTATTTCGAAGCGATCCGCGATCTCGCCGACGCACGCTACCGTTACCTGCGCGCACGGCTGCAACTGTCCGCTGCGCTCGGCACGCTCGGCGACGATGACGTGGCCGGCATTGTCTGCCGCGGTGGCGACCGCGCGGCGGCCTCACGCACCCGCCCGGCGAATGCCGTGGAGCGCCGCTTATGACCGATTCCCTGTTCCGCCCGGAAGCGCTCGACGCGACCAAGCACAAGCTGATGGGCACCGTCAGCCTTTATTCTCCGCCGTACCGCTGGCTGACGATCGGAGTCTCGACCGCGCTGGCGCTCGCGGTCGTCGCGCTCTTCGTATTCGGCACTTATACGAAGCGCGAGCGTGTCGCCGGCCAGCTCTTACCGGAGAAAGGGCTGCTGACGGTGGCGCCGCCGCTGACGGGCACCGTGATCGGCATGCGCGTGCGTGAAGGGCAGCCGGTTGTGGCGGGCGCGGAACTGCTCGCGATCTCCGCCGAAGTGGCCACCGAGCTCGGCGGCACACGCGAGACGGTCGCGCGGCAACTCAAGTTTCAGCGTTCGCACCTGGAAACCGATCTCGCGAGCCAGTCGCAATTGAATGGCGAGGCCCGGCGCGGCCTGCGGGCACGCGAGGCGGCCTTGCAGGACCAGCTTGCACAGATCGTGTTGCAGTCCACACAGCGGACGCGGCAGGCCGAGCTTGCGCAACGGCAGCTCGACAAGCTGCAGTCGATGCGCGAACAGGGCTATGTATCGAACAGCCAGGTCGAGCAGCAGGAAGGCGTGCTGCTCGACGCGCAAGCGCGGTTGCGGGATCTTGCCCGCCAGCGGCTCGATGTCGGGCAGCAGCTCGAGCAAGCCCGCCAGCAACTGCGCGAACTGCCGCTCAACGACCGGAACCGTCGAAACGAGATCGAACGCAAGCTCGCGGACATCGACCAGTCGCTCGCCGAAAACGAGGCGCGTCGCGCAGTGATCCTGCGTGCGCCGCAGGCGGGCGTCGTGGCGGCGCTGCTCGCGAAGCCCGGGCAGCTCGTCAGCGCGGGCCAGTCGGCAGTCTCGCTGTTGCCGCAAGGCGAGCGGCTCGAAGCACAGCTGATGGTGCCGAGCCGCGCGATCGGCTTCGTGCGGCCCGGCGCGCGCGTCGTGCTGCGCTACGAGGCTTATCCGTTCCAGAAATTCGGCCAGCAGTTCGGGCGCGTGACCGAGGTGTCGCGTACCGCGCTGTCGCCACAGGAAGTCGCGAACCTGACCGGGCGCACCAACGTGCCGGAGCAGCTCTACCGGGTCGTCGTCGCACTCGATCGCCAGGACATCGTCGCGTATGGCAGGCACGAGGCGCTGCGCCCCGGCACGGCGCTCGAGGCCGACGTACTGATCGACCGGCGCAGGCTGATCGAATGGGTGCTCGAACCGCTGTACGCGCTCGGTCGCCGCGCGTCGACATGATGCGCGCGACGAACGCATTCGTTACGGAGCCATGTGAATCATGAAATGGATCGATGCGTTGCAATTCGGCTGGCGCCGCCGCCTGCCGGTGATCCTGCAGACGCAGGCGGCCGAGTGCGGGCTCGCGTGCGTCGGCATGATCGCCAGCTATCACGGCCACGATCTCGACCTCGTCAGCCTGCGCCGGCGCTTCAGCCCGTCGTTGAAGGGGGCGACGCTGAACGACGTGATGCTGATCGCGTACCGGCTCGGCCTCGCATCGCGTGCGCTGCGACTCGACCTCGACGAACTCGGCAAATTGCGTCGTCCGTGCATCCTGCATTGGGACATGAATCATTTCGTCGTACTGAAATCAGTGTCGCGCGGCAAGATCACGATTCACGATCCGGCGCGCGGGTGTCGCGACGTGCCGCTTGCCGAAGTGTCCCGGCATTTCACGGGCGTCGCGCTTGAGCTGATGCCGTCGCCGTCGTTCGAGCGCGCGCAGGCGCGCGAGGCGATCTCGATGGCGAAGCTGGTCGGCGGCGTGACGGGCGTCCGGGCGGCGTTCGCGCAGGTACTGCTGCTGTCGGCGGCGCTCGAAGTGTTCGGCATCGTCACGCCGCTCTACATGCAATGGGTGATGGACCAGGTGCTGGTGTCGGCCGATGCCGACCTGCTGACGTTGCTCGGCATCGGCTTCCTGCTCGTCGTGCTGTTCCAGAACGCAGTGTCGGCACTGCGTTCGTGGGTGGTGACCTGGTTTTCGAGCCTGCTGGGCGTGCAGTGGACGGCGAACGTATGCGCCCGCCTGCTCAGGCTGCCGATGGCGTACTTCGAGCAGCGGCACATCGGCGACGTGGTGTCGCGATTCGGCGCGATCAATACGATCCAGAGCACGCTGACCACGCAGTTCGTCGGCGCGCTGCTCGACGGCGCGATGGCGATCGCGACGCTCGCGATGCTGTTCGTCTACAGCCCCCCGCTTACGTGGCTTGTGCTCGGTCTGTTCGCCGCGTATGGCGCGATTCGCTGGGTCGCGTACCGGCCGTTCCGGCAGGCGAACGAGGAACAGATCGTGTATGCGGCGCGCGCGCAGTCGAACCTGCTCGAATCGATTCGCGGCGTGCAGGCGATCAAGCTGGCGAACCAGCAGGAAGCGCGCGTCGCGACCTATGCGAACGCCGTCGTCGAGACGACCAACAAGCACGTCGCGATCCAGCGGCTGTCGATCGTCTTTTCGACATTGCAGGGCGCGATCTCCGGTGCCGGCAGGGTCGTGCTCGTCTGGCTCGCGGCGAAACAGGTGCTCGACGGGCAGTTTTCAGCCGGGATGCTGGTCGCATTCGTCAGCTTCGCCGATCAGTTCATGGCGCGCGGTGCCGGCCTGATCGGCACGGCGATCGATTTCCGCATGCTGCGCCTGCATGGCGAGCGTCTTGCCGACATCGTATTGACCGACGTCGAATCCGATGTGGACGCGAAGGTCGCGCGCGCACCGATGTCCGCCGACAGTACGGCCGCGCCTGCGATCGACGTGCGCGGCGTGAGCTTCCGCTACGCGGAGACCGAGCCCTGGATATTCGAAGACTGTTCGTTCTCGATCGCGCCCGGCGAATCGATCGCGCTGGTCGGCCCGTCGGGCCAGGGCAAGACGACGATGGCGAAAGTGCTGCTCGGGCTGCTGTCGCCGGAGCATGGCGGCGTGTATGTCGACGGCGTCGATATCCGCAAGCTCGGGCTGCATCAATATCGAGGGCTGATCGGCTGCGTGATGCAGGACGACATCCTGTTCGCCGGATCGATCGCCGACAACATCTGCTTTTTCGATCCGCAACCCGACCAGGCGCGTGTCGACGCCGCCGCGCGGCGCGCGCAGATCCACGACGACATCGTTGCGATGCCGATGGGCTACCAGAGCCTCGTCGGCGACATGGGCTCGTCGTTGTCGGGCGGGCAGCGCCAGCGGGTTCTGCTCGCGCGGGCGTTCTACCGCCAACCGTCGATTCTTGTGCTCGACGAGGCGACGAGCCATCTCGACGTGCAGCGCGAGCATCTGATCAACGATGCCGTGCGCGCGATGAACGTCACGCGAATCATCATCGCTCACCGCCCGGAGACGATCCGCAGCGCGGACAGGGTCATCGCACTCGCACAGGGGCGCGTGCGGGAATTCGACGGCGGTGCGATTTCTACGCCTGCGGCGGCCTGACGGCGCAGCGGGAAGGCCGATGCCGATCCGGCCTGTCACGATCGGCGATACGCAACCTCAAGGAGAAGTGAAAATGCGTGAATTGACCATGATGGAACTCGACGAAGTCAGCGGTGGCAGTTTCGTCAGCCGGTGCGGCGCGTCGGTGCTGGGCGCCGTCGGCGGCTCGATCTCGGGTGCCTGGAAAGGCGCGGCGACGGGCGGCAGCTCGGGCGGCATCCTCGGCGCCGGCATCGCCGCCGCCGGTGTGGGCGTGCTGGTCGGCGGTGCCCTGGGGATCATCGGCGGTGCGCTTTATGGTCTCGTGAACGACATGGCGCAAACGACCAGGGTCTTCAACGACATCATGGACAAGCTGTTCGACTTCAATGAGCCGGCGCCGAAGGCCTGGTAAAGGCGGCGACCACCCGGCAACGTATCTCACGTGTCAGACCAGCCCACTTTCGTACGCGTAGCGGATCAGGTCGATATTCGTATCGGCCTGCAGCTTTTGCATTGCCGTCTGCTTTTGCGTCGACACGGTACTGACCGAGCGGCCGAGCCGTATTGCAATGCTTGCAAGCGGATGACCCAATGCGAACAGGCGCACGACGTCAAGCTCCCTCTGGGTCAGCGGCGGGGGGGCGTCGCGGCCACTCGCGCCGGCACGTTCGACGATCGCGCGGATCGTGGGCGAAAAGTACCGCGTGCGGCCGGCGCGCACGTGTCGGCATGCGCGGACGATCTCGTCGATCTGGTCGTCCTTGCTGACGATGGCCTTCACGCCCAGTCGCAGCGCGGCGGCGGCGACGCTCGGATTCTTTTGCGCGGTCAGCATGATGCATTGAGTGCTCGGTGCGACGTCGCGCAGCTTGCGCAGCAGCCTCAGGCCGTCGATCGGTTTGTCACCCCGATTCATCGAATAGTCGACGACGACGAGATCGACCGGGGAGCGCGTCAATGCGTCGATCAGCCCCGCCCCGCTATTGCAGCAATGCGAGATGAGGAAATCCGGTTCCCATTGCGGCAGGCGCTTCAGCATTTCGATCACGACTGGATGGTCGTCGGCAATGGCGATGGTGGTTAGACTCATTGAATCGTCGAAATGAAATATCAAGTCAGAAGGTGCCCCGAATAGATTGAATTGCGAAAAATCGGAGTCGGCACGTTGCACAACGCGATGCGTCCCCGGCGACCAACGATTTTGTCGTGATGTCATGCTTCCGTAGAGGAGCTCGGCGCAATGGATGATTCTCTTTGTGCTTGCCAAAGCGTAATGGAGAGAAATCAGCGTTGATAGGCCTGTTGCCATTCCAACCCGCGGCACGATCCGGCTGGGGGGCGCTCTTCGAGCATGCGCGCCGGATTCGTGGAAAACCCCTAACGATTCCGCCCCCCCGCGAAAGGTGGCAGAAGGTTTCGCCTCCCTATACTCGTCGCAACGATGCAGCAAGCATCGCGCCATGCGAATAACGACCGGAGACGACCCGATGCGACCCACCCTGCGTACCCTCGCCGTTGCAGCCAGCCTGACCTGCGCGTTCGCCGCTCACCCCGCCTTCGCCGACGACGGCGGCAAGATCACGATCATGGTCGGCGGGATCGCGAAGCTGATCTACCTGCCCGCGCGGCTCACGCAGGAACTCGGCTACTTCAAGGCCGAAGGGCTCGACGTCGAGCTGCTGTCGCAGCCGGCCGGCGTCGACGCCGAGAACGAGCTGCTCGCGGGCGCCGTGCAGGGCGTCGTCGGCTTCTACGACCACACGGTCGACCTGCAGAGCAAGGGCAAGGACGTGAAGGCGATCGCCGTGTTGTGCCAGGTGCCGGGCGAAGTCGAGATGGTGTCGACCAAGGCCGCGCCGACGTTCAAGTCGATGGCCGACGCGAAAGGCAAGACGCTCGGCGTGACGGGCCTCGGATCGTCGACGAGCTTCCTCACGCAATTCCTCGCGCTGCAGCATGGCGTGCAGTCGACGCAGTACACGATGCTGCCGGTCGGTGCAGACGCGAGCTTCATCGCCGCGATCAAGCAGGGCCGGATCGAGGCCGGGATGACGACCGAGCCGACGGTGTCCGCGCTCGAGAAGATGGGCGACGCGAAGGTGCTGGTCGACCTGCGCACGCTGGAAGGTACGCGCGCGGCGCTCGGCGGCACCTACCCGGCCGCGAGCCTGTACGTGCAGTCGGCCTGGGCCGATTCGCACAAGGCGGAAGCGACCAAGCTCGCGCACGCGTTCGCGAAGACGATGCAGTTCATCCACACGCACAGCGCCGACGAGATCGCCGCGAAGATGCCGGCCGACTACCAGAAGGACAAGGCGCTGTACGTGTCCGCGCTGAAGGCGTCGCTGCCGATGTACACGGCCGACGCGAAGATGCCGGCCGACGGCCCGGCGACCGTGCTGAAGGTGCTGTCGGCGTTCAACCCGTCGGTGAAGGGCAAGCACATCGACCTCGCGCGCACCTTCACGAACGATTTCGTGAACGCGAAGTAAGCAGCGGCGCCGGCGGCGGCGATCCCGCCGCCGTGCGCTCCCCCGTCCCGGTCCGGCTGGCCGGCCCGGCGTCGCCACGATGCGACGCGCTCTTCACCCGCAGGATCCATGCGATGAACCAGGCAGTCTCCCCGAGCACACCGGCGATCGAGTTTCGCAACGTGTCGTGCCGCTTCATTTCGCCGGAAGGCAAGGCCACCGTCGCGTTGCGCGACTTCAGCATGAGCGTCGCGCGCGGCGAGTTCATCGCGATCGTCGGGCCGACCGGCTGCGGCAAGTCGACCACGCTGAACCTGATCACCGGGCTGTTGAAGCCGGCTTCCGGCGAGGTGCGCGTGATGGGCCGCCCGGTCGACGGCATCGATCCGCGGATCGGCTTCGTGTTCCAGGCCGACGCGGTGTTCCCGTGGCGCAACGTGATCGACAACGTCGCGGCGGGCCCGCTGTTTCGCGGCCGCTCGAAGGACGTCGCCTACGCGCAGGCCGAGGAATGGATCCGCAAGGTCGGCCTCGACAAGTTCACGAAACACTACCCGCACCAGCTCTCCGGCGGGATGCGCAAGCGCGTCGCGCTCGCGCAGACCTTCATCAACCAGCCGGAAATCCTGCTGATGGACGAGCCGTTCTCCGCGCTCGACATGCAGACGCGCACGCTGATGCAGGACGAACTGCTGCAGCTGTGGTCCGCGAACAAGGGCTCGGTCGTGTTCGTCACGCACGATCTCGAGGAGGCGATCGCGCTCGCCGACCGCGTGTTCGTGCTGACCGCGCGGCCCGCGACGCTCAAGCGCGTGTACGAGATCGACCTGCCGCGCCCGCGCGTCACGTCGGAGATCCGCTACGACACGCGCTTCATCGAAATTTCCAAGGACATCTGGCACGACCTGCGCGAAGAAGTGCAGATCGGCTGACAGCAGCAAGGACAGGACAGGAGCATGACCGACATGACGCTTCCCCCCACCGCCATTCCGGCACCGTCGCTCGAGGACGAGTCGCGTGCCGCTCAAACCCGGCTGCGCCGCCGCCGGCAACTGATCATCGGCCTGCGGATCGCCGTGCTCGTCGTCGTGCTGGGCGGCTGGGAACTCGCCGCGCGCCTGAAGTGGATCGATCCGTTCTTCTTCTCGCAGCCGACGCTGATCTTCGCGCAGCTCCAGGACTGGTTCGCGAACGGCACGTCGCAAGGGCCGCTGCTTACGCAGGTCTGGGTGACGCTCGAGGAAACCACGATCGGCTTCCTGATCGGCTCGGTCGCCGGCGTGCTCTGCGGGATCGTGCTCGGCCGCAACAAGCTGATGTCCGACGTGTTCGGCCTCTATATCCAGATCGCGAACTCGATCCCGCGCGTCGTGCTCGGCTCGATTTTCGTGATCGCGCTCGGCCTCGGCATGGCGTCGAAGATCGCGCTGGCCGTCGTGATGGTGTTCTTCGTCGTGTTCGGCAACGCGTTCCAGGGCGTGCGCGAAGCCGACCGCTACCTGATCGCGAACGCGCAGATCCTCGGCGCGTCGCGCCGGCAGATCACCACGTCGGTCGTGATTCCGTCCGCGCTCAGCTGGATTCTCGCGAGCCTGCACGTGAGCTTCGGCTTCGCGCTGGTCGGTGCGGTCGTCGGCGAATTCCTGGGTTCCAAGCAGGGCATCGGCCTGCTAATCTCCACCGCCCAGGGCGCGTTCAACGCGAGCGGCGTGTTCGCGGCGATGATCGTGCTGGCCGTGGTCGCGCTGGCCGCCGACTACCTGCTGACCTGGCTCGAGAAGCGCTTGCTCAAGTGGCGCCCCGCCGCGTTCTGAGCAACGCACGCATCATCGAATGACACGCCCGAACCGCGCCGGTTACCCCGGCGCGGTTCGGCATTGAGGAGACGGAATGGCGCACAGCCTGCGCGGGCGGCTCTTGTGGTGGCTGCTGCTGCCGCTCGCGGCTTTCGTGCTGATCGCGGGCGCGATGTCGTACGACACCGCGCGGCGCACGGCCGGGCTCGTGCAGGACAGCGCGCTCGTCGCGTCCGCGCGCACGATCGGCGAGGACGTCGAATGGCGCAACGGGCGGCCGGCGGCCGACGTGCCGCCGGCCGCGCTGGAGATCTTCGAATCGCCGTCGGGCGATTCGGTGTTCTACAAGGTGATCGACGGCCACGACCGGCTGCTCGCGGGCAACCCGGCGCTCGCGCTGCCCGGGCGGCACGGGGTCGAGCCGACGCTGTACGACACGTCGCTCGACGGCGTGCGGCTGCGCGCGGCCGCCTACGACCGCCAGCTGTACGACGAGGGGCAGATCGAGACGGTCACGGTGATCGTCGCGAAGACGACGCGCTCGTACGACGCGATGGTCGCGACGATCTGGCGGCCGCAGCTCGTGCGCCTGTCGCTGATGCTGGTGCTCGCGATCGTGCTCGTCTATCTCGGCCTCACGCTCGAGCTGCGCCCGCTGATGAAGCTGAAGGACGACGTCGCCGACCGCGGGCCGATGGAACTGGAGCCGATCCGCCCGGAGCGGCTGCAGCACGAGCTGCGGCCGATCGTCGACGCGATCAACCAGTGCATCGCGCGGCTCAATACGCACACGGCCACGCAGCGCCGCTTCATTGCCGACGCCGCGCACCAGCTGCGCACGCCGATCGCGGTGCTCGACACGCAGATCCAGTATGCGCAGCAGCGCGACCATGACGATCGCGAGCTGGCGTCGGTGCTCGACAGCATGCAGCGCAGCAGCCGCAAGATGGCCGACGTGACCGACAAGCTGCTGCTGCTCGCGCACGCGGAAGCGACGCCGTCGACGCTGCTCACGCATCGCGTCGATCTCGCGGCCGTCGTGTCGAGCGTGCTCGAGGAAACGATCGTGCTCGCGCAGCAGCGCGACATCGACCTCGGCGCCGATCTCGGCGAACGGCTCGACGTCGCGGGCAGCGACAGCCTGCTGACCGCGCTGGTGATGAACCTCGTCGACAACGCCGTGCGCTATACGCAGCCGGGCGGCTGCGTGACGGTCGCGGCACGGCGCGACGGCGCCGCGGTCGTGCTGGAGGTGGTCGACAACGGCCCCGGCATTCCGGCCGAAGCGCGGCCGCACGTGTTCAAGCGGTTCTACCGCGTGTCGGCCGACACCGAAGGCTCGGGCCTGGGCCTCGCGATCGTCCGCGAGATCGCGCAGGCGCACGGCGGCAGCGCGTCGCTCGCGCCGGGCCCCGGCAATCGCGGTATCGTCGTGACCGTGCGGCTGCCCGCGTACGATTGAAGCGTGCGCCCAAAACCGGTCGCTGCGCGCCAGGCCCCCCAAGGGGACCATCACCCAAGGGGACTTCCGGCGGGGCGGGAAACTTGGGGCGGCCCGGCGTTTCCTTGAAGAGATGAAGTCGCCATGAAACTCCTGCTGGTCGAAGACAACGCCGAACTCGCGCACTGGATCGTGAACCTGCTGCGCGGCGAGGATTTCGCGGTCGACTGCGTCGGCGACGGCGAGCGCGCCGATACCGTGCTGAAGACCGAGCGCTACGACGCGGTGCTGCTCGACATGCGGCTGCCTGGCATCAGCGGCAAGGAAGTGCTCGCGCGATTGCGGCGCCGCAACGACAACGTGCCGGTGCTGATGCTGACCGCGCACGGCTCGGTCGACGACAAGGTCGACTGCTTCGGCGCGGGTGCCGACGACTACGTGGTCAAGCCGTTCGAATCGCGCGAGCTGGTCGCGCGGATCCGCGCGCTGATCCGCCGGCAGGCCGGCGTCGGCACGACGCAGCTCGTGTGCGGCGATCTCGTCTATGCGTTCGGCACGCGTGAATTCCGCTGCGGCGACACGGTGCTCGCGCTGCGCCGCCGCGAGCATGCGATTCTCGAAACGCTGATGCTGCAGCAGAACAAGACGGTATCGAAGGCGCGGCTGATGGACAGCGTGTTCGCGCTCGACGACGAGCCGAGCGCGGATGCGATCGACATCTACATCCACCGGCTGCGCAAGCATCTCGCGCTCAGCACGGCCGAGATCATCACGCTGCGCGGGCTCGGCTATATCCTGCGCGCGAAGACCGCGCAGGACTGACGGCGCGGCCCGCGGCATCGATTCGCAGCACGTAACGTTGTTTTGGCAGCCCGCGGGCTGCCCGCCTGCCCGATTCCCGATTATTGCGATTTCGGTGTTTTCACCGATCCGATTCTTTCCTCCGGGAAAGCGGCGTGAAGGATTGCCCCCTCTACGATGCTATGCGTCGACCCTCTCGCTGTGGTCGGCAACAATCGGCATACATTACGTACTGCCAACAAACAGATTTCAATGCGGCAGCTCGGAGGAGACGATCTTGAAACGAAAAACCCTTGCCCTTTCCATCGCGGCGGCAGGCCTGTGCGCCGGCACCCAGGCGCAGGCGCAGTCGAGCGTGCAGCTTTACGGCCTGATGGACCTGAGCTTTCCGACCTACCGGACCCACGCCGACGCCAACGGCAACCATGTGATCGGCATGGGCAACGAAGGCGAGCCGTGGTTCAGCGGCAGCCGCTGGGGCCTGAAAGGCGCCGAGGACATCGGTGGCGGCACGAAGATCATCTTCCGCCTCGAAAGCGAATTCGTGGTCGCGAACGGCCAGATGGAAGACGAGGGCCAGATCTTCGACCGTGACGCCTGGGTCGGCGTCGAGGACGAGCGCTTCGGCAAGCTGACGGCCGGCTTCCAGAACACGATCGCGCGCGACGCGTCGGCGATCTACGGCGACGCGTACGGCTCCGCGAAGCTGACGACCGAGGAAGGCGGCTGGACCAACTCGAACAACTTCAAGCAGATGATCTTCTACGCGGCCGGCCCGACCGGCACGCGCTACAACAACGGCGTCGCGTGGAAGAAGCTGTTCAGCAACGGCATCTTCGCGAGCGCCGGCTACCAGTTCAGCAACTCGACCTCGTTCGCGACCGGCTCCGCATACCAGGTCGCGCTCGGCTACAACGGCGGGCCGTTCGCCGTGTCGGGCTTCTACAACCACGTGAACCACAACGGCTTCAGGAACCAGACGTTCTCGGTCGGCGGCGACTACGCGTTCAGCATCGTGCGCCTGAACGCCGGCTACTTCCGCTACAACGGCGACCAGGGCGCGCTCGGCCAGCGCCACGACGATTCGTGGACCGTGTCGATGAAGATCGCGCCGAAGGGCGCGCTCGACTACGAGCTCGGTTATCAGCAGATGCGCATCAAGAACGCCGCGTACAACGCCGACGGCTTCACGCCGAACGCGAACCTCGGCGCGTTCAGCCTGACCAACGGCGTCGGCAACGGCTTCAAGGAGACGATCTACGGGTCGGTGTTCTACCACCTGAGCAAGCGCACCGAGGTGTATCTGGCCGGCGACTACATGAAGCTGCATGGCGGCTACAAGGTGTCGTCGACGTTCGGCGCGAAGAACCAGCTCGAACTGACGTCGGGCATTCGCACGCGCTTCTGACCCGAGGGCCGGTCATTCGGGCGGGGCCCGCCGGGCTCCGCCACACCCTCCATCCGGGATTCTCCATGCTGGCACGGCGGCGCATCGCGCTGACCGTGCCCTTTTTTTCGCCGTTTTTTCGTCGATTTTGGCCCGCGCAGCGCCCCCGGGGAACGCCGGTCGGCCGCCGCCGCGACCACCGGCCCGAAGCCGCTTGCGGCCCGTCGGGCGGGCGATCGCGGCCGATGCGCGCACGATCGCCTCACATCGGTGCTTGACCTGCGCCGACCGACTCGCTAGCGTTTCGGGTTTGCCCGGGTGGCCATTGCCGCCGGTGCCGTGAGTGCGCCCGACGTCCTGGCGCACGCGGCCGGGCTCCGATGGAAAAAACGATGCAGAAACTCGATGCGGCGAGCCCGCAGGCGATGTCGACGGATTTCACCGCCGACAACGTCGCGCGCCTGAAGGCGCTGTTCCCCGAACTCGTGACCGAAGGCCCGGACGGCGCGTCGGTCGACGTCGACGTGCTCAAGGCGCTGGTCGGCGAGCGCACCGTCGGCGACGCCGACGAGCGCTACGGCTTCCACTGGCACGGCAAGCGCAGCGCGCGCCAGGCCGCGCTCACGCCGTCGACGGGCACGCTGCGTCCGTGCCCTGCCGACAGCGTCGCATGGGACGACACGCGCCACCTCGTGATCGAGGGCGACAACCTCGACGTGATGAAGCTGCTGCACAAGAGCTACGCGGGCAAGGTGAAGCTCGTCTACATCGACCCGCCGTACAACACCGGCAGCGATTTCGTCTATCCGGACGACTTCAGCGACAGCATCCGCCACTACCTGGCGATGACGGGCCAGACCGAAGGCGGCGTGAAGCGCAGCACCAACACCGAGGCGAACGGCCGGTTCCACACCGACTGGCTGAACATGATGTATCCGCGCCTGAAGCTCGCGCACGCGCTGCTGTCGGACGAAGGGCTGATTGCCGTGCACATCGACGAGCACGAGGTGCATGCGCTCGTGCTGATGCTGCGCGAGATCTTCGGCGAGGAGAACGAGCTCGGCGTCGCCGTGTGGGACAAGCGCAACCCGAAGGGCGATGCGCGCGGCGTCGCGTACCAGCACGAATCGCTGGTGCTGTTCGCGCGCAACGCCGAGACGCTGCTCGAGCAGGCGCCGCTGAAGCGCCCGAAGCGCAACGCGCAGCGCATGCTGGATGCCGCGCACGACGCGGTGTACCGCAGCGGCAACGCGAAGGACGCGCAGAAGGCCTACCGCGCGTGGATGAAGGCGCAGACCAACCTGTCGGGCGGCGAGGTGATGTACGACCGGCTGTCGGCCGACGGGCGTGTGTACCGCCTCGTGTCGATGGCGTGGCCGAACAAGAAGAAGGCACCGGACGAGTATTTCACGCCGCTGATCCACCCGGTCACCGGCAAGCCGTGCGCGATGCCGGCGCGCGGCTGGCGCAACCCGCCCGCGACGATGCAGGCGCTGATCGAGCGCGGCCAGATCGAATTCGGTCCGGATGAAACCACGCAGCCGCAGCGGATCTACTACCTCGACGAGAACATGTACGAGAACGTGCCGTCGGTGCTGCCGTTCGCCGGCTCCGACGACGCGCTGCTGAAGACGCTCGGCATCCCGTTCGACCAGCCGAAGCCGGTCGATTTCGCGGCGGCCGTGATCGGCTGGTGCACGCGCGGCGACGACATCGTGCTCGACTGCTTCGCCGGCTCCGGCTCGACCGGCCATGCGGTGATGCAGGTGAACGCGACCGACGGCGGCGCGCGCCGCTACATCCTCGTGCAACTGCCCGAGGCGCTCGACCGCCGCGACAAAACACAGCTCGCGGCCGCCGATTTCTGCGCGAAGCTGAAGAAGCCGCTGACGCTCGCGGAAATCACGAAGGAACGCCTGCGCCGCGCCGCGCAGCAGGTCGCACGCGACTACCCGGAAAGCTATGGCGACCTCGGTTTCCGCGTGTACCGGCTCGATACGACCAACGTGATCGAATGGGATCCGCGCCGCGACGACTTCGACCACGCGCTGTTCGCCTCCGTCGAGCACGTGAAGACCGGCCGCAGCGAGGACGACCTGCTCGCCGAACTCACGTTGAAGCTCGGCCTCGATCTGTGCACGCCGGTCGAGCATCACCCGGTCGCGGGCAAGACCGTGCACCTGATCGGCCGCTCGATCGTCGCGTGCTTCGACGCGCGCATCGCGCGCGACGACGCGGGCCCGCTCGCCGACGGCATCGTCGAGCTGCTCGACGCGACGGGTGCCACGCGCGACGTCACGTGCCTGTTCCGCGACAGCGGCTTCGTCGACGACGTCGCGAAGCTCAATCTCGCCGCGCTGCTCGAACAGCACGGCGTGAAGCGCGTGCGGAGCCTGTGATGCGGCTGCATTTCGAAGCGGATCTCGACTACCAGCGCGAGGCGATCGACGCCGTCTGCGACCTGTTTCGCGGCCAGGAATCGTATCGCGGCGACTTCAGCGTGCTCGCGAACGCCGCGCCCGGCACGACGGCCGCGGCGCAAGGCTCGCTCGGCTTCGCGGTGTCGGAGCAAGGTGTCGGCAACCGGCTGTCGCTGACCGACGACGCGCTCGCGCGCAATCTCGCCGACGTCCAGCTGCGCGGCGGGCTGCCGCCGTCCGGCCAGCCCGGCTCGCGCGACTTCACCGTCGAGATGGAGACCGGCACGGGCAAGACCTACGTGTACCTGCGCACGATCTTCGAGCTGAACCGCCGCTACGGCTTCACGAAGTTCGTGATCGTCGTGCCGTCGATCGCGATCAAGGAAGGTGTGCACAAGACGCTCTCGATCACCGAGGATCATTTCCGCGCGCTGTACGCGGGCGTGCCGTACGACTACTTCCTGTACGACTCCGCGAAGCTCGGCCAGGTGCGCCACTTCGCGGCGAGCGCGGCGATCCAGATCATGGTGATGACGGTCGCCGCGATCAACAAGAAAGAGATCAACAACCTCTATAAAGACAGCGAGAAGACCGGCGGCGAGAAGCCGATCGACCTGATCCGCGCGACGCGGCCGATCGTGATCGTCGACGAGCCGCAAAGTGTCGACGGCGGGCTCGAGGGGCGCGGGCGCGAAGCGCTCGCCGCGATGGCGCCGCTCTGCACGCTGCGCTATTCGGCCACGCACGTCGACCGCCACCACATGGTGTACCGGCTCGATGCGGTCGACGCGTACGAACGCAAGCTCGTCAAGCAGATCGAGATCGCGTCGGCGATCGTCGAGGATGCGCACAACAAGCCTTACGTGCGGCTCGTCGGCGTGTCGAACCGGCGCGGCGCGATCAGCGCGCGCATCGAGCTCGACGTCGCGACCGCGGCCGGCGTGAAGCGCCAGATCGTGACGGCCACCGACGGCGACGATCTCGAGCGCCTGACCAGGCGCGCGTTGTACGCGGGGCTGCGGATCGGTGAAGTGCATGCGGTGAAGGGCGCCGAGTACGTCGAGCTGCGCCATCCGGAAGGCGAGGCGTTCCTGTCGCTCGGCGAGGCATTCGGCGACATCGACACGCTCGCCGTGCAGCGCGAGATGATCCGCCGCACGATCCGCGAGCATCTCGACAAGGAATTGCGCCTGGCCGAGCGCGGCGTGAAGGTGCTGTCGCTGTTCTTCGTCGATTCGGTCGAACGCTATCGCCGCTACGACGAGAACGGGATGCCGGTGAAGGGCGACTACGCGCTGATCTTCGAAGAGGAATATGCGCGCGCGGCGCGTGTGCCGGCCTATCGTGCGCTGTTCGACGGCGTCGACGTCGCGCTCGAAGTCGAGCGCGCGCACAACGGTTACTTCTCGATCGACCGCAAGGGCGGCTGGACCGACACGAGCGAAAGCAGCGCCGCGGCCCGCGAGAACGCGGAGCGCGCGTACGGCCTCATCATGCGCGAGAAGGAAGCGCTGCTGTCGTTCGACACGCCGCTGAAGTTCATCTTCTCGCACTCGGCGCTGAAGGAAGGCTGGGACAACCCGAACGTGTTCCAGATCTGCACGCTGCGCGACATCCAGACCGAGCGCGAGCGTCGCCAGACGCTCGGCCGCGGGCTGCGCCTCGCCGTCGACCAGGACGGCGAACGCGTGCGCGATCCGGGCGTAAACACGCTCACCGTGATCGCGACCGAGCGCTACGAGTCGTTCGCGGAGAACCTGCAGAAGGAAATCGAGGCCGATACGGGCATCCGTTTCGGGATCGTCGAGGAACACCAGTTCGCGGCGCTGCCGGTGCAGGAAGGCGACGGGCCCGCGCATGCGCTCGGCATCGAGCTGTCGCGCGTGCTGTGGACCCATCTGCACGAGCAGGGCTACGTCGACGCGCAGGGCAAGGTGCTCGACCGGCTGAAGGATGCGCTGCGCCAGAGCGCGCTCGTGCTGCCCGCGGCGTTCGAGACGCTGCGCGCGCCGATCGTCGCGACGCTGCGCAAGCTGTCGGGCCGCTTCGCGGTGCGCAATGCGGACGAGCGGCGCGCGATCGCGTTGCGGCGCGACGCGTCGGGCAAGGCCGTCGTGTTCGGCGACGACTTCCGCGCGCTGTGGGACCGCATCCGCCATCGCACCGTGTACAGCGTCGAGTTCGACAACGCGAAGCTCGTGCGCGACTGCACGGCCGCGCTGCGCGACGCGCCGGACATCGCGCGCGCGCGGCTGCAGTGGCGCAAGGCCGAGATCGACATCGGCAAGGCCGGCATCGAGGCGATCGAGGTGGCCGGCGCCGGCACGGTGCTGATCGACGAAGGCGAGCTGCCGCTGCCCGACCTGCTCACCGAACTGCAGGACCGCACGCAGCTCACGCGCCGCTCGCTCGCGACGATCCTGGCCGACAGCGGCCGGCTCGACGATTTCCGCGTGAATCCGCAGCAGTTCATCGCGCTGGCCGCCGATGCGATCAACCGCTGCAAGCGGCTCGCGCTGGTTGCCGGCATCGCGTACCGGAAGCTCGGCGAACGCCACGTGCATGCGCTCGAGTCGTTCGAGAGCGAGGCGCTGACCGGTTATCTGCGCAACCTGCGGCCGGATGCGCGGAAGTCGATCCACGAGGCCGTCGTGTGCGAGACCGACGCCGAGCGCGCGTTCGCCGATGCGCTCGAAGCACACGACGGCGTGAAGCTGTACGCGAAGCTGCCCGCATGGTTCCGCGTGCCGACGCCGCTCGGCAGCTATCACCCCGACTGGGCCGTGCTCGCGGAGCAGGATGGCGGCGAGCGGCTGTACTTCGTCGTCGATACGCCGAATGCCGACGGCGACGTGACGAGCGAGCACGAGCGCGCGAAGCTCGCGTGCGGCGAAGCGCATTTCCGGGCGCTGGTGGACGGCGGGGCGGCCGCGCGGTTCGTGCGCGTCAGGCAGGCCGACGCGTTGTTCGAGCCTGTTGCAGCCGTCGCGCCGCTGGCGGGCGCGGGGCGCTGAAACGAAGGGCGGCGACGAGCCGCCCTTTTTTCATGGCGCGGGCCGCGGCGCTGCTGCGATGCCCGCGTATGGGGAGCGAATCCGCCTGTCATTCGCGTGAAAGCGGTTCGTATTCTGGCGCGTTCGTGCGTGCGGTTACGGCTGGTTGCAAATCGGGGTCGATGCGCGACGAGCAACGCGACACACCGCGGCGCCCCTTGGTCCGCTGGCAATGAAAAAGGGCGCCGAAGCGCCCTCCTGCCGCATGCGTGCGCCGCGCTTACAGCGTGTGACCGAATGCGTTCCGATGCGCGTGGCGCGTGGACTTCGATGCATGGGCGGTGTGCCCGTGCGAGCGCCCGTGACCGCTGCCCGGCTGCGCGCCGGCACGATCGGCGATCGAATCGGAGCGGTCGGCTGCGCGCGACAGGCCCTTGTCGCGGTCGCCCGCGTGCATGCCGTTCGAGTTGCTCAGCGCTTCACCGCTCATGTGGCCGGCGGACATGCCGCCCGCATTGGCACCCATGCCGCCCATCCCGCCGGCACCATGGCCGCCGCCGTTGCCACCACCACCGCCACCACCATTGCCGCCGCCCGCCGCCTGCGCGGAAACGGCGCCGAGTGCGAGCAGCGCAGCTGCGAGCACGGACAGATATCGTTGCGTTTTCATTGTTTGCTCCCTGGAGCGCGTTCGAGTGACTGCATTCTAGGTACGCGCGCGCTTCGTGCGGCGCGGCGTTGTAAATGATCGTAACGGCGCGCGCGGCGCGGTTTCGTCGGATCAATCCGGCGGCGTTCGGCACGCTTGATGAACCGGCCGGTCGGCCGCCAGCCGACAAGGGAAATGAAAGGCGGAGACGGCGCGATCGCGCCGTTCCGCCGGTGGCTACGCTTACTGCGCCGGCTGCACGCCCTGCGCTGCGGCCTTGCGCTGCGCGGCCAGTTCCTGCTCGTGTTTCTTCGCCATGTGGCGGCCCACGATACAGCCGCCGACCGCGCCGACCACGGCGTGATGTCCCGCGTAGTGGCCGGCGACGCCGCCCACCACCGCGCCCTTCATGCAGCCCGCCGCGTGCGCGCTGCCGATCGTTGCGAGCGCGACGACGGCGGCCGCCACGCTATACCTGATGTGTCGAATGGGCATCATGCGATCACACTCCTCTCGTCGTCGTGCTCGGTGTCCTCATGAACCGGTGGCCCGGTTCAGTTCCAGCGGCCGCGCCAGCCGTCGCCGTCACGCCAGCCGCGCTCGCGCCACTCGTGCTCGCGCCATTCACGACGGCGCCATTCATGTTCGCGCCATTGACGCTCACGCCAGTCGTCATCGCGATAGTAGCCAACCGGCGCGTACGTCACCGGCGGCGGCGCGACGTAGACCGGCGCCGGCGCTGCATAGACGCCCGGCACGCCGATGCCGACCGCCAGGTCGACGTGGGCCGATGCGACGCCCGAAGCTGCCAGCGCCGCTACGCCGAGAACTGCACCGAGAATAAGTTTCTTGCTCATTTCGCGACTCCCTGCACGTGTCGTGCGTCATGTGACTACGGTTCGGAGTCTAGGCACCACGGGCGGACACAGGTGAAACCGGTGTGCGAGACCGGTAACGGACGTTTACGGAGGGGCGGGAAGCCTTGCGGGACAAGGGCGACGAGCGATTCGACACGCCGTTGCAACGACGCATCGAATCGGGAGAGTCGGGAAATTGTGCCGGCGCGCGGGCCGGCGACGCAGACCGCATGCGTCCCGCGCGCACGCCGTGCGAGCGGTTCGCGACGACTCGCGACGACGTTACGCGCGGATATCGTCGACGCTGCGCAGCCAGTGCACGCTGAACAGGTGGTCCGCGTCGGTCCACACGGTGTCGGGCTCGAAGCCCGCACGCCGCGCGATCGCCTGGAAGCCGTCGATCGTGAACTTGTACGAGTTCTCCGTGTGGATGCGTTCGCCGGCCTCGAAGCGGAACGCGTGGCCGCGCACGTGCACCGTCTGCGCGATATCGCTAACGAGATGCATCTCGATGCGCTGCAGCTCACGGTCGTAGAACGCGCAATGCGAGAACGCGTCGAGATCGAAATCCGCGCCGAGTTCCGCGTTCGCGCGGGCGAGCAGGTTCAGGTTGAACTGGGCGGTCACGCCCTGCGCGTCGTTGTACGCGTGATGCAGCGTGCGTTCGTCCTTCACGAGATCCGCACCGACCAGCAGGCCGCCGCCGCGCAACAGCCGCGCGGCGTCGCGCAGGAACGTATCGGCTTCCTCCGGCGAGAAGTTGCCGATCGTCGAGCCGGGAAAGAAGCCGATGCGCCGGCGTGGCGTGCCGGTCAGCTCGGCGAGCTGCTCGGCCTTCGTGTAGTCGGCCGCGAGCGGCGCGACGTCGAGCCACGGATACGCGGCACGCAGCCGCGCGGCCGCGCCGTGCAGGTAGTCGGCCGAGATGTCGATCGGCACGTAGCGCGCCGGCGCGTTCGCGTAGTTGTCCGCGCACGCGTCGAGCAGCACGCGGATCTTCTCGAGCGAGCCCGCGCCGAATTCGACGATGTCCGCATGCGGGCCGACGCGCCGCACGATCTCGGCCGCGCGATCGCGCAGGATCCCGAGTTCGGTACGCGTCGGGTAATACTCCGGCAGTTCGCAGATGCGATCGAACAGCGCGGAGCCGGCCGCATCGTAGAAGTATTTCGGCGGAATGCTGCGCGGCGTGCGCGACAGCCCGTCGATCAGGTCGCGCTCGAACGCGCTCGGCCGCGCATCGCGGGCGGGTTGCAGGCCACCGCTCGTGGCCGTCAGATCAGACGTCTCGCGCAAGTCGCACTCCCGTGAATTGCCAGCGCGCGGCCGGCGGAAAGAAATTGCGGTACGTCGGCCGTTCGTGCCCCGGCGGGGTCGCGATGCTGCTGCCGCGCAGGACCTGCTGGCCGACCATGAACTTGCCGTTGTATTCCGCGGCGACGCCTGCGAGCGGCCGAAAGCCCGGATACGGCTCGTAGGACGAACGCGTCCACTGCCATACGTGCCCGAGCATCTGCGCGATGCCATCCGCGCCGAACGCGGCCTCCCATTCGAATTCCGTCGGCAGGCGTGCGCCGGCCCATTCCGCATACGCCGCCGCCTCGTAGAAGCTCACGTGACACACGGGCGCATCGGGCGCGAGTGGCTCCACGCCGTGCAGGCCGAACGCGCGCCAGGCGTGTGCGGCTGCCGGATCACCGTCGTCGCCGGGAATCCAGTACGCGGGCCCT
Source organism: Burkholderia sp. Bp8986 (assembly GCF_003854225.1). NCBI lineage: Bacteria > Pseudomonadati > Pseudomonadota > Betaproteobacteria > Burkholderiales > Burkholderiaceae > Burkholderia > Burkholderia sp. Bp8986. Next base: position 11,761 of record NZ_QTQM01000024.1, on the reverse strand, counting down.
TGCCACCCTTCCCGCTGCACCGTCGCCCAGCCGTCGGACAGCCAGTATTCGGGGCGTGCATAGCCGCCGTCCGCGATGAAGGCCGCGAAATCGGCGTTCGTCACGAGGCGGTTCGCGATCTCGCACGGACGCACGAGCGCCGTATGGCGCGGCCGTTCGTTGTCGAACGAGAACGCGGCGCCATCGTGGCCGATCTCGACGAGCCCGCCCGGCTGATGCAGCCAGCGCAACGGGCCGGCATCGCCCGCGGCCAGGGCGGCGTGCCCGGCGTGCCCGGCGTGAGCATTGGCGCCGCTGCGCGGCCGGAACGCGGGCTTCAGCGGGTTGCACGAGAACGCATGCAGCATGTCCGTGACGATCAGTTCCTGATGCTGCTGTTCGTGATGCAGGCCGAGCTCGATCTCGGGCGCGATCGTGGCGAGCAACGCCGGATCGGCACCGTCGAGCGCGCGCAGCATCGCATCGTCGACGTACTGCCGGTACGCGTGCACCTCATCGAGCGACGGACGCGTGAGCAGCCCGCGCTGCGGCCGCGGATGGCGGGGGCCGAGCGCTTCGTAATAGGAATTGAAGAGGAACTGGAACGCGTCGTCGAACGGCGCGTAGCCGCGCACGCGGCGCATCAGTACGACGGTTTCGAAAAACCAGGTCGTATGCGCGAGATGCCATTTCACCGGACTCGCGTCGGGCATCGACTGCACGGCCTGGTCTTCGGCGGACAGCGTCGCGGTCAACGCGATGCTATGGGCGCGCACGTCCTGGTAACGGCGCTGAAGCTGGGATGCAAGGAGGCTCATCGGTTTACCGTTCACGTCGCGATTCGCTGCGTTGCGTTGCCGGAAAAAGGAAAGCCTTGCGCTGGGATGCGCGCGGCTGACGTGCGACCTTCATTGCTGCGTCGTCGGGCAGCCGGCGCGCGAGCCGGGCCGCTGGTGCGGCGTGACTTCATCTACCCGTGCAGAACAGTATGGGCCAGAAATGTGAACGTCGCGAATCGGATTTCGGGTGAAACGAGCGCGAAAGAAAAATGAAAGCATCGACCATGCGCGGAGCGGCGGCGTGACGAACCGTCGATGCCCGTCATGAGGGGGGCTCGGAGGGTGAACGCAATGTGCATGCCCGCGGGTTCGCCATGCCGACGCCTCATGACATCCACACCGGCGTCATGAAAGAACGGATGACACGGGTTCGCCACGCGAGCGGCGCCATGGAATCGAAATCGGCACGGGTCCGCGCGGCGGTGTCGCGGACCTCGACACCGCCGTTCAACCGCTCTGCCCTTCGCGCGCTTCCCGGCTTTTGAAAATTTTTTTGCGTCGATGTCACAGGCGCGCAGGGCTCGCTCGTCATATCGCCGGAACCCACACGAAAGGAGAAGGAACCATGACTGCGAAACTCAATCCGTTCGCCGCCGCGCCCGCAATGATGAAGAACTGGATGGCCGTCTCGGTCGCCGCTGCCGGGAGCCTCGAGCCGACGCTGATCGAGCTGGTCAAGATCCGCGCGTCGCAAATCAATGCGTGCGCAAACTGCCTTAACATGCACACCGTCGAGGCGCGCGAGCAAGGCGAGACCGAGCAGCGCATCAACCTGCTGGCCGCATGGCGTGAAGCGCCCTGCTACACCGACCGCGAACGCGCGGCGCTCGGCTGGACCGACGCGCTCACGCGGCTGTCGGAAGGCCACGGCGCGCACGAGGCCGCGTATGCGGCGCTGAACGACCACTTCAGCCAGGAGGAACAGGTGAAACTCACGGTGATGATCAACGTGATCAACGGCTGGAACCGGCTGGCCGTCGGCTTCGGGCTGTGGATCGATCCGGCCGACGCGAAGGCCGCCGCCGCGAAGATGGTGGCGTGATGACCCACCTCGATCCGGCCGCCGGCAGCGCCGCTGAACGCGCCGACGCAGCGGCGAGCTTCGACCCGCTGCGTCGCACGCTGATGCGCGTCGCGTACCGGATGCTCGGTTCCGTCGCCGACGCCGAGGACATGGTGCAGGAGGCGTTCATCCGCTGGATGGACGTCGATCGCACCGAGGTGCGCGTGCCCGAGGCGTTCCTGCGCCGCATGGTGATGCGCATGTGCCTCGACCAGCTCAAGTCCGCGCGGCACCAGCGCGAGACCTACATCGGCCCGTGGCTGCCCGAGCCGGTCGTCGAGGAAGATGAACAGGAGGACGTCACGCTGCCGCTGATGCTCGCGCTCGAACGGTTGTCGCCGCTCGAACGTGCGGCGTTCCTGCTGCACGACGTGTTCGGCCTCGCGTTCGACGAGATCGCGACGACGATCCAGCGCGACCCGGCCGCCTGCCGGCAGCTCGCCGCGCGGGCGCGCACGCATGTGCGCGAGGCGCGGCCGAGGTTTCATGTCGAGAAGCAGCGCGGGATCGAGCTGGCCGAGGCGTTTTTCGCGGCGTCGCGCAGCGGCGACATGCGCGCGCTCGGCGCGATGCTCGCCGAGGACGTGAGCCTGCATTCGGACGGCGGCGGCAAGCGCACGGCCGCGGTCAAGCCGGTGTTCGGCTTCGAGCGCGTGATGAAGGTGCACGCGTACCTCGCCGAGCTGTTCGCCACGCATGCGTCGAAGCTCGTGCGCGCGGGGTTCGTCAACGGGCTGCCGGGGTTCGTCACACTGGAAGCGGATGGCGAGCTGCAGACGACGGCTCTCGAGATCGAGGGCGGGAAGGTCGTCGCGATCTATGTCGTGCGGAATCCTGACAAGTTGAGGCATCTGCATTGAGGGGTGGCGGATGGGCGCTTTGCGCCCGCTTCCCCTGCTCTGCGTTCTGCTTTGCCGGCTGCCGGCTGCCGGCTGCTTGTTGCGCGTGGATCGCACACGCTGCATCGGCACGCGCATGCGAAGTTTCGGCCGCAAAAAGAAAAACGCCACGCGATGTTGCCGCGTGGCGTTTGTATGTTGGCGAGCCGGATTGCCTGTAGGCAATGCGAGCTGCCAGACCCCTTCATTTTGTTCGTTGGTAGGCTCGATTGGATTCGAACCAACGACCCCCACCATGTCAAGGTGGTGCTCTAACCAACTGAGCTACGAGCCTAAGAAGCCGCGAATTATAGAGAGGGTTTTGGAGGTGCGCAAGCCCCTTCGTGAAAATTTTTTGAATCGGGGAGGATGCGTTGGGGGATCGTCCGGCGCTCGAGCGCAGACCGCAATCGCATCCGGGTTCATCCTCACTGCGACGTCTCACCGGGCCCGGGTACGTTCCGTCATAATGGATTCGTCGCGAATCCGGGGCCGGGGGTTGCGAACGACAATCAAGAGCAGGAACCGGCCCGATCCGGTCACGGGGAACAGGCGCGCGCGATGCACGATCCGCGCGCCACCTTGCATGAACCAGTAGCACCTCGTGACGACGGCAGACCGCAACGTACGCGTAACGATATCGGGGTGGGTATGGTCGCGCTCAATCTGGTAATTCCCTGCTTCAACGAAGAAGCCGTGTTGCCGGAAACCGTACGCCGGCTCACGATCCTGCTTGATCAGCTTACCCGCGACGGCATCATTGACGGCGCGAGCGGCGTGACCTTCGTCGACGACGGTTCGCACGACCGGACCTGGTCCCTCATCGAAGGCTTCCATGCCGCTGATCCACGTATCCACGGCCTCAAGCTGTCGCGCAACCACGGGCACCAGAACGCATTGCTTGCCGGGCTCATGAGAGTCAACGGCGACGTGCTGATCAGTCTCGACGCCGATCTCCAGGACGACCTCGACGCGATTCCGCGCATGCTGCGCGAATACCAGTCCGGCGCCGAGATCGTATTCGGCGTGCGGCAGCGTCGTGACAGCGACGGCTTCTTCAAGCGCGTCAGCGCGCGCGGCTACTACCGGCTGCTGCGCCGCTTCGGCGTCGACATCTTGCCGGATCACGCGGACTTCCGCCTGATGAGCCGCCGGGCGATCGAAGAATTGCGCGGCTTCCGCGAGGTCAACCTGTTCCTGCGCGGCATCGTGCCGCTGCTGGGCTTCCGTACCGCGATCGTCCGGTACGACCGGCAGCCGCGCTTCGCCGGCGAAAGCAAGTACCCATTGGCGAGGATGATCCTGCTCGCGTCGGACGGTGTCGCGTCGTTTTCGACGAAGCCGCTGCAATGGAGCGCGTACGTTGGCGCGCTGCTCGCGCTGGCCTCGACCGTGTTCGGCATCTGGGCGCTGTCGATCCGGCTGTTCACCGACCGTTCGGTGCCCGGTTGGGCGTCCACCGTGATCCCGATGTACTTTCTCGGCGGCCTGCAGTTGCTGTTCCTCGGCGTAATCGGCGGCTATGTCGCGAAGATCTATTCGGAGACGAAGCAGCGCCCGCGCTTCATCGTCGAGAAGACGCTATGACGGGCCATCGGTCCTGTCGCGCAACGACCCGGTGCCAGGCCGGCGGCGGTCTCTCACGCGGGGGCTCGTGCAATGGATGACAGCACGGTAAGCGGCCGCTTGCCGCGTGCGTGGCCATATCGCACAGCCGATCGCACGTTGCGCGCATTGTTCGTTGCGACGGTCGCCGCCGCCGGCCTGCTGTTCTGGCTCGCGCCGCACCCGCCGATGGTCGATCTTCCGCAGCATGCGGCGCAGGTCGCCACGCTGCGCGACCTGCTGCGCGGCCAGTCGCCATGGGCGCCATTGCTGCGGATCAATCTGTTTACGCCCTACCTGCTCGGCTATGGCGCGGCAGCGCTGCTTTCGTTCGTGATGCCCGTCGCGGCTGCGTTCAAGGTCATGCTGACCCTGTCGTTCTATGGTTTCGTCGCCGCGTACCTCGCGCTGCGCCGGCGTCTCGGTACGGACCCGCGCCTCGACTGGCTGTGCGTGCCCGGATTCTTCGGCTTCGCGTACGAGTTCGGTTTCTACTCGTACCTCGTCGCCGTACCGGTCGCGATGATTTTCCTGGCGCTCGCGCTCGACTATGCCGGGCGGCCGACAGCCCGTCGCGGCGCAATGCTGGTGCTCGTGAATCTCGCGCTGTTTTTCTCGCACGGACTACTCTTCGTGTTCGCGAACGCGATCGGCGTGCTGTTCCTGCTCGTGCGCCTGCGCACGACCAGCATGTTGCCGCGCGTGCTGCTCGCCTCGTGGCCGTATGCGATCCTCGCCTCCGTCACCGTGCTGTACGCGGCGTTGCATCGTGACGTCGATCTGACGCCGATGTATCCGTTTACCGTGATGTGGGGGATCAGCCCGGTCGTGCGCGTGTTCGCGGCCGTGCTCTATCCGTGGGGTGTCGCCGGCGACAGCCGTTCGCTGCTGGCATTCCTGCTGATCGCTGCCGCACCGTTCGTGATGGCATCGAAACCGAACCGGCAGGTCGCCGCCTATGTACCGGCAATCATCGTGACCATCGTCTGGTTTACCGTGCCGCTGTTCGCGATCAACACGTTTTTCCTGTATCCGCGCTTTGCGCTGTTCCTGTTTCCATTTTATGCGCTGATGTTCCGCGCGCCCGCACCAATGGAACCCGGCCGGCGAATGCCGCAGCTCGCGCTGATGACGCAGCTGCTCCTTGCCGTGGTCTGCGCCGGTTTCATCGTTCAGCAAGGTGTCCGCGCGCTGCGCTTCGCCGACGAGAGCGCTGATTTCGACGTGGTTGCCAACGCGATCGAACCCGCACAGCGCGGCCTTGCGATCATCGTCGACAGGACGAGCCCGGGTGCCGGCAACCCGTATGCCTACGAGAACTTCGCGCTCTGGTATCAGGCCGAGCACCGCGGATTCGTCGATTTCAATGCCGCGCGGTTCCCGCCGCAGATCGTCCGCTTTCGGCTCGACCGGCTGCCCGGTGTCGGGCCGTCCGACGTCTCGCCGCTGCCGCTGTACCGGCACTTCGACTGGCAGCGGCACCAAGGGCGCCTGTACCGGTATTTCTTCGTTCGCGCCGAGACACCGCTTCCGGACACGTTTTTCGCCAATCCGGACTGTTGCGTCGTGCGCGTGAAGACGGCGGGCGAATGGTCGGTGTACGAGAAACAGGCTTGTCGAGGCGATTGATTGCACTGCGTCGCATGCGGTGCGATGCGTCGCGCCACGTCGTGCACCGATCGCGCCATCGGGAGATTGCGATGTCACCTGGATTCATCGCGGACGATACGCCGCGCTCGTATGACGAGATCTTCTACCGATACCAGCGCGAGGGATCGGCGCGGTCGGCGCATGGCGTGCTGCCCGGCGTCAACGCGCTGCTGAAGCCTGCGAGTATCCTCGACGTCGGTTGCGGTGCCGGAGCATGGCTCAGCGTGCATCGCCAGCTCGGCGTGCAGGACATCACCGGCATCGACGGCGACTATGTCGATCGTTCGATGCTGATGGTCGACCCCGCCGATTTCGTACCGGCCGATATTTCGAAGCGCTTCGATCTCGGGCGATCGTTCGATCTCGTCCAGTGCCTCGAAGTCGGCGAGCACGTGCCAAAGGCATCCAGCGAGGCACTCGTCGACAATCTCGTCCGGCACGGCAAGCGCGTGCTGTTTTCCGCCGCCGTGCCTGGCCAGGGCGGCGAGAACCACATCAACGAACAGCGCTACGAATTCTGGCGCGACCTGTTCGCGCGCCACGGCTACCAGCTGTTCGATTTCGTCCGGCCGATGATCGCCACGGACATGCGCATCGAGCCGTGGTACCGCTACAACCTGCTCTTTTTCGCTGCCGCCGACGAAGCGGAGCGGCTGCCGGACGCGATCGGACAACACCGCGTCGACAGCCGTTCGGGCATACCGGACGTGTCGCCGCCCGGCTACAAGGTGCGCAAGTTGCTGCTGCGCTGGTTGCCGGTGCGCGTGAAAACCGGCATCGCCATGCTGAAGAGCCGGATGGTCGCCAACCAATTGAAGCGCCACGAGGAACACCGGTGAAACTGTCCGTCTACGTGCTCATTCTGGCCGGCGTGTTCCTCGCGGCAACCGGCCAGGTCGCGTTCAAGATCGGTGCCGACGGCCGCCATGCATTGACTGAATTCATCAATGCGTGGGTCGCGCTCGGGTTGCTCTGCTACGGCGCAGGCACGGTGCTCTGGATCTTCGCTTTGAGCAAGACCGGGCTCACCGTCGTGTATCCGTTTACCGCGCTTACGTTCGTGCTCGTCTTTCTGGCCGGAATCGTGTTCTTCGGCGAGCGTGTGTCGTACGCGCAATGGGGAGGCGTCGCGATGATCCTCGGCGGGCTGTATCTGATCGCCATGGTTCGATAGCGGGCGGACTGATGCCGCAACTTATCCACAGCGCGCTATGGATAACCGTCCGGCAAGCCTCTGGATTCACAGTGGAACGTTTGAGGATATGTCGACGCGACTGTGAATCGACGGAAAGTTGTTCTGTGATGCACAGCGATTTTCCTGTGCATCGCCTGTGGTTATGCATTCCACTTCATGCTGAAAATTCAGGGCGTTACGGAAGTTATCCACTGTGAGGCCGCGGGCTTGTTAACTATCACTACGTATATATACGAACTCTGTTAACACCTTTGGATAAGCACAGTCCGCCGACTGTGATCCGGGCGGGATATGCACTGCGTGCGGTGGATGGATCAAGCGAAGCCGAAGCCGGTGACCGCTCGAACGCTCGTATCGGTAGAATCGCCAGGGTTCGGGATCGTTGTCGGTTCAAGGGCGAGCGATTCAACGTGAAGTTCGATCCCGACGATCGATGAACGCTCCCGTCAATGAGATGCTGGTGATGGATATTGCTGGCTGCGTCGTGGGTGCTCATGACCGATGCGGCTGCACAAGGATCCGTTATGACAACCACGCCACCGTCGTACGACATGACGGACGACACGACGCTGGAGTCCGTGCGGCCGTGGCGCCCGATTGTCGCGTGTGGACAACCGGCACGCAAAACAATCAGGAACGCTGTGTGCCCCCTCGGGAACACATTGATTCGAAGCGCTCACGCGCATGCGAACAACCCGTGAGCGGCCGAATCGAAATCCTGTGTACCAGCTCGACGAGGGCGATGTGGATATCGCGACCCAAAGACACTCGAAATGCTGTGCGGGCCGAAGGTGAGTGATTCAACCAGAGACGGCATGCCGAGCCGCTGGGGCCGATGCGGATATCCTGCGTCCAGAAGACGCCAAACCCTGTGACGTCGGAACCGAAGAGGGTCTACCCATCCGGGAACGCACCGCGACGAGGTTCGCGGTGTGGACAACCACCACGAAAGCGAATTTAAACGCTGTGGCCCCGAACGGTGAACGTGCGTGCTTTCAGGCTTGTCGAACCGCATCGGACGGACCGCAGTCAGCGCACAACGGCCACCAACGGAGAGCGTATCGTCCAGCTCAAATCTGCTGATCGAGCGCTTTCACGACCGCGTGCTCACCAAGACTATCCACAGGCCCGACCACCGCATAGTTGAGCCCATTCACCGACCCATACCGCGCCAGTAACGACCCATCCACGCGTTGCCCGGCCGGCAGCAGCCGATGTTGCGATTCCGCGGGCCGGAGATAGAAGCTCAGCGTCCGCCCGGCGTCGTCCTCATAGAGCACCATCGCGGCCGTGGCCCCACTGTCCGTCGTAAACAACCGCCCGCCGACCGGCCTGAACCCCGCCGCACTCAAATCCGGCAGCCTGGCCGATGCCCCCACGCGCCGGGTGAGCCACGTCTGCAAATCCTTCGCACCCGTCGGCCGGAAATCCACCTTCGCGGCCTGATCGACCACCATCATCCGGTAAGCCTCGACCGCATCGCTCATCGGCGCAATCGGCGGCGCCGCGTTCCACCCACGCGCCTGCCACCCGCCAAACGTCCCGAGCCCGATACAGAACACGAACGACGCCGCCATCGCGAACCGCACCCGCGAGCGCTCCGCACGCTTCGCACGAATCGCCGCCGGATCCAGCGCAGGATTCTCGCCGGGCATCCGCACGCCTTCGAGCGCGGCCCGCAACCGCTGCGCATCCTGCTGCCAGTGCTTCACCTGTTCCGCGCTCTCCGGATGCAGCGCGAGATATCGCTCGACCGCGGCGCGCGCATCGTCGTCGAGCTGGCCGTCGACATAGGCCTGGAGATCGTGTTCGTCGGGACGGAGCGTATTCATTTCATCAAACGGAGAGAAGGAGCGGGAAGCTCGCCGTCGCTGAGCTGGCGCAGCGCCTGGCGGGCGCGGGAGAGTCGCGACATCACGGTGCCGATCGGCACATCGAGCAGGTCGGCGACTTCCCGATACGTGAAGCCCTCGACCGCGACGAGCAGCAGCAGGCTGCGCTGCTCGTCGGACAAACGGCCGAACGCTTCGAGCGTCGCGCGCGCGGCCACCTCGCGTTCGGCGGACGGCCAGTGCGCTTCGTCGTCGTCGCGAATGCGGCCGAGCAGCCACGCATAGCGCTTCGCGCTGCGTTTGCCGTCGAGAAACTGCCGGTAAAGGATCGTGAAGAGCCAGCTGCGCAGCGACGCGTCGTCGCGGCGGCTCGCCCAGCGCGACAGCGCACGCTCGAGCGTCGACTGGACGAGATCGTCGGCCGCGTGGACATCACGTGCCAGCCAGAGCGCGAAGCGTCGCAGCCTGGGGATGAGTTCGCGTAATGCGTCGTCGTCGGGGGCGTTTGAGGGCATGGCCGGGGGCGCGAGCCGATAAGCGTGGAGATGCCGCGTAGGACGCCGGTCGGCGCCGCTTATTCCGTCAGCATACGAAAAATTTCTTCATGGAATAAAGCGGCGCGGGTGGCGTCCTACACGCGTTCGACAATGATCTGACGATCGGGAGTGCATCCATGAAGCAATCATCCTCTTCTTCACCGCCGCGCGAGCCTGGGCGCGGATGGTGGCGCTGGGCCGTGATCGGCGGCGCGGTGGCCGGCGTGGCCGTGGCGTTCGGGTATGTCGGCGGCTGGCTCGCGCCGGCGCGTCTGACCCCGCACCGGCTCGTCGACGCGCTGCAGACGGCCGGCGGCGAGCATCCGGGTTTCCGGCGCAATCACGCGAAGGGCGTGTGCGTGACCGGTTACTTCGAAGGTAACGGCGCCGCGAGCGCATATTCGGTCGCGCCGTTCTTCAAGGCGGTGCGCACGCCGGTGGTCGGCCGCTTTGCGCTGCCGGGCGGGAATCCGTATGCGCCCGACAGCAGCGTGCCGATCCGCAGTCTCGCGCTGAAGCTCACCGCACCGGACGGCCAGCAATGGCGGACCGGGATGAACGCGATGCCGGTGTTTCCGGTGGCGACGCCGAAGGCGTTCTACGCGCAACTGCTCGCGACGCAACCGGATCCGGCGACGGGCAAGCCCGATCCGGCAAAGGTGAAGGCGTTTTTCGGCGCACATCCGGAGACGGCCGCGTTCCGCGCCTGGGTGAAGGGTGCGAAGCCGAGCGCGAGCTACGTCACCGAAAGCTATTACGGGCTGAACGCGTTCTACTTCGTCGACGCGGCCGGCAAGCGCCAGGCGGTGCGGTGGCGCGTCGTGCCGGAGCAGACGGCGGGCGCCGGGGACGTCGCGACGGCCGCGGATCCGAACGTGTTGCAGCAGGACCTGACGCGGCGCATCGCGGACGGCGCGCAGAAGTGGAAGCTGCTGGTCACGCTGGCGGAACCCGGCGACCCGGTGGACGACGCGACGAAGACCTGGCCTGCGCAGCGGATGACGATCGACGCGGGCACGCTCGTGCTCGATCGCGTGGAGCCGCAGGACAGCGGGCCGTGCCGGGACGTGAATTACGACCCGACGGTGCTGCCGCAGGGGATTCAGGTGTCGGGGGATCCGTTGCTGGCGGCGCGGTCGGCGGCTTATGCGGATTCGTATCTGCGCAGGACGAGTGAAGAGGCCGGCGTGGCCGGCGCGGCGCGATTGAGTGCGGAGGGACGATGATGAAGGCTGCTACGACGTTTGGCTTGCCGGCGAGGCTGCTGCATTGGGTGATGGCCGCGATGATCCTCGCGATGCTGTTCATCGGGGTAGGGATGGTGGCGTCGGTTTCCGGGCGGCACGATTTCCTGGTGGCGTTGCACAAGCCGCTGGGGATTGCCGTGCTGGTGCTGGTGTGTGTGCGGATCGTGGTGCGGCTGTCGTCGAAGCCGCCGGCGTTGCCTGAGGATTTGCCTTGGTGGCAGAAGGTTGCCGCGCATGGGTCGCATCTGGTGCTGTATGCGCTGATGCTGGCGATGCCGCTGATCGGGTGGGCGATGCTGTCGGCTGGCGGGTATCCGGTGACCTTGGGCGGCGGCGTGCAGTTGCCGGCGATCGTTGCGGCTGATCCGGTTGCGTTCGCCTGGCTCCGGGTCGCGCATCGCGTGCTGGCCTATCTGTTCTTCTTGACGTTCCTCGCGCACTTCGCGGCGGCGCTGTATCACGGACTGATTCGACGGGACGGCGTGGTGAGGGCGATGGTTGGGCGGTAATCGACGGAAGGTTGAGTTCGCTGCGGCGGGGCGGTTCACGGGCGACCGAGGCTGCTCTTGCCGTGCCGCTTATATATAACCAATGGGGAGGCTCACCGGTCCTCGGCACTGCACGTCAAAAATATTTCACAAAAGGGGTTGCGGAGACCGGGGCAGGTGCTTAGAATCACGCCTCTTTCGCGCTAACGGAAACGCAGCGCGGGGGAAGAAGGGAAGCGGTGCTGTTGAAGTCGGTTTTATCGACTCCAGTGCATACGAAATTAAACCGCAGTCGTCGCAACGAAGAAAAAGTTGTTGACGAGTTTTAAAAAACGGTTGATAATCTCGCTTCTCTGCTGCTGAAAACGCAGTGCTGCTGAGAAAGCCTCCGGGTCCTCGCAGAAATGCTCTTTAAAAATTAACAGCCGATAAGTGTGGGCGCTTGATGG